>NZ_JBFABA010000082.1:0-18063 GCF_040640115.1 Micromonospora sp. NPDC023644 | reverse complement strand
ACGGGGCGCGGTGGCGCGGGCGGGCGGCCCCGGCGGGCCACGGCCAGCAGCGCCGCGACGCGCGGCGGTTCGCCGGCCGACACCCCCCGCACAGCCGGCGGCAGCGGCTCGACCAGCGCGACCACCTGCCCGGCGGCCGTCGTCTCGGCGAGCAGCCGGGGCGCCGCCGGGTGGTCGGGCACGCCGGTCAGCGTCGGCAGCTCGCGCAGGGCCGCCGCCTCGGCGGTGACCAGCGCCCGGGTGGCCCCGTTCCAGCCGATCTTCGCGTAGCCGAGGGCCCGGCCGTCCGGGGCGAACAGTTGCAGGGTGGGCTTGTGGTTCGGGTCCGGCGGGCGGACCCCGCACGCCGCGTGGACGGCCGGCTCGCCGAGGGCGGCGCCCAACCGCCCGGCCAGCAGCGCCTCGTCGGCCGCGACCTGATCGGGCAGCGACACCGTCAGCCGGGGGAACGGGGCCAGGTCGACCGCGCCGACGCGCGCCAGCGTGCCGAGCGCGGCCCGCACCGCCCGCACCTTCGGCGGGCGCAGGGCGTTGTACGCCAGCAGCGAGGCGGCCGTGGCCCGGGGCGCGCCGAGCGGCAGCAGGAACCGGGCCCGGGCGAGCGACGGGACGACCGCGTACCGGGCGACGGCGCGGTGCCCGGGTGGCGGCGGGCCGCCGACGGTCAGGGCGATCCGCTCGTCGCCGAACACGGCCCGGGTGACCCAGCCCAGCCCGTCGGTCCGGGACCGGGGATCGGCGGCGACGCTGGCCGGCGCCGTCACGGGGCCCGGTCCGGCCAGTCGAGCTCCAGCCCCAACCGCTGCCGCAACGCGTCGTTGTACGGGCGGTAGTACTCGGTCAGCTCCGCGCGCACGGCCGGCTCCAGCGGCGCCGAGCGGCGGTCGTTGTAGACCTTGAAGTCGGGCAGGTCGTGCGGGGGCAGGCCGAGGAAGTCCAGCGTCCGGCGGTAGGTCGACCGGGCGTCGCGGTAGAGGTCCTCGCTGGGCAGGAAGAGGATCTGCTCCCGGTCGAACCGCTCCAGCCACGGCTCCAGGTGCTCCAGGTAGCGGCCCCGGGCCCGGTAGGTGTACCAGTCGTACGGCTCGCTGAAGTACTCCGGCTCGGCGATCAGCCGTTCCCGCTCCCCCGCCGTGCGCTCCTGCTCGGCGGCCAGCGCGGCGGCGAAGTCGAGCGGCTCGATGCCGTGCGTGCGCCGCTCCTTCCAGTGCGAGTACGCCCGCTCCACCGGGTCGCGCAGCAGCACGATGAGCCGCACCGACGGCATCAGCGCGGCGACCCGCTGCGCCGCGAGGGGGTGGAACATGTACAGCGGCGCGGCCTCGCCGACGCGCACCGGCCCGCCGTGCCGCTTCTCCAGCGTCTCCCGCTGGCGCTCGGTGGGGAAGTGCGACCGGTACCAGGCCTCGCCGCGGCGCCAGTGCTCCTCGAAGTAGTGCGAGGACTTGGTGTTCCAGGCCGGGAAGAGCCGGGGCACCAGCGGGTGCTGGATGAGGTAGTTCCACAGCGAGGTGGTGCCGCCCCGCTTGGTGCCGATGATGAGGAAGTCCGGCAGCGGTCGCCGGTCGCTGGTCCGCACCCCGTAGTCGACGAGCGACTCCCGCACCCGCTGCGTCACCTGGGTCGGTACGAGCTGCTTCACCCGGTCTCGGATGGACGGCACGACGACCTCACCTGCCCTTCGGTTCCTCCGGGGCGGGCCCGGTGGCGGCCGGGGCCGCCTCCTGCCGCCCACGGACCTGCTCCATGGTCACCCGGACACGACGCCGCACCCGGGGCAACGTCAACAAGCCGACGCAGCCGGCGGCCAGCACGCCCAGGGCCACGGCCAGGCCGCCGATCCCCCGGCCGCCGGCCAGCACCCCGATCGCCGCCGCGGCCCCGACCCCGGCGACGGTGGCGGCCCCGGCCCGCAGCATCGCCGCGTCGATGAGCGGCTGGCCGACCACGACCCGGGCGCAGCCGACCGCCGTGAGGTTCTCGGTGGCGATGCCGAGCGCCCAGGCCAGCGCCGCCCCGGTCGCGCCGTGCGCCGGGATCAGCCACAGGCCGAGGGAGACGGTCACCAGCAGCCCGGCCAGGGTGGCGGCCAGGTGCAGCCCGCTGCGCCCGCCCATCAGCAGCAGGCTCTGCACGTTGCCGACCCCGGTGTTGACCAGCATGGCCAGCGCGAGCACGGTCATCGCGGTGGCGCCGGCGGTGAACTCGGGGCCGAAGAGCTGGAGGAAGGCCAGCCCGAAGACGGCGAGCAGCAGGTAGACCGGCCAGGACAGCACCAGCCCCCACGTGGTCAACTGCCGGTGCACGGCCGCCGCCGCGGCCCGGTCGCCCCGCCCGAGCAGCCGGGACAGCTGCGGCGACACCGCCACCCGCAGCCCCTGCATGGCCAGTTGGCCGGCGAGGATGTAGCGCCCGACGGCGCCGAACACGCCGGCGTCGGCCGGCCCGGCGAGCACCGACGTGAGCAGCACGCCCACCCACATGTTGCCGGCGTCGATGGCGGCCGACGCGGCGCGGGGCAGCGCGAAGCGCCAGAACGCCGCCCAGTCCCCTCGCTGCGGTCGCAGCGCCGCGCCGCGGCCGACGCCGAGCGGGCCGGCCACCAGCGTCAGGCAGGCCAGCAGGGCGAGCGCCGCCGGCACCAGCCAGCCGGTCATGCCCGCCAGCAGGCCGCCGCCGGCCAGGGCCGCCGCGCCGACCAGCACGGGCCGGGCCACCGGCAGCAGGAAGAACTGCACCCCGACGTACGCCCGGATCGGGCGCACGCAGCGCAGCGCGGCGAGCAGCAGCGTCATCGCCACCACCACCGGCACCGCGGCGAAGCTGGCCGTCAGCAGGGCCGCGCCGTCGACGCCGGAGCCGCCGAGCAGGCGCGGGGCGAGCGCGTCGGCGGCGAGCACCCCGCCCACGGCGACGGCGACCGCCGCCAGCAGCGGCGGGAGCAGCGCCACCGGGAACACCCGGGCGGCGTCGCCCCGGGCGCCGAGGCGCCGGCGGGGCAGCGCCCACATCAGCCCGGTCTCCGCGCCGAGGGTGCACACGGCGGTGGCGACGGTGACCACCCCGATCGCGGCGAAGAACGCCCCTGAGCCGACCGTGCCGTAGCCGCGGGTGATGACGACCGCGAGCAGGAAGCCGAAGAGTCCGCTGGTGGCCGCGCCGATCAGCCCGGCGACGCCGCTGCGGGCGCTGCGCCGGGTCTCCGTGTCGTCACCGGACGCCCCGGCGGGCCCACCGGGGGCGGCGCCGGCCGGCGACCCGCCCGGGGTCGCCCCGGCAGGCGCGCCGGCCCGGGGCGACCCGTCCGGCGGCGCGGCCGGGACCGACCCGTCCGGCGCGGAGGGCGGGTGGGGGTCGGACGGCGGGCGGGTGGCGGCGGTCATGCGGGCACCGCTTCCGGGCGGAGGGGACGAAGGCGGGGCAGGTGTGCCGACGCCTCCCGCTCGGTGAGCGCCATCGCGAAGGCGACCGCGAAGAAGGCGACCGCGAGATTCTGGTTGGCCATGCCGTAGAAGGGGATCTGCACCAGGCAGACCACCGGCACCACGGCCAGCCACTGCCCGGCGGCGGACCTGGCCCGGGCACAGATCAGCGCGGCGACCACGAACCAGGCGAGGAAGCACAGCAGCGCGGGGACGCCGTGGCTGAACAGCACCATCCACAGCTGCCCCTGGGTGCCGATCGGCGCCTCGGCGCTGACGGTGTCGACGTTCACCGGGGCGCCGTAGCCGAGCCAGGGCGACTCCCGTACCCGCCGGATCACCTCCACGTAGAGGGAGAGCCGGTCGGTGTTGGTGTCGCTGGACTCGACCCGGTTGCCGATCAGCTCGGTCACCGGGATGAACAGGGTGGTGAGACCGCCGGTGACCACCACCCCGACGATCGACGCGGCCACCCGGACGTTGCCGCGCAGGGCGGCCCGGACGCCGAGCACCGCCAGCCCGGTGCCGAGGCTGAGGAACATCGCCCGGTTGAGCGTGAGGAAGGCCGGGGCCAACGACAGCGGCAGCGACGCCAGCAGCGCCCAGCGCAGCACGCCGCGCCGGCGCAGCATGGTGAAGGCCACCACGCAGGGCAGCGTCATCGCGTACGCGCTGCCGTAGTTGTTGGTGTACGCGAACGGCGCGGCCGGCCGGTAGATGGGGTTCAACGACCGGGCGCTGTACTCGGCGGTGGTGAGGTGGACCATGTCCTGGATGAACGGGGTGTTGGCCACCCCGCCCGGCAGCAGCACCTCCACCGGGGTGGTCAGCGCGAACCGGGGCGCCAGCACGCCCAGCCAGCCCAGCGCGACCAGCCCGAACCAGAAGGCGCAGAGCGGAACGAGGACCGCGACCTGGTCGGGACGTTCCCGGGCGACCGCGTAGACGTAGACGCCGACCACGAGCGCGGTGAGGTAGAAGGCCAGCCGCAGGGCGAACGTCAGCACCGAGGCCGGCGTCTGGAGCTGGGTGGCGCTGACCACCACGACGGCCAGGAAGAGCAGCCAGATCCCGGCGGCCGGGGGCAGCGGCACCCGCCCCCGGATGACCAGCAGCGCGAAGAGCAGTGCCCCGAGCAGGGGCCACCCGAGGTAGAACGCGCCGGCCAGCCACCACACGGGCACCATGCCGAACATCAACGCCAGCGGCCAGAGCGGCAACCGCGGCGGGGACGGCGGCTGCGGCGGCGGCGCGGTGCCGCCCGGGCCGCCGGCCGGCTCGGTCGCCGCCGGCGCGCGGGTCACCGGCACGGATCAGCCCCGGCCGCTGTTGGTCAACACGAAGCCGAGCGGGGTGACCCCGGCGGCGCGCAGCCGCTCCACGAGCCGGCGCAGGTCGCCCTGCCGGGTCCGGTCCTGTTCGACCACCACGACCGCCGTGCCCTGGCGGGCGACGGCGACGCCGCGCTCGTCGGACTCGGCCGGCGGGGCGTTGAACAGCACCAGGCTGTGGTCGGCGCCCTGCCGCCAGGTGCCGAACCGGACGCTGCCCGCGCCCACGGTCACCGGGTCGGTGCTCGTCACCTTGCCGCTCTCGGTGGTCGCCGTCGAGGTGACCCGGGGCAGGGTCAGCGTGGCGTCCGGGTCGGTGGACGGGCGGGCGCCGATCGGGTGCGGCGACGGGCGTCGGGCCGCGGCCGGCTCCGACGTGCCGCCGCTCTTGGCGTCCGTCGTCGAGCCGGCCGGGCGGGGCTTCGGGACGACCGGGCGGGACGGGTCCGCCGCGGCGGGCAGCCGCTCCCGGTCGGCGAGCACGATGGTGCGCAGCCGGTCGGCGCGCCCGCTGTCGTCGGCGACGAAGACCTCCCGGCCGACGGCCGCCAGCGCCACCGCCAGCCCGGCGGTGATGGCCGTGGGGTCCTCCTCCCGGGCGGTCAGCAGCGACACCCGGGCGGGTTGGCGCACGCGCTCGGCGATGGCCATCGCCACGTACCGGATGTCGGCGTCGACCGCCTCCTTGCCGCCGCGCCACCCGCGACTGCGGACCGTGCCGAGCAGCGCCAGCCCGGTGGCGTCCCGGCCGTCGTCGACCGACCGGATCCGCCGGTCCATCGACTCCCAGGCGTACGCCAGCACCACGCCGAGCAGCGTCCCGCCGAGCAGGCCGGCGAGCAGGTAGAGCGGGCGGTTGCCGGCGGACGAGGCCAGGGCCCGCTCGGCGGACTGGGTGACCCAGCCGGGGTTGACGTCGACCGCGGCGATCTCGGTCCGCGCGGCGTTGAGCTGGGTGAGCTGGTTGTTGATGCCGGTGAGCTCGGTCACCGCGGCGTCGACGGTGCCCTCCCGCGCGTTGTTGACCCGCTTCTGGAGGGCGGCCTGCTGGGCGGCGACCTTGGCGATGCTCTCGTCGTACGAGCGCAGCATCTCCTCGCGCTGCTTCTCGTACATGGCCCGGCGCACGTCGAGGTAGGCCTGGGCGGCGAGGTTGACGCCCGCGACCGCCTGCTCGGCGGTGGGGGCCTGGTAGACGAAGCGCAGGATCTGCCCGCCGGTGGGCACCTCGACCTCCAGGGCGTCGCGCACCTCGCGCGGGTCCAGCCCTCCCGAGTCGGCCAGCCGCTGCACCACGTCGGTGCCCGTGGCGATGCCGCTCTCCACGTTCATGTTCACCGCCCGGTCGGCGGCGGCGCCGCTGGGCGTGAACGCGTCGGTGACGACGGGACGCACCGCCACGACCGCGCTGGCGGTCACGGCGGCGGGGACGAGCACGACGTAGCCGAGCGCGGCGAGCAGGCCGACGGCGGCGACGGCCCCGACCAGCCGGATCCGGTGCAGCGGTACGCGCAGCAGGTCGGTCAGCGTGACGGTGCGGCCCGGTGTGCCGCCACCACCGGCGGGGACGTCCGTGGGCCAGGCACCGGGGGAAGCGTCAGTCATGGAACTTCTTCACCGTCTGTTGTGGATTTCCGGCGACCACGACCCGCGGCGGCACGTCGGTACGGACCACCGTGGCGGCGCCCACGACACTGTCCCGGCCGATCCGCACGCCCTTCATCACCAGGGCGTGCGCCCCGACCCACACGTTGTCCTCGATCGTGATCGGGGCGCGGGTGGCCGGGACGGGCGGGTCGTGGCGCTGTTCGGGCGGCAGGTTGTGGAAGTCGTTGTCCAGCAGCTCGCAGTCCGAGAGCAGGCACCGGTCGCCGATGGTGACCGACGTCCAGGTGCCGATCCAGGTGGCGTTCAGCAGGCAGTCGGCGCCGACCCGCACCTCGCCGGGGCCGGCGAAGCGGACCAGCTTGTTGATCCGGGTGCGGTCTCCGATGCTCACCCGCACGCCCCGGCGCAGTCGGATCCGGCCGCGGATCTCCACGTCCCGGCCCAGCGTCAGCCGGGGATAGCGCAGCGTGTACCAGCCGCGCTTGACCGCGAAGACGGCCCGCACCGCGAGCCCCCTGCGGTTGCCACCCGCGCCGACCAACGACCCTCCCCCACGTCGTGCGGGCCGGCGACGGCTGATCCGTCGCCGGCCCAACGTGAACAATCTACCGATGTTCCGTTACGAACAGTCGACCGTCACTGCACGGAGAAGAAGGTCGACGGCGTTGACCACGTCACGCCGGCGGCCGCCGGGACCACCGTCGCCGCCGTTCCGTCGACCGCCGGGGCGGCCGTCGGGTCGAACGGCACGCTGCGCAGCGTGCCGTCGGTGGCACCGTACACGACCCGGCCGCCGACCCAGGCCATGCCCCGCACGGCCGACCAGGTCACCCCGGTGGTCGGCAGGGTGAACTCGGTCGCGCCGAGGTAGTTGCCGTCGATCTCGAAGTAGCGGTAGTAGAGGCCGTTGGCGCCCGACCGGGTGTAGTAGAGGCGGCCGTCGAGGTAGAAGGCGCCGGTCATCACCGCGGGGTTGAACCAGTCGTTGTAGCCGGACGCCTCCCACGGCGCGCCGATCGCCCCGCCGTTGAACAGCGAGATGTCGATCCGGCTGCCGGTGGGGGTGCCGGCGACGGTGTGCGACCAGTAGATCCGGTCGGCCACCCGCCAGGTCGCGCCGGCCGCCGTGTAGTTGGGCTGGCTGACCGTGGTCGGGGTGCCCAGGCTGGTGCCGTCGAACGGTACCTTGGCCAGCTCGCCCGCGCCGGTGCCCACGTAGAGGTTGCCGGTGGTCGCGGTCGGCGCGTTCTTCGGGGTGATGGTGCGCCCGCCGGTGAGCGGGAACATGCCGAGCCGGCCGTGGTACTCGTTGCCCATGCCGTCGGAGTTGTGGCCGAAGTAGAGACCGTCGCTGCCGCGCCACAGCACCGGCACCGAGGAGCCCCAGTTGCTGGTGCCGGCCGGCATCGAGGCGCTGCCGCTGCGGCGCGGGTTCCAGTTGACCGGCATGCCGGTGGCCGGGGTGACCGCGGCGATGCCGAGCCGGTCGATCGCGCCGTTGCCGGCGGTGTCGCTGGCGTTCGGGTTGTTCAGCCAGCGGAAGTGCCCGCCGAGGTAGATGACGTTGTCGGCGACCTCGACGGAGGTGATGGTGTCGTTGCCGGTGTAGTCGACCCAGGTGCCGAGCTGTCCGGTGCCCCGGGCCGCGGTCTCGAACCGCACCAGCGCGTCGCAGTACGCGGCCGGCCAGCCGGCGCCGCCGTTGGTGCCGACGACGAACCAGCTGCCGTCGCCGCCAAACTTGACGTCCTGCACGTAGTGCACGAAGGTCGTCGGCGCCGCGCACGGCGGCACGAACTTCTCCGTGCTCCAGTCCAGCACCGTCGGGGTGCCGGAGAGGTCGACCAGCGCCATCTGGTTGCGCGGCAGGTCGTTGAGGAACATGAAGTTGCCGCCGACGGCCAGGGTGTCGCCGTCCGGGGAGACGTCGAGCGTCCACACGTACGAGGTGGTCTGGTGGCGCCCGACCGTGGCGTTGACGTTGAAGGTCGGGTCGATCGCGCCGGTCGTGGCGTTGAGCCGGCCGAGACCGGCGTGCGCGGTGCCGTTGAGCCAGTTGAACGCCCCGGCCACGTAGAGCCAGTTGCCGTGCAGCACCAGGTCGCGCACGGTGCCGCCGTCGGAGCGGCCGACCCAGCTGTCGACGATCGCGCCCGTGGCGGGGTTGAGCGCCACCAGGTTCTTGCGGGAGACGCCGTTGACGGTCTTGAAGGTGCCGCCGACGATCAGCGTGCCGCCGGGCCCGGCGACCATGGTGTTGACCGCGCCGTCCAGCACCGGCAGGAAGGTGGTCGAGATCGTGCCGGTGGCCCGGTCGTACGCGAAGAGGTAACGCTGGGTGGTCCACGCCGCGCTGGCGGTCTGCCGGATCTGGGTGAAGCTGCCGCCGACGTACACCGTGGAGCCGACCTGCGCGAAGGCGCGGGTCTCGCCGTCCCTGGCGTGGGGTGTGGCGTCGGCCGGGTTGGCCGAGACCAGGGTCGCCGGTTCGGGAGCCGGCACCACGGCGGCGGAAGTCCCGGTCGGGACGGCCAGCACGGCGGCGGCGGTCACGAGTGCGACCACCGCCGCCCGGGTGCGCAGTCCGGCGGATCGCCGAGAGAGCGGGATGTCGGGCACGCTACGCCTCCATGTCGGGAGAGAACCCGCGTAGC
This sequence comes from Micromonospora sp. NPDC023644, assembly GCF_040640115.1. Classification (NCBI taxonomy): domain Bacteria; kingdom Bacillati; phylum Actinomycetota; class Actinomycetes; order Micromonosporales; family Micromonosporaceae; genus Micromonospora; species Micromonospora sp. NPDC023644. Next base: position 9,048 of record NZ_JBFABA010000082.1, on the reverse strand, counting down.
GTGCCTGGTCGACCCTGGGTGGCGATATCCACCGATTGGGCGGTCACTGCATCAGCAACATGACACCGCACACAGGGAGTCGGATGTCCGACTCGCCCGTATCACGTTGCGTCGAACTGTGAACGCGCGGTGTCAGCGGGCGCCCCCGGTGGGCTGCCGCAGGTAGCTGTCGCGCCCGGCGCGGGCGAAGCCCGCCACCGACGAGGCGTCGTGGTTCATGGTCATGTCACAGGTGCTCGACCGGCGGGTCATCCCAGCCGAGTTGAAGTAGATCGCCGCCTTGATCTTCGGGTGCGCCTTGAGCGCCGCCGGGAACTCCTCGAACCAGCGCCGCTTCGCGTCCGGGTCGGCCGCGTCGAAGTTGGTGCCGAACTCCGCGAGCATCCGTGGCTTGCCGACCCCGACGCGGTGCTCGTCCAGCCACCGGTAGAAGCCGCCGATGGTGGTGGCCGGGCTCTTCCAGACCTTGCTGCCGTTGCAGACGTGGAAGTTGTACGGGTCGTAGCCCACCCAGTCGACGTACCGGTCGCCGGGATAGAGGGCGGCGTAGCGGTCGTAGTGGCCCGACCAGCCCATCATCGTCCAGACCCAGACCGCGTTGTCGGCGCCCGCCGCGGCGAACCGGTCGTGCACGTGCCGCCAGGCGCGGACGAAGTCGGCGTCGCTGCCCTTGGCCGGCTCGTCCTCCGGCTCGTGGTCGAAGCCCATGAACACCGGCACGCCGGTGTCGCGGATCCGGCCGGCGACCGCGTCGATGGTGGCGTCGTACCGGCCGCTGTAGACGTCCTGCCAGGTCAGCACCGTGCCGGAGGAGAAGATCCGCGACTCCCAGGCGAAGAACATCAGCCGCCCCTCGCGCATCTGCTGCCGCTGGTACGCGTCGGGGAAGGCGCCGTTGCTGCCGGCGTTGGAGAAGTCGTGGTAGCGGTGCACGATGTCGAACTTCCGCCCGACCTGCGCCTCCACCTCGGCGACCGCAGCGCCGTGGTCCCACCCGTCGCCGGCGCTGGACGGCGAGTACATCCCCCACCAGGCGCCGCAGGAGGGCACCAGCCTGCTCGACACCGCGCCGCACCGCTCGGCTCCCCCGGACGAGGCGCTCGCCGTCGGGCTCGGGGTGGCGCGGGTGGGGCTGGTGCTGGGCGTCGGCCTCGGCGTGGGGCTCGGCGCGACCGTCCGGCTCGGCGACGGCGCGGCGCTGGTCACCACCGGCGTGGGCCGGGTGGCGACGTCGTAGCGGATCTCCAGGCGCGGCCGCAGGTCGGGGTTGTGGTTCTCCGTCGACGCCCAGTAGATCCTGCTCTCCAGGCCCGTCTGCGCCAGCGAGACCGTCCAGGTGCCGTTGCTCTTCACCAGGGCCGAGACGTCCCACTCGTTGAAGCCCCGCGCGACCGGGGAGACGGTGTCCAGGACCGCCCCGGGCAGCGTCGGCGTCGGCCGGGCCGCGCTGGCGTCCACCGAGGAGGCGTGCGCGGTCACCGTCGCCGGGAACTCCTGCCACGCGTGCACCCGCAGCGTGGCCCGCACGTTGACCGCCGTCGCCGGCAGGGTGGTCACGGCGAACTGGACGACCGCCTCCCGACCGCCCCGGGGGTTGCCGTCGCAGCGGACCGCGCAGGTCGCCAGCGTCGTCTTCGCCGCGTTGTCCCCGTCCTGCGACACCATGGTCGCCGTGGTGTCCGCGGTCGCCCGGATCGACAGGTCGTCGGCGGCCAGCAGCGGCATCGTGGTGGCCACGATGCCGGCCACCACCGTGGCGCCGGCGATGCCGAGGACGACGGCCTTGCGGCGTGGGCCGGGGTGCCGGGGGATGCGGTGCAGTCCGTGCCTGCTCAAGGAGTACTCCCTGTGTGTCGGACGGTGACGGTCAGCAGCGTAACCACGGCCACGGCGTGACATGGGGACGACAGTCGGACCTAAGCGCGTCTTAACCGTCGCCTAAGGATGCCCCGGACGACCACAGGGGACGCTCCCGCCCCACGCCGGCGCTCAGGCGGCGCGGGCGGCGGCCAGGGCGGCGGCCATCGCGGCCCGGGGCGCGGCGACGCCCGTGAAGTGCTCGAACTGGCCCACCGCCTGGGCCAGGAGCAGGTCGAGGCCGGAGACGATCCGGCAGCCGGCTGCCTCGGCCGACGCGGCCAGCGGCGTCGGCCACGGGTCGTAGAGCGCGTCGAAGAGCACCGTGCCGGGCCGCCAGTCCGCCGCGACGGCCAGCGGGTCGGCGACTCCCTTCGGCACGGTCGAGATCACCACGTCGGCGGCGAGGTGGGTCGCCGCGTCGTCGTCCCAGGCCGCCGCGCGCATCGGCACGTCGACGGCGTGGGCCACCGGGCGCAGCTCCTCGACCGCCGCCGCCCGGCGGGCCACCACGGTCACCGCGTCGGCGTCGAGCTGTCCCGCCGCGGCCACCGCCGCCCGGGCCGTGCCGCCCGCGCCCAGCACCGTCACCGTCGCGCCCGGGCGTACCCCGGCGTCGGTGAGCACCTCGACCATGCCGACCACGTCGGTGTTGTCGGCGTACCAGGAGCCGTCCGGGCGGCGTACCAGCGTGTTGGCGGCGCCGACGGCGGCGGCGAGCGGCGAGACCTCGGCGGCCACCGCGAGCGCCGCCTCCTTGCCCGGCATCGTCACCGACAGCCCGGCCCACTCCGGGCCCAGGCCGGCGACCACGTCCGGCAGCTCCGCCGCCGCGCACTCGATCCGGGTGTACGACCACCCGGTCAGCCCCGCCGCCGCGTAGCCGGCCTGGTGGATCACCGGGGAGAGGGAGTGCGCGATCGGCTTGCCGAGCACCCCCGCCCGCCGTGCGGTCGTCATCAGATGATCCCGGCCTCCCGGGCCTTGGCCATGTTCTTCTCGTGTTCCGGGAAGGTCTCGGCGAAGGCCGAGTGACCCTTGTCGTCGATCGCCACGAAGAAGAGCCACTTGCCGGGCGGTGGGTCCATCGCGCCCTCCATGGCCTGCTTGCCCGGGTTGTTGATCGGCGTGGGCACAAGGCCCTTCAGCTTGCGGTTGTACGGGTTCTTCGGGTCGTCCAGTTCCGCAGGGGTCATGTCCCCGGACCGCTTGGTCGGCTTCCCGATCGACTCCAGGTAGTAGTTGACAGTGACGTCCATCTCCAGGCAGTTGCAGTCGAACTCGCCGAACACCCGGTTGTACGCCACCCGGGCGACCTTGCCCAGGTCGTCCTTGTTTCCCGCCTCGGCCTGGGCCAGCGACGCGACGATCAGCGCCTCATACGGGCTGATCTTGCGCTCCTTCTGTACCCGGTCGGCGAACTCCATCTCACTGGCCACGCTGAGGAAGTTCTCGACCATCTGCTCGAGGATGCTCTCGGCGGTCGCCTTCGGCGGAATCTCGTAGGTGTCCGGGTAGAGGAAGCCCTCGATCGACGGCTTGACCTTCTTGTTGTCGGTGCGCTTGAACCACCAGTCCGGCACGCCCCGCGCGATCGGGTCCTTCGCCGCCGCCTCGAAGTCCTTCACCGGGATCTTGGTCTTCTCGGAGAGCAGCTTGTAGACGTTCTTCGCCGTCCGGCCCTCCGGGATGGTGACCCCGTTGACGATCCGGTTCTTCAGGTCGAGCATCGCGGTGACGGCGCTCTCGCCGCTCATCTGCTTGCGCAGCTTGTACGTGCCCGGCTGGATGTTCTTGCTGCGGGCGTTCGCCTCGGCGGCCTCGATGAAGGCCTTGGCGCTCTTCACCACGTCGGCGGCGACCAGCGCGTTGGCCATGTCGGCGATCAGCGCGCCCTGCTTGATCTCGACCGTCACCTCGCCGGTGCCCGCGCCGTCGTAGTCGGGGGTGACGAAGTAGCTCTGGACACGGTCGAAGCCGTAGAAGGCCCCGCCGCCGATGCCGCCCAGCAGAACCAGGGCGAGCAGCAGGGCCAGGACCGTCTTGCCCCGGCCACCGCCGCCGGAGCCGCCCTTGCGCTTGCGCACCGCGCCGCGCCGGTGCTTGCCCTTCTCCCCCCGGTCCTGCTCGTCGAACCCGAGGTCAAGATCGTCCATCATCGCGTCCGCCTCCGCTGCGCGTCCAGCCAGCTCTGCAGAATCTCCACCGCGGCAGCCTGGTCGACCACCGCCCGTTGCCGTTTTCCTCGGACACCACGCTCGGCAAGCCTACGAGACGCCACGACCGTGGACATCCTCTCGTCGGTGAGCGCCACCGGAACGGGGGCTATTACATCGGCCAGTCGGTCAGCGTACGCCTTCACGTGTACGGCGGCCGGACCGTGCTTGCCGGCGAGATTGACCGGAAGGCCCACGACGACCTCCACCGCCTCGTGCTCGGCCACCAGCGCCCTGAGCGCGACGATGTCGGCCGGCACCGCGTCCGCAGCCGTGGTGAGGTCGCGGGGAAGGGTCACGAGCGGGGTGGCCAGCACGCCATGCGGGTCCGAGCGGGAGACCCCCACCCGGACCTGCCCGACGTCCACCCCGAGCCGGACACCACGGGACAACTCACTCACGGCCGGTGACTCCCCTGAAACGGCGGGCCAGGGCGGACCGCGCGGGTCCGCCCTGGCCGCTGCACACAAGCCTCACGCCTCGGCGATCGCCTTCTCGACCGTGCGGAGCAGGTTCGGCGCCTCCGCGGCCGGCAGGCCGCCGCCCTGGGCCAGGTCGGGGCTGCCCCCGCCGCGCCCGGAGAAGGCCGCCTTGACCAGGGCGGACGCGGCCAGGCCCCGACTGCGCGCGGCCGGGTTCACCGCGACGACCAGCGACGCCTTGCCTCCTGCCCGGGCCGCCACCGCGACGACCGCCGGCCGCGCCGGGTCGATCCTGCCCCGGATCTCCTGGGCGAGCGTCCGCACGTCGTTGCCGGCCGCGCCCTCCGGCGCCTCGGTGCCCACGTACGCGACACCGTGCACGTCCTTCGCCTGCGCCGCGAGCGCCGCCGCACCGCCGAGCACCAGCTGGGCCCGCAGCTTCTCCAGCTCCTTCTCGGCGTCGCGCAGCTGCGTCACGGTCTGCTCGACCCGGTCGGCGACCTGGTCGTTGGGCACCCGGTACAGCTCGGCGAGGCGGGACACCAGCAGGTGCTCCCGGGCCAGGAAGTTGAAGGCGTCCATGCCGACCAGTGCCTCGACCCGGCGCACCCCGGAACCGATCGACGACTCGGAGAGGATCTTCACCAGGCCGAGCTGGCCGGAGCGGGCGACGTGGGTGCCGCCGCACAGCTCCCGCGCGTAGTCGCCGACCTCGACGACCCGCACCTCCTCGCCGTACTTCTCGCCGAACAGCGCCATCGCGCCGATGCGCCGCGCCTCCTCCAGCGAGGTGATGAAGGCGTGCACCTCCAGGTCGGCCAGGAGCACCTCGTTGACCTGCTGCTCGACGTCGCGCAGCACGCTCGGCGCCACCCCGGTCGGGGTGTTGAAGTCGAAGCGCAGCCGGCCCGGGGCGTTCAGCGAACCGGCCTGGGTGGCGGACTCGCCGAGGAAGTTGCGCATCGTCTGGTGCACCAGGTGCGTCGCGGTGTGCGACCGGGAGATGGCCCGCCGGCGGGTGGTGTCGATCTCGGCGTAGCCGGTCTCCCCCGCCCGCACCTCGCCCCGGACCACCCGGGCGCGGTGCACGATCAGGCCGGGCACCGGCTGCTGCACGTCGAGCACCTCGACCTGACCGCCGCCCACCGTGATCATGCCGAGGTCGGGCTGCTGCCCGCCGCCCTCGGCGTAGAACGGGGTGGCGTCGAGCACCAGCTCGATCGTGTCGCCCTCGACCGCCGCCTGGCGGGGGCCGTCGACGCCGAGCACCGCCCGCACCGTCGACTCCCGGGACACCTCGCCGTAGCCGGTGAACCGCACCGGGCCGCCCGAGTCGAGCACCGACCGGTACGCCGACAGGTCGGTGTGCCCGGTCTTGCGCGCCTGCGCGTCGGCCTTGGCGCGGGCCCGCTGGTCGGCCATCAGCCGGCGGAAGCCCTCCGCGTCGACCTGGAGCCCCTGCTCGGCCGCGATCTCCAGGGTCAGGTCGATCGGGAAGCCGTACGTGTCGTGCAGCTGGAACGCCTTCTCACCCGACAGCGCCGGCTTGCCCGCGGTGCGGGTCTCGGCGATCGCCGTGTCCAGGATCGTGGTGCCGGCGCGCAGGGTGGACAGGAAGGCGTCCTCCTCCGCGTACGCGTAGTCGGCGATCCGGTCGAAGTCGGCGGCCAGCTCCGGGTACGACGGGGCCATGCAGTCCCGGGCCACCGGCAGCAGCTCGGGCAGCGCCCGCTCCTGCCAGCCCAGCAGCCGCACCGACCGGATCGCCCGGCGCATGATGCGGCGCAGCACGTAGCCGCGCCCCTCGTTGCTCGGGGTGACCCCGTCGCCGATCAGCATCAGCGCGGTGCGCACGTGGTCGGCGATCACCCGCAGCCGGACGTCGTCGGGGTGCGACTCGCTGGCGACGTGGCCGGAGTGGGCGCCGTAGCGCTTGCCGGTCAGCTCGGCCGCCTTGTCGAGGATCGGCCGGACCTCGTCGATCTCGTAGAGGTTGTCGACGCCCTGGAGGATGGAGGCCATCCGCTCCAGGCCCATGCCGGTGTCGATGTTCTTCGCCGGCAGGTCACCGAGGATCGGGTAGTCCTCCTTGCCGGTGCCCGGACCGCGCTCGAACTGCATGAAGACGAGGTTCCAGAACTCCATGTAGCGGTCCTCGTCGACCGCCGGGCCACCCTCGCGGCCGTACTCCGGACCACGGTCGTAGAACAGCTCGGAGCACGGACCGCACGGGCCGGGGATGCCCATCGACCAGAAGTTGTCGGCCTTGCCCCGGCGTACGATCCGCTCGGTCGGCACCCCGACCGAGCGCCAGATCTCGAACGCCTCGTCGTCGTCGAGGTAGACGGTGGGCCAGATCCGCTCCGGGTCGAGGCCGAAGCCGCCCTGCTCCTGGGACTTGGTGACCAGGTCCCAGGCGAGCGGGATCGCCCCGTCCTTGAAGTAGTCACCGAAGGAGAAGTTGCCGTTCATCTGGAAGAACGTGCCGTGCCGGCTGGTCTTGCCGACCTCGTCGATGTCGGGCGTGCGGATGCACTTCTGCACGCTGACCGCCCGCCGGTACGGCGGGGTCTGCTGCCCCAGGAAGTAGGGGACGAACTGCACCATGCCGGCGTTGACGAACAGCAGGTTCGGGTCGCTGATGGCGGGCAGCGGAGCGGACGGCACCACGGTGTGGCCGTTCGCCTCGAAGTGGGCGAGGTACCGCCGCTTGATCTCCGCCGTCTTCATCGCTGGTGTTCCTCCGGAAAGATCTCTCGGTCGCCGATGCGCGGGTCCTCCCGCAGCTCGGCGAACTGGTCGTCGAACGCCTCGCCCTGGGCGAACGCCTCGTGGATCTCCTGCTCGCGCTCGGCCATCGCGATCCGGACGTCCTCCACGAAGCTACGCAGCGACTCCGCCAGCCCGCCAGCGGATTCGGTCACCGTGCTGGCGATGCCGGCCGGGGTGTACGCCTGTGCGGTGCGGGTGGCCTTGCGGACCACCACCACGCCGACGGCCAGCCCGATGCCGAGCCAGAACAACCGCCTCATCTCCGAGCTCCTCCTGGTCGTGCCGGGTCAGCGGTTGCCGCGCTTGGCGGCCCGCCGCTGCTGCTTGATGGTGTCGCGCACCTCACGCTCGGTCTCGGCGTGCCGCCGGGCGGAGGCGGCCTTGCGGACGCCGTAACCGAAGGCGGCCACCTTGACCAGGGGGTTGGCGGCGGCGGCGGAGACGACGGTCGCCAGGTTCGCCACGTTGGCGGTGACGTTCTGCGCGTGGCTGGTCATGGTGTCGACCTTGGCGAGCTGGAGGTTGACCCCGTCCAGGGAGGTCTGCACCTGCTCCAGGGCGGTGTTGACGTTCTTCACCGTGGTGTTCACGTCACCGAGCAGCGGCGCGGTCCGGTCGTTGAGGTCGTTGATCATCCGGGTGGTGGCGTCCACGGTGTGCCGCAGCCGCAGGATGGGCAGCGTCAGGATCAACACCAGCATCGCGAACGCGATCGCCGCGATCAGCGCCGCGACCTCGAAAAAGCCCACGCCTGTCCTCCTCAAGCAGAGTTCCGGGAACCCGACGTCCCCGCAACGCGCGACCGTCCTACCCACACCGCCGCTCGGCGCCCCGCGAGGGGCCGGACGGGAGCTGGCGGTCCGCCAGCCCCAGACCCTACCGTCCGTGATGGAAACCGGCTCAGGACGGTGAGGGTGTCGGAGTCGCGAGCGGATCCTCGGTGAGCGTCGGGAACGGATCCTCGCCGGTGAGTGACGGGTCGGTGCTGGGCTGGGGCCGGGTCCGCTCGTCGTCGATCGCGTTGCGGACCTTCACCGACACCAACGAGCCGGAGCACTCCTGAGCAGCGGTCGCCGGGTCGGGAGACGGCACGACCGCCGGTTCCCCGTCCACCGGCGGCGGCACGCAGGCGGGCTCGCGCACCCACAGGTCGAGGGTCAGCTCGTCCCGGCGCCAGCACGTGTAGCTCCCCTTCGCCGGTTGCTCGGGGCAGCGGCTCACCTTCCACGGCCGCCAGCCGTCGTCGGTCAGCGCCCGCTCGTAGACCCGTGCCGTCTCCTCGGGCGGCCGCTCGGACGTGGCCGTGCGTTCGCGGAGCCGGCAGTCCAGCAGGCACCACCGGCTGCCGCTGACGTCGTCGACGGTCTGCACCGCCGCCCAGCCCGGCACGTCCAGCTCGTCGAGGGTGTCGAAGACCGGATCGCGGCTGAGCGTACGGATGCCGAAGTAGAGCGGGATCGCGCCGAGCAGCAGCACGCTGACCAGGGCGAGGATGCCCATCCGCAGCCGCCGCCGCTCACGCATCTGACGGCGCAGCTCGGAGCGTGCGCCGCGCAGCCCGCCCGGGCCGGCCGCGTCGTCGTCCGGCGACTCCGGCTCCGCGGGCCGGCGCAGCGCCGGTCCGTCGACCGGTTCGGCGGGCGGTACGACCGCCGCGGCGGCCCGCGCCACCACCGGCTCGCCCGCGCCACCCGGCGGCGGCACCGGCGCGATGCCCGACGGCTCGGGTCGCCCCGACTCGCGGTGTGGCGGGAGGGCGCGCCCGGCGGCGCGGTCCTCGG
>NZ_JBFABA010000081.1:0-19476 GCF_040640115.1 Micromonospora sp. NPDC023644 | reverse complement strand
GCGTCCCGCCAGCCGCGCCCGCCGCGGCGGCCGACCTCCACCACGACCAGCGCGGCGTACCCGGCCAGGGCGGCGGCCACCGCGACGGTGACCAGCAGCAGCGGCGCCCCACCGGGCACCCGGCCGCCGGCCAGCGCGGCGAGGTCCACCGCGAGCAGGCCGAGGGCCGCGACGGCCAGCACGCTCACCCCCGCGCCGGGCAGCAGCCCCCGGCCGTACCGGGTCAGGCTCTCCCGGGCCGAGGGCCACGACCCGACGCTGTACCGGTCGTGCACCGCCGCGCTCGCGGCGCCGACGGCCGCCGCCGCGGTGACCACCGGCAGCGCCGCCAGCGTCAGCGCGATGCCGAGCACGGCCAGGTCCGTGGCGTCGGTGAGCACGTCCCGCCAGTCGCGGCGGGCCGGCCCGCCGTCCCGGCCCGGTCCGTCGTCCCGCTGCGGCCTCATCCCTTCAGCCCGCTGGTGTTGATGCCCTCCACCAGCATCCGCTGGAAGGCCACGAAGAACAGGAACACCGGCAGCAGCGAGAGCACCGACATGGCGAACATCGGGCCGACGGCGCTCTGGCTCGTGGAGTCGATGAACAGGGTCAGCGCCACCGGCACCGTGTAGTCCTCGAGGTCGGAGAGAAAGACGAGCTGGCGGAAGAAGTCGTTCCAGGTCCAGATGAACGAGAAGATCGCCGTGGTGACGAGCGCCGGGCGGCTCAGCGGCAGGATCACGTGCCGGAAGATCCCGAACGCGTTCGCCCCGTCGATCTTGGCGGCCTCGTCGAGTTCCTTCGGGATGCCCCGCATGAACTGCACCATCAGGAAGACGAAGAACGCCTCGGTGGCCAGGAACTGTGGGATCAGCAGCGGCAGGTACGGCCACTCGCCGCCGACCAGGCCGAGGCTGCGGAAGAGGATGTACTGCGGCACGATCAGCACGTGACCGGGGAGCAGCAGCGTCCCGATCATCACGGCGAACCAGACGCCCCGCAGCCGGAACCGCAGCCGGGCGAAGGCGTACGCGGCGAGCAGGCAGGAGATGCCGTTGCCGATCACGGTCAGCAGGCTGACCATCGCGCTGTTGAGGAAGAAGCGGCCGAAGCTGAAGTCGAAGTTCGTCCACCCGTCGGCGTAGTTGCCCGGGGTGAACTCGTTCGGCAGCAGGCCGATGTTGTTGACGATCTCTTCCTGGCTCTTCAGGGACGTACCGATCATCCAGAAGAGCGGGTAGAGCACGACCGCGACGATCGCGATCAGGATGAGCAGGCGCAGGGCCTGCCCGCCGGCCGCGCGGCGCGGGCGGCGTGGCCCGGTCGCCGCCGGTGCCACCGGGGTTGCCGTCGCCGTCACCGGTCCTCCCCGTCGGAGTAGTGCACCCAGAACCGCCCGGTGCTGAAGAAGATCGCTGTGATGATCGCGATGGCGACCAGGAAGACCCAGGCCATCGCCGAGGCGTAGCCCATCTCCAGGTCGGTGAAGCCGGTGATGTAGAGGTTCAGCGTGTACATCAGGGTGGAGTCGACCGGGCCGCCGGTGCCGTTGCTGAGCACGAACGCGGCGGTGAAGCCCTGGAAGCCGTTGATGGTCTCCAGCACCAGGTTGAAGAAGATCACCGGCGAGAGCATCGGCAGGGTGACGGCGACGAACTGCCGCCACTTGCCGGCGCCGTCGACGGAGGCGGCCTCGTAGAGCTCGGTGGGCACCTGCTTGAGGCCGGCCAGGAAGATGACCATGGGCGCGCCGAACTGCCAGATGGCGAGCACCATCAGCGTCTCCAGGGCCCAGTCGGGGTCGTTGACCCACGGCTTGCCCTCGATGCCGAAGAAGCCCAGGAACGAGTTGAACGCGCCCTCGCGGTTGAACATGTTCACCCAGACGATGGCCAGCGCGACGCTGCCGCCGAGCAGCGACGGCAGGTAGAACAGGCCGCGGAACAGCCCGACGCCGCGCCAGGCGCGGTTGAGCAGCAGGGCCACCCCGAGCGCGGCGGCCAGCTTCAGCGGCACGGCGATCAGGGCGAAGGTGAGCGTCACCCGCACCGAGTGCCAGTACGACGGGTCGGCGGTGAACATCCGCTCGTAGTTGGCGAACCCGACCCACTCCACCTCCGAGAAGGGGGTGAGGATGTCGTAGTTGGTGAAGCTCAGGTAGAGCGACAGGAGCATGGGTATCGCCGTGACGGCCAGCAGGCCGAGCAGCCAGGGCGACAGGAAGACGTAGCCGGCCAGACCGTCCCCGTGCCGGTCCCGCCCGACCCCGCGCCTGCCGGCGGGGGTCGGGACGGATCCGGTACGTCGTCGGGTCGGGTCGGGCGCCGTGGTCAGAGCCACGAGCCGGTTCCTCTCGGTAGCGCCAGGGTCAGGCGATGGCGGACTTGCAGGCGGCGATGAACTGCTCCGCCGCCTGGGCGGAGCTGATCCGGCCGTACTGGGCGTTCTCGGCGGCCTTGATCAGCTCGGCGCGCACCTTGCTGTGCCCCTTGAGCGGGACCTGCGGCGCCTCGCCGAACTTCTGGGCCAGGTCGGACTCGACCTGGATCGACTGCTTCATCGCCGGGTCGGTGACGTCGTCGCTGACCACGCGGCGCAGGTCCAGGTTGGACGGCAGGCCCCGGTCGGTGCCGAGGATCTTGACCGCCTCGGGGTCGTTGGCCAGGAAGTTGATCACGTCGACCGCGACGTCCTTGTGCTTGCTGCCCTTGAACACGGACCAGTACATGGAGGCGCGGGCCCACTGGGCGCTCGGGTCGCCGGGGTAGGCGATGACGCCCAGCTCGTCCTTGGTGTTCTTCTTCAGCTCCGGCATCTGGTTGACCCAGACCCAGCTGGTGCCGGCCTTGCCGGTGACCACGAGCTGCTTGGTGATGTCGGTGGCGTTGCCCTCGTGGATGACGTCGGGGGTCGGGGTGGCGCCCCGGTCCCGGGCCCCCTTCCACAGGTCGAACCACTTGGTCACGTCCTCGGCGGTGAAGCCGAGCTCCTTGCCCTCGTAGAGGTCCTTGCCCTGCTGGCGCAGCCACACCCAGAAGGCCTTGTAGTCGGCGCTCGGGTCCTGGGTGCCGGGCACCTTGGTCTTCTTCGCGACCTGCTCGGCCCAGGCGATGTGCTCCTCCCAGGTCATCCCGGTGGTCGGCTCGGGCAGGCCGTTCTTGGTCAGCAGCGTCCTGTTGTAGACCAGGCCCTGGGTGTTCTCCCCCGCGGCCACGCCGGCGAGCTTGCCGTCGACCACGCCGTACTGCCAGAGGCTCTTGGGGAACTTCGACACGTCGAGGTCGCCGGAGTCCTTGTACGACGTCAGGTCGAGGGTGGTGCTGCGCGAGGCGTACTCGGCCAGGTAGTTGTCGTCGATCTGGAAGAGGTCCGGCGGGTTGCCACCGGCGGTCAGGGTGGCCAGCTTGTCGAAGTAGCCCTGGTTGGCCTGCCAGGTCTTCTCGAAGGTGACGTTCGGGTGCTTCTTCGTATAGAGGGCGAGGGCCTCCTCGGTCAGCTTCGCCCGGGCCTCACCGCCCCACCAGAAGACCGAGAGCTTGACCGGGGCGTTCGGGTCGGTGCTGGCCTCGTCGTCGCCGCCGCAGCCGGCGGCGCCGAGGACCAGGGGCAGGGCGACGACCGCGGCGAGCATGCCGCGGATCAACCGCCGTCGGCGGACGGGGGTACGGTGAACGGGCACGGCCTGCGTGCCAGTGGTGGGGGACGTTGCGGGGTGCATGTGCGCTCACTCCTTGGCGTTAGGAGGCGACGACGCCACCGGTGGCCGCGGTCGGGCGACCCGGGCCCGCAAGGCGATGCGGGCCCGGGACGACCAACTCGGCGTCGGGACGGTTCCGACCGTCCGCCGGCGCGGCGGCGGTCGAGTCGCGGATGACCAGTTCGGTCTGGAGCATTACCTGTGCGGTGGTACGACGGTCGTCGCTCGTGACACCCCGGCCGCCACGTGAGCCACGGGCGGCGACGGTGTCGTGTTGCAGGAGCATGTCGACGGCCGTCCGGCCGGCGGCCGCGTTGGGCGTGGCCACCGTCGTCAACTTGGGCCGGGTGAGCCGGCTCAGGGCGATGTCGTCGATGCCGACGACGCTCACGTCCTGCGGGACGCGCATCCCGACGGCGTCGAGCCCTTCGATCAGGCCGATCGCCATCAGGTCGTTGTAGGCGAGGACCGCCGTGGCCTCGCTGCGGCGGACCTGCTCGGCGAGGGCCGCGCCGCCGGTCTCGGTGGGCTGGTTGGGCCCGAGCACCGTGAACTCGGCGCCGCCGGCCCGCGCCGCGACGCCGGCCGCCCGGCGGATCTCCCGGCTGGTCCAGGAGCCGCGCGGCCCGCTGAGCAGCGCGATCCGCCGGTGCCCGAGGCCGAGCAGGTGCTCGATGGCCGACCGGGCGCCCTGCCCGACGTCCATGGTCACGCACGGCAGGCCGGCGACCTGCCGGTTTATCACCACCAGCGGCACTTCGCGGCTGAGCTGCTCGATCATGCTGTTGCTCATCCGCGGGCTGCACAGCAGCACCCCGTCCACCTGCTTGGCCAGCGCGTGGACCAGTTCCTCCTCGGCGATCGGGTCCTCGTTGGTGTCGGCCACGAACACGTGGTAGTCGCGCTGCCGGGCCTGGCTCTCGGCCGCCTTGATCAGCGGCGGGAAGAACGGGTTGGCGATGTCCGCGATGATCAGGCCGATGTTGTGCGTACGGCCGGTGATCAGGGCGCGGGCGGCGCGGTTGGGCCGGTAGCCGAGCTCCTCGGCGCAGGCCAGCACCCGGCCCCGGGTCTCCGGGTTGACCAGGTGCGGGGCCGAGAACGTGCGGGAGACCGTGGAGATGTGCACGCCGGAGGCCCGGGCGACGTCTCGGATGGTGGCTGGCACGGCGGGGCCCTTCGTCCAGTGTGGCTGGGGTCACGTCAGGTGTCGCCAATTAATGCAAACGGTTGTGCCGGTGTCAACGGGCGATGGTTACAGATGCGTTTCGGCCACGCTCCCACCATGCGCTCAAATGCGTATCAAATCGGATGTATGCCGCCGGTTTGGCATCGATCGTTGACGCCGCCGCGCGGCTCGTGGTTATTTCGCTGCAAACCTTTGCAGCAACCGAGAGGCGGTCGCCATGTCGTCCAGCACCGGTCAGCGGGTCCGCCACGCCCTCGTGGGCACCGGGTCCCGGGCCGAGATGTTCGTCCGGGCGCTGGTGCGCGACCACGCCGACACCGCCGAACTCGTCGCGTTCGCCGACGTCAACCAGGCCCGCATGGACGCCCACAACCGGTGGCTCGGCGAGCTGGGGCACCCGCCGGTGCCGACGTACCGGGCCGACGACCTGGCCGCCATGCTCGGCAAGGAGCGCGTCGACGTGCTGGTGGTGACCAGCGTCGACGACACCCACGCCGCGCACATCGACACGGCGCTGCGGGCCGGCTGCGACGTCATCACCGAGAAGCCGATGACCGTCGACGCCGACGGCTGCCGGCGGATCCTCGACGCGGTCGCCGACACCGGCCGGCAGGTGCGGGTGGCGTTCAACTACCGCTACAACCCCCTGCACGAGAAGCTGCGCGAGCTGCTCGCCGACGGCGCCGTCGGCGAGGTGGGCTCGGTGCACTTCGAGTGGCTGCTCGACGTGCGGCACGGCGCCGACTACTTCCGCCGCTGGCACCGCGACAAGGCGCACTCCGGCGGGCTGATGGTGCACAAGGCCGGTCACCACTTCGACCTGGTCAACTGGTGGCTGGACGCCACCCCCGTCGAGGTGTACGCCAGCGGCCGGTTGTTCTTCTACGGCGAGGCCGGCCGCCGGCACGGCTACGCCCGCGACTACGCCCGGGCGCACGGCTCCCCCGCCGCCGCCGACGACCCGTTCGCGCTGCGGCTCGACGCGCACCCGAAACTGCGCGAGCTCTACCTCGACGCCGAGGCCGAGGACGGCTACCAGCGCGACCGCAACGTCTTCGCCCCCGGCGTGGACATCGAGGACGACATGGCGGTGCTGGCCCGCTACTCCACCGGCGCGACGATGACCTACCACCTCACCGCGTACGCCCCCTACGAGGGCTACCGGGTGATGGTCAACGGCAGCCGGGGCCGGCTGGAGCTGGAGGTCGTGGAGAGCGACCACGTCAGCCCCGCGTCCGCCGGCGCGCTGAAGGGCGCGGCGCTGCACGGCGGCGAGGCCGCCGCCGAGGCCGGCTCCGCCACGCTGACCCTGCGGCCGTTCTGGGCGCCGCCGCAGGTCGTACCCGTGTCCGGGCACACCCGCTCCGGGCACGGCGGCGCCGACGCCCGGATGGCCCGGGTCCTGATCGGCGGCGAGCCGGACCCGATGGGGCGGGCGGCGACCGCCCGCGACGGCGCCCTCGCCCTGCTCACCGGGCTGGCCGCGAACCGGTCCTTCACCACCGGTGCCCCGGTCCGGGTCGCCGACCTGCTCGACCTCCCCTGAGCCGCGAACACCTTCCGAGGAGCCCCACCCGTGCCCACGACCGACCTGCTCTTCCCCGCCGACCCCGCGCAGCGCGCGGTGGCGCGTCGGCTGTACGCGCTGGCCGCGCCCCAGCCGATCATCTCCCCGCACGGGCACGTCGACCCGGCGATCCTGGCCGAGGACCGCCCGTTCCCCGACCCGGCGCGGCTGCTCATCGTGCCCGACCACTACCTCACCCGGATGCTGCTCAGCCAGGGGGTCCCCCCGGCCGGCCTGGGCGTGCCCACCGTCGACGGCAGCCCCACGGAGGCCGACGGGCGCACCATCTGGCGACGCTTCGCCGCGCACTGGCACCTGTTCCGGGGCACCCCCTCCCGGCTCTGGCTGGAGCAGACCTTCACCGACGTGTTCGGGGTGCGGACCCCGCTCTCGCCGGCCACCGCCGACGCCGTCTACGACGAGCTCGCGGCCCGGCTCGCCGAGCCGGAGTTCCGGCCCCGGGCGCTGTTCGAGCGCTTCGGCATCGAGGTGCTCGCCACCACCGAGTCGCCCCTGGACGACCTGGGGCAGCACGCCAAGCTCGCCGCCGACGGCTGGGGCGGGCCGGGCGGCCGGGTGATCACCACGTTCCGGCCGGACAACGTGGTCGACATGGAGTTCGACGGCTGGGCGGAGAACGTCGCGCGGCTCGGCGAGATCACCGGCGAGGACACCGGCACGTACGCCGGCTACCTGGCGGCGCTGCGCCGGCGGCGGGCGGCCTTCATCGCGGCCGGCGCCACCTGCACCGACCACGGCCACCCGACCGCGCGCACGCTGGCATTGGGCGCGGACGAGGCGGCGCGACTCTACGACAGGGGCCTGCGCGGGGTCGCCGACGCGGCCGACGCGGAGACGTTCCGGGCGCACATGCTGCTGGAGTTCGCCCGGATGTCGCTGGACGACGGCCTCGTCATGCAGCTGCACCCCGGCGCGGTGCGCAACCACAACCGCTGGCTGTACGCGCGGCACGGCCGGGACGTCGGCGGCGACCTGCCGCAGGCCACCGAGTACCTGCACGCGCTGACCCCGCTGCTGGACGCGTACGGCAACGACCCGCGGCTGCGGGTGGTGCTCTACACCCTCGACGAGTACACCTTCAGCCGGGAGCTCGCGCCGCTGGCCGGCGGGTACGCCGCCCTCTACCTCGGCGCGCCGTGGTGGTTCCTGGACTCGCCGGAGGTGCTGCGCCGCTTCCGCGAGTCGGTCACCGAGTCCGCGGGCTTCTACAACACCGCCGGGTTCGTCGACGACACCCGCGCGTTCTGCTCCATCCCGGTACGCCACGACGTGGCCCGCCGGGTCGACGCCGCCTACCTGGCCCGGCTGGTCACCGAGCACCGCCTCGGCGAGGACGAGGCCGCCGAGACGATCGTCGACCTGGCGTACCGGCTCCCGAAGAAGGTCTTCAAGATCGGAGAGAATGTCCTGTGACTGTCACCGTCACCGCCGTCGACGTGCACGACGTGCGGTTCCCGACGGCCGCGGCCGGCGACGGCTCGGACGCGATCAACCGGGGCGACTACTCGGCCAGCTACGTCGAGCTGCGCACCGACGCCGGCGTCACCGGGGCCGGGTTCACCTTCACCAACGGTCGCGGCAACGAGCTGACCTGCGCGGCGATCAACGCCCTCGCCCACCACGTGACCGGCCGCACCGTCGAGGAGATCTTCGCCGACCCGGTGGCGTTCTGGCGCTCGCTCAGCGCCGACGTGCAGCTGCGCTGGCTGGGCCCGGAGAAGGGGGTCATCCACATGGCCACCGGCGCGCTGGTCAACGCGGTCTGGGACCTGCGGGCCAAGCTGGCCGGCAAGCCGATGTGGCAGCTGCTCGCCGAGCTGCCCACCGAGGAACTGGTGGCCAGCGTCGACTTCCACCACATCACCGACGCCATCACCCCGGACGAGGCGGCGGCCATCCTCGACAAGGGGCTGGTCGGGCTGGACGAGCGCCGCGCCGAACTGGAGCGCGACGGGTTCCCGTCTTACACCACCTCGGTGGGGTGGCTGGGCTACCCCGACGACAAGGTCCGGGCGCTGACCCGGCAGGCGTACGCCGACGGGTGGCGGGCGATGAAGATGAAGGTCGGCGGGCCGCCGGCCGACGACCTGCGGCGGGCGCGGATCATCCGGGAGGAGATCGGGCCGGACGCGCTGCTGATGATGGACGCCAACCAGGTCTGGGACGTCGACGAGGCGATCACCAACATGACCGCCCTGGCGGAGGTCGACCCGTACTGGATCGAGGAGCCGACGCACGCCGACGACATCCTCGGGCACGCCCGCATCGCGCGGGCGGTCACCGGGCTGACCGACGGCCGGTGCCGGGTCGCCACCGGCGAGGTGGCCGCCAACCGGGTCATCTTCAAGCAGCTGCTCCAGGCCGAGGCGATCGGCGTGATGCAGATCGACGCCTGCCGGGTCGGCGGCGTCAACGAGGTCCTCGCCGAGATCCTGCTGGCGGCGAAGTTCGGGGTGCCGATCTGCCCGCACTCCGGCGGGGTGGGCCTGTGCGAGTACGTCCAGCACCTGGCCGTCTTCGACTACCTGCGGGTCGGCACGAGCCTCGACGGCCGGATGGTGGAGTACGTCGACCACCTGCACGAGCACTTCGTCGACCCGGTGCGCACCCGCGAGGGGCGCTACCTGCTGCCGGAGGCTCCCGGCTACAGCTCCACGATGAGGGCGGAGTCGATCGCCGAGTTCCGCTTCCCGGACGGGCCGGTGTGGCGGTGACCGTCGGTGCCGCGCGGCTCGGTCTCGCGACGCTGCGCCGGCTGCCGACCGACAGCCGCCCGCTGCTGCGCCCCGGCAGCGTGCCGGCGGGCATCGTCCACCTTGGGCTGGGCGCGTTCCACCGCGCCCACCAGGCGGTGTACACCGAGGAGGCGATGGCGCGCGCCGGGGGTGACTGGGGCATCGTCGGCGTGGCGCCGCGCAACCCCGACGTGGTGACGACGCTGGCCGCGCAGGACAACCTGTTCAGCGTCACCACCACCAGCGCCGAGGGGTGCCACACCCGGGTGGTCGGCGCGCTGGCGGGCACGCGGCACGCCGCGGGGGACCCCGCCGGCGTGGTGGCGCTGCTGGCCGACCCGGCGATCCGGGTGGTCACCCTGACCGTGACGGAGAAGGCGTACCAGCTCGACCCGGTGACCGGGCGGCTGCGGCCGGACCCGGAGGTCGCCGCCGACCTGCGCACCGACCGGGCGCCGGTCACCGTGCCCGGCCTGCTGCTGCGCGGGCTGCTCGCCCGCGCCGCCGCGCAGGGCCCGCCGCTGGCCCTGGTCAGCTGCGACAACCTGCCCGCGAACGGCCGCCGGCTGCGCGGCCTGGTCGAGCAGTCGGTGGCGTACGCGGGGGTGCCGGAGCCGCTGGCCGGCTGGGTACGGGAGTGCGTCAGCTTCCCCGGCACCATGGTCGACCGGATCGTGCCGGCCAGCACGGCGCAGACCCTCGCCGACGCCGAGCGGGCCCTGGGCGTGGCCGACCTGGCGGCGGTGGTCGCCGAGCCGTACCGGCAGTGGGTCATCGAGGACGACTTCCCGGGCGGCCGGCCGGCCTGGGAGCGGGCCGGCGCGGTGCTCACCGCCGACGCGGGGCCCTGGGAGCGGCTGAAGCTGCGCGCCCTCAACGGCGTGCACTCGGCCGCCGCCTACCTGGGCGCGCTGGCCGGCCGGGAGACGATCGCCGACGCGCTGGCCCTGCCGCACCTGACGACGGTGCTGCGGCACCTGGTCGCCGAGGACGTGGCGGCCAGCTTCAGCCCGCCCGAGGGCGTCTCGGTCGTCGCGTACGGTGAGGAGGTGCTGACCCGGTTCGCCAACCCGGCGATCCACCACCGCACCCTCCAGGTGGCCATGGACGGCTCGCAGAAGCTGCCGCAGCGGATCCTGCACACCATCGCCGACCTGCGGGCGGCAGGGCGGTCGGCGCACTGGGCCACGCTGGTGGTGGCCGCCTGGCTGCGCTTCGCCCAGGGCCACGCCGACGACGGCAGCCTCCTGCCGCTGGCCGATCCGCTCGCCGAGGAGATCCGGGCGGCGCTCGCCGCCGGCCCGGGGACCCCGGCGGGAGCGGTCGACGCGGTCTTCGCGCTGCGCGAGGTCTTCCCCGCCGAGGTGGCCGAGGACGACGACGTGCGCGCCGAGGTGACCGGGTGGCTGGCCGTCCTGCAACGGCACGGGGCGGCCGCGACGCTGGCGGGTGCCCGGTGACGGCCGCCGCGCAGGCCGCGGCGGGACGGGCCGGGTCGCTCCCGCCCGGCGCCGCGCCCCGGGTCGCGGTCGTCGGGGCCAACGGGCACGGGCGCTGGCACCGGCGGGTCATCGCCCCGCTGCACGCCGCCGGGCGGCTGCGGCTGGTCGCCCTGGTCGACGTACGCCCGGTCGAGGACGACCCGGCAGCGCCGGTGCCGGACGGCACGCTGGTCCACACCGACCACCGGGAGATGCTGCGGACGGCCCGGCCGGACGTGGTGGTGGTCTGCACCCCGCCGCACACCCACCTGCCGATCGCCCTGGACGTGCTCGCCTCGGGCGCCGACCTGCTGCTGGAGAAGCCCCCGGTGCTGTCCACCGCCGAGCACCGGGCGCTGGCCGCCGCCCTCGCCTCGACGGGCCGGGCCTGCCAGGTGGGCTTCCAGGCGCTCGGCTCGGCGGCGCTGACGGAGCTGACCGACGCGGTCCGGGCCGGGCGGCTCGGGACCGTCACCGGCATCGCGACGGTGGCGGCCTGGCAGCGCTCCGACGCCTACTACGCGCGGGCGCCGTGGGCCGGGCGGCGGACGCTGCACGGCCGCCCGGTGCTGGACGGCGCGCTGGCCAACCCGCTGGCGCACGCCGTCATGCAGTGCCTGGCGGTCGCCGAGGCCGCCGGGGACGGGCCGGTGGAGCCCGCGCGGATCGAGGTGGAGCGCTACCGGGTCCGGCCGATCGAGGTGGACGACACGGCGACCCTGCGGGTGCTGTCCCGCTCGGGGCCGCCGATCGTCGCGGCGGTGACCCTGGCCGGCGAGGACTTCGTCGCCGGGGAGGTGGTCGTGACCGGCACCGCCGGCCGGGCCGTGCTGGAGTACCCGACCGACCGGTTGCTGCTGCCGGGCGACGCCGACCCGCGCGAGGTGCCGGGCCGGCGCGGGCTGCTGGAGAACCTCCTCGACCACCGGGCCGACCCGGCGGTGCCGCTGATCGCGCCCCTGGCACGCACCGCCGGGTTCACCGCGGTGCTGGAGGCGGTCACGACCGCGCCCGAGCCGGCGCCGCTGGGCGGCGACCTCGTCGCCGCCACGGGCGACGGCCCGCAGCGGGTGCTGACCGTGCGCGGGATCAACCGGCTGCTGCGCCGGGCGGCCGACGAGGGGGCGCTGCTGTCGGAGCTGGCGGTGCCGTGGGCGGTGGCACCGCACCGCACGGACCTGACCGACCAGGAGGGGACCGCAACGCACTGCAACTGAACCGCCCGCCTGACGCGGGTCCATATCGGACATAGCGGCGTCATCCCGACCGAGGGCGGTCGGGACGGTACCGGCCGATTTGATCAGTTGCAACACTTCTGCACACGTTTGTCATTGACTCGCATAAATCGCGAAACCTACCGTTGCCACATATCAAACAGGCGACGAACAGGTGGACCGATAGATGTGGAAGCAGACACTGGGCGCGGCGACGATCGTCGTCGCGCTCGCGGCGACATCCGGGAGCGCGGCGGCGGCCCCGGAGGGCGGGGCCGCTCCGGTTCCGGACGGCACGGCCGCCGCGACCGGCGGCGGGCTCTCCTGGGCCGCCCGGCACCTGGGCCGGCAGGCACTGCCGGCCGGGGACGGCTGGGCGGCTGAGGGCACCGGCACCACCGGCGGCGCGGCGGCGACGCCGGAGCAGGTGCACGTGGTCTCCAGCCGGGCCGAGCTGGTCGCGGCCCTCGGCGGCGACAACGCCACCAACCGGGGCAACGCCACCCCGAAGATCATCTACGTCAGTGGCGAGGTCGACGGCTTCGAGGGGCCCGACGGGACCACGCTCGACTGCGCCGACCTCGCCGACCCGGAGTACTCGCTGGCGGCGTACCTCGCGGCGTACGACCCGGCGGTCTGGGGGCGGGTCGCGCCGAGCGGGCCGCTGGAGGCGGCGCGGGTGCGGTCCGTGACGAACCAGACCCGGCAGACCCAGATCAACGTCGGCCCGAACACCACCATCGTCGGCCTGCGCGACGCGCGGCTGACCGGCCTGACGCTGATGCTCGACGGCGCGCACAACACGATCGTGCGGAACCTGACCTTCGACGACGCCCGGGACTGCTTCCCCGCCTGGTCCCCCACCGACGGCGCCGCCGGCAACTGGAACTCCCAGTACGACCAGATCTCGGTGCGCCGCAGCGAGCACGTCTGGATCGACCACAACACCTTCACCGACGGCGACAACCCGGACAGCGCCCAGCCGGTGCACCTCGGCCGGCCGTACCAGGTGCACGACGGGTCGGTGGACGTCACGCACACCGCGAGCCTGGTGACCCTCTCCTGGAACCGGTTCGTCGGACGGGACAAGGTCATGCTGATCGGCTCGTCCAACACCGTCGGCCCGGACGTCGGGCGGCTGAAGGTGAGCCTGCACCACAACCTCTTCGACGGGGTGCTCCAGCGGCTGCCCCGGGTCCGGTTCGGCCAGGTCGACGTGTGGAACAACCACTACCGGCTGACCGGCGACGGGTTCCAGTACGCGATCGGCGTCGGGGTGCAGTCCGCCGTGGTCGCCGAGAACAACTTCTTCAGCCTCGCCGCCGGCGTCGTGGCCGACGACCTGCTCTACGACTGGGGCGGCACCGCCGTCACCACCCGGGGCAACTGGGTCCGCGCCGCCGGCGACCCGGCCCGCCCGGTCGACCTGGTGGCCGCGTACAACGCCACGCACGAGCCGGACCTGGCCCCGGACGCCGGCTGGACGCCGACCCTGCGACGCGGCCCCGTGCTGCCGGCACCCGCGGTGCCGGCGGTCGTGGGGGCGCTGGCCGGCGCGGACCGGCTGCCCCTGTAGGACGCCGGCCGCCGCGTCGTCCCGCGCGGCGGCCGGACGGCCGGTGGGTCGCCGTGTCCGGCGCTCAGCACGGCGACCCACCGGTGCCCACCCCACCACCAGGAGGTCCACACCATGAACCGGACACCCCGTCCCCGGACGCGCACACCGAGACTGCTCGGCGCGGCGCTCACCGCCGCCGCCCTGGCCGTCGGCACGGTGCTCGCGACCACCTCGTCGGCGCACGCCGACACCCTGTTCAGCGACACGTTCTCCGACGGCGCGGCCGACGGGTGGTCCCGCTCCGGCGGAAGCTGGTCGGTGGTGACCGACGGCTCGTACGCCTACCGGCAGTCCGGCACCAGCAGCGACGCCCGCGCCCTGGCCGGCGCCGGCACCTGGACCGACTACGGGGTGCAGGCCCGGGTCCGGCCGACCGGCTTCGCCGGGGCGAACCGGCACGTCGGCGTGATCGCCCGGGCGCAGAGCAGCAGCAGCTACTACGCGCTGGTGGTGACCGCGAGCGGCGGGGTGCAGCTGATCCGCCGCGCCGGCGGCGACCCGGTGTCGCTCGGCTCCGCCCCGGCCGGGATCACCGTCGGCAGCTGGGCGACGCTGCGGCTGGAGGCGGTCGGCACCTCGTTGCGCGGCTACGTCGACGGCACGCTGCGGGTGCAGGCCACCGACGCGGCGTTCGCCGCCGGGCGGGTCGGCCTGGCCACCTCGTACGCCAGCGCCACCTTCGACGACGTCGCGGTGGACACGGCCACCGGGGCGCCGCCCACCGGCGGGCCGACCGGCGGGCCCAGCCTGCCGCCGACCGAGCCGCCGATCGACCCGGGCGCCCCGCCGATCGGGTTCGCCTCGGTGGACGCGCTGGGCCAGAACGGCACCACCGGCGGGGCGGGCGGCCCGACCGTCACCGTGGACACGGCCGCGGAGTTGCTCACCGCGATCGGCACGGCCGGCCCGCTGACCGTGCGGGTGGACGGGATGATCGCCCTGCCCGGCCCGATGCACGACGTCACCTCGGACAAGACGATCGTCGGCGTGGGCGCCAACTCCGGCATCACCGGCGGCGGCCTCAACATCGGCCTGCCGGTCAGCGACGCGACCAGCCCGCCGGCGAACGCCGTGCACAACGTCATCGTCCGGAACCTGAACTTCCGCAACACCGTCGACGACGCGATCAACGTGCAGATGTTCTCGCACCACGTCTGGATCGACCACAACGACCTGGCGTACGGCTACGACGGGCTGATCGACATCAAGCGCGGCTCCAGCTACGTCACCGTGTCCTGGAACCACACCCACCACCACACGAAGAACATGCTGCTCGGGCACGACGACCGCAACGCCGCCCAGGACGTCGGCAACCTGAAGGTCACCTACCACCACAACTGGTTCGACCGCACGCCCCAGCGCAACCCCCGGGTCCGCTACGGCGACCCGGTGCACGTGTTCAACAACTACTTCGTCTACAACACCGACGTCGGGGTGGCCTGCCAGCTCGACTCCGGCTGCGTGGTCGAGGGCAACTACTTCGAGGACGTCGAGGTCCCCTGGTCGATCAGCTACTCGGGAGACCGGGGCCGGATGATCGCCCGCGACAACGTGCTCGCCGGCACCAGCGAGCCCGGCGACTCCGGCGGCACCGTCCAGGAGCCGCGCACGTTCTACCCGTACACCCTGACCGATCCGGCCACCGTGAAGTCCGTCGTCACGGCCGGCGCCGGCACCGGCAGACTCCCCTACTGACCCGCCCCGCGCGGGCCGGCGGACCCGGTTCGGCGCCGGGCACCGGCCCGGCGGTCCGCGGCGCACCACACCCCAAGGTATCGATGTTCATCGATCATTTGATCACCACCAGGGAGGTCCCGTGCACCACTCCGACACCCGTCGGCGGAGGCATCGCCGAGGGTTCCTCACCGCGATCGGGGCCGCGCTCTTCGCGGTCACCCTCGCCGTCGGCATGACCACCACGGCCTACGCCGACACGCTCTTCTCCGACGACTTCTCCGACGGCAACTCGTCCGGCTGGACGGCCTCCGGCGGAAGCTGGTCGGTGACCGGCGACAGCGCTCGGGCGCTGCGGCAGAGCAGCACCAGCAGCGACGCCCGCTCGCTGGCGGGCACGTCGAGCTGGACCGACTACTCCGTCCAGGCGACCGTCCGACCGACCGCGTTCAACGGAACGAACCGGTTCGTGGCGCTGCTCGCCCGCGTGCAGAGCAACACCAGCTACTACTACCTGGCGCTGCGCAGCAACAACACCGTCGAGCTCAAGCGGTTGACCAGCGGCTCCTCCACCACGTTGGACACCGCGTCCGTGCCGGTCGCCGCCGGCACCACCTACACCCTGCGGCTCGACGTGGTGGGCGGGTCGCTCAAGGGTTACGTCGACGGCACCCTGCTCACCGAGGCGACCGACACCTCGTACGCCAGCGGCCGGATCGGCGTGGCGACCTTCTACGCCAGCGCCGACTTCGACAACGTGCGGGTCGACTCGGGCGGCGCCGGCCCCTCCCCGACGCCGACCAGCCCGACGCCCACGCCGACCGGCGACCCGGGCAACCCCGGCCCCAACGTGGCCGACGGTTGGGCCTCGGTCGACGCGTGGGGTCAGAACGGCACCACCGGCGGCGCCGGCGGCCCGACCGTCACGGTCACGACCGCCAGCCAGTTCATCACCGAGGCGGCGTCGAGCGGTCCGAAGGTCATCCAGGTCAGCGGGATGATCGCGCTGCCCGGCCCGATGCACGAGGTCGCCTCGGACAAGACGATCGTCGGCGTCGGCGCCAACTCCGGGTTCACCGGCGGCGGCCTCAACATCGGCCTGCCGATCGACAACGCGGTCACCGCGCCGCCGGCCAACGCCGTGCACAACGTGATCATCCGGAACCTGAACTTCCGGAGCTGGGCGGACGACGCGATCAACGTGCAGATGTTCACCCACCACGTCTGGATCGACCACAACACCTGGACCACCGGGACGGACGGCGGCGTCGACATCAAGCGCGGCTCGTCGTACGTGACGGTCTCCTACAACCACGCCGACGGCACCGACAAGAACATGCTGCTCGGCCACGACGACGGCAACGCCGCCCAGGACACCGGCCGGCTGAAGGTCACCTACCACCACAACTTCTTCGACAACACCAACCAGCGCAACCCGCGCGTGCGCTTCGGCGACCAGGTGCACGTCTACAACAACTACTACCTGAACACCGGCAACTACGGCGTCGCGTCCACCGAGGACGCCGGGGTCATCGTCGAGGGCAACCACTTCGAGAACGTGGACGACCCGTACCACCTGGCGGAGGGCTCCTCCGGCGACGGTCGGCTGGTCGCCCGGAACAACTGCCTGGTCAACTCCGGCGCCGGGCAGACCGGCGGCAGCGTGACCAACCCGCCGTACGCGTACACCGTGGGAACGGCCTGCGACATGAAGGCCGTGGTCACGGCGCAGGCCGGGGTCGGCAGGGTCGGCGTGCCCGGCACCCCGACCACCCCGCCGCCGAGCACCCCGGCGCCGACCCCGACGCCGACCCTGCCGCCGGCCGGGGACCTGGTCGGCTGGGCCACCCAGAACGGCGGCACCACCGGCGGCGCCGGCGGCCAGACGGTCACCGTCTCCGACGGCCAGGCGCTCGCCGACGCCCTGGAGTCCTCGTCGCCGCTGGTCATCCGGGTCACCGGGTCGCTGACCATGCCCGACGCGATGAACGACGTGCGCAGCAACAAGACCGTGCTCGGCGTGGGCGGCGCGACGCTGGACAACGGGCTGAACATCAGCGGCGCGAGCAACGTCATCGTCCGCAACCTCACCTTCCGGGGCTGGGACGACGACGCGATCAACGTGCAGGGCTCGCGCAACGTCTGGATCGACCACAACACCTTCGACGGCGGCTACGACGGCGCGGTCGACGTCAAGCGGGCCTCCGACTTCGTGACCGTCTCGTGGAACCGGGTCACGAACCACACCAAGAGCATGCTGCTCGGCCACGACGACGGGCACACCGCCGACATCGGCCACCTGCGGGTCACCTACCACCACAACTGGTTCGACGGGAGCAAGGAGCGCCACCCGCGCGTCCGGTTCGGTGACCCGGTGCACGTGTTCAACAACTACTACTTCGGCGCGGACTACGGCGTGGCGTCCACCATGGGCGCCGGGGTGCTGGTCGAGGGCAACCACTTCGAGAACGTCACCCGCCCCACCGCCGTCGGCTACGCCGAGTCGGACCCGGGCGACCTGGTCCAGCGCAACAACATCTTCACCAACTCCGGCGCGCCGGAGAGCGCCGGGGACGTCGCCCCCATCCCCTACCCGTACCGGCTCGACGACGCGAGCGGGGTCAAGGCGGCCGTGACCGCCGGGGCCGGCGCCGGTCGGATCAACCCCTGAGGCGACCCGGGGGGCGGTGGTCGGGCGGCCCGACCACCGCCCCCCGGGCGGGCCACCGCCACGGACGGGCGACGGCGGCCCCGCGGACCACCCCGGTCCGCGGGGCCGCCGCGTGGGGTCACCCTTTACGCGGGCGCGCGCGGCCGCGACGGTAGCGTGGCGCCACAGCACGGCCCGTGGCGCGGACTTCCCGCCGGCGTGGCGCTCGCGATCGTACGGAGGAGGATGCATGTCCCACGGCGACGACCCGTTCGCGGCACGCGAGGGCGCGGCCTCGCGGCCGGGCTTCGACCTCGCGCTGCGCGGCTACGACAAGCGGCAGGTGGACCGCTTCGTCGAGCAGGTCGACGGCGAGCGGTCGGCCCTGGCCGCCGAGCGCGACCGGGCCTCGGCCCAGCTCCGCGAGCTGACCGTCGAGGTGCACCGGCTGCGGGCGGAGGCGACCGAGCTGCGGGACCGGCCGGCCCAGCCGGACCGGGCGTCCTTCCGCGACCTCGGCCCGATGGTCGACCAGATCCTGGCCCTGGCCGAGAAGCAGGCCGCAGCCATCACCGACGCCGCCGGGCAGCGGGCCGCCGAGCGGGAGGCCGAGGCGGAGCGGGTGCTCACCGAGGCCCGCGAGCAGGCCGCGACGACGCTGCGGGAGTTGACGGAGGAGGCGGCCGCGCGGCGCGACGAGCACGACCGGGAGCACGAGGAGCGCCGCGCCAACGCCCAGGCCGAGCTCACCCGCATCCGCGAGGCGGCGGAACGGCTGCGCGCGGCCGGCGAGGCGGCCCACGACCACGCGCTGCAGGAGGCGAAGCGGATCGACGAGCAGACCGCCCAGCAGGTCGAGCAGGCCCGCGCCGAGTCCGAGGCGTTCCTGGCCTCGGCGCGCACCCAGATCCAGCAGGAGGTGCAGGCGGCGCGCGCGAAGACCCAGCAGGAGCTGGGCCAGTGGCAGGCCGGCGTCGAGCGGGAGATCAACGAGCGGCGGGCCGCCGCCGAGCAGGAGATCGCCGAGCAGCTCGCGTCCGCCGAGCGGGAGCTCGGCGCCCAGCGTACGGCGGCCGAGCAGGAGATCGCGACGCTGATCGCGGAGGCCCAGCAGTACGCGGCCAAGGTGCGCCAGCACGTGGACGAGCAGGCCGCGACCCACCAGCAGCAGCTCGCCGCGACGCAGCAGGGCATCCGGGACCGGCGGGAGGCGCTGGCCCGGATGCAGTCCGAACTGGACACCGCGCAGCAGCAGCTGACCCAGGCGCGGCAGGAGAGCGCGAGCATCGAGCACGAGTTCGCCGAGGTGCAGCAGCGTCTCGCCGAGACCCGGCAGGAGCTGACCGACGAGCTGCACCGCCTCGACGAGGCACGCCGGGCCGCGGACTCCGCCGAGCAGCACGCCAAGGAGGTCCGCGCCCGGGTCAAGCGGGAGGCGAAGCGGGTGGCCGACCTGGCCGCGGCGGCGGTCATGGCGGCCGCCACGGGTGGCGCGGAGACCGCCGAGTACCCGCAGGTCGCGGCCCGGTCCCGGCTCGACCGGCCGGCGCCGGCGGCGGTGCAGCGCGCCGCCGCCGACGCGGCGTACGGTGCCGACCCGGCGCACGGCCGGCAGGTCGGCGGCGACGGTGCCGGTCGGGAAGCGGACGAT
>NZ_JBFABA010000080.1:0-20078 GCF_040640115.1 Micromonospora sp. NPDC023644 | reverse complement strand
GAACGGAAAGATCCACTCCTGGCGGGCCGCCGAGATCACCTGCACCCGGACATGATCCACCATGGACCGGCCGTCAGTTACGAGACGTCCCTTAGAGGCTCGATCGTGACGGGGATGCGACGCTTGAGTGCCAGTCAGCCACAGGTGTCGACGGGGTAGGCATCGAGGGCAGCGGCGGCCGGCCGTGCGTGCCGGACCAACCGTTGCCATATGGCGGCAGGACACCCTATGGCCACACCGACCCTGACAAGTTCCGCGACTGCTTCGTCCGATCACGGATGACTAGCGAGTCGGGAAAGATCTCTGTAGAGTGCGGGGGCCATCGAAGATCATGAACCAGCGTGGATCGGACGGGGAATCGACGTGGAGTTGATGAGTAGGCGAAACGCCTTGCTTGCAGGACTAGTTTCCACCACGGCGGTCGGCGGGTTGACGGCGAGCGCCTCCGTGGCGCACGCCGCGCCAGGTGCCACCGGTGACGGATGGATCTCGGTGCTCGACCATGGTGCGGTCGGCGACGGTACCACCGACGACACGGCCGCGATCCAGGCGGCGCTGACCGCAGCTGCCGGCACCGGCGAAAGTGTGTACTTCCCCGCTGGCCGAGTCTTCGTGGTCAGCGATGAACTTGTTGTCTCGGGGCGGACCCACTTCGTGGTCTCCGGTTACGGGGCCACCCTCAAGCTCAAAGGCGCGCAACCAGCTGTTAACGGCGGGAAGGCCGTTCTACGTGTCACTGGCTGCCACAGGTTCAAGATCCTTGGCTTGGAAGTGTGGGACAGCGACCGCTCGCAGCAGTACAACGGAATCCGCATCGCATCGTCCCGCGGTGGTGTTGTCGACGGCGTCACCGTCCGTGATGTTCGCTTCAACGGCATCGCCGTGTTCGACGATGTTCCCGGACAGTCCGATGACATCGCAATCACCAACTGCACCACTGAAGGCACTCGCTTCGGCATCTCGTCCAACGGCAAAGACGTACGGATCACCAACAACCACGTCGCGATGGACTGGCCGTCGACCGATGAGGCACAACTGAAGGGCGGCGTCTGGAGCGAGCCGTCCGACTACTACGACGGTATCGGCATATGGGCGGGTGCCGACCGGAATGTCGTATCCGGTAACACGATCACCGAATGTGGGCAGGCGGGAATCTTCACGGAGGCCTGCACCAACCTCGTCGTCGCTGACAACACCGTCACCGGCTGTCAGTTGCGCGGCATCGAGCTGGACGGGAGTAACGGCGGGAAGGTTCCTAATGGAACCGCCGTCGGCGTCTCGATAACCGGAAACGTCGTTACCGACTGCAAAGGGCAGATCAACGTCGTCAGCGCCCGTGACGTGACTGTAGTGGGCAACCGCACCGCAAACACCAACCCGTCACAGGCCGCCAGCTGCATCGCTATCAACTTGAACACCACCAAGACGGTGGTCGTGGGAAATCATGCGTGGCAGGCGCACGCTACCTTTCCCGCGATCTTCGTCACCGGAGCGTCGACCAATGTGACGTTGGCTTGGAACGCCGTTGAGGCCGCCGTGCCGTACCAGGCGCCGGCCGACACCGTGATCATCCGGCGAAGTGGCCCTGGTCAGATCCGCACCGAGGGCAAATTGATCGCTGTCGGCGGTATCGGCGTGGGCAACAGTGCGCCCGCTACCACTCCCGGCTCGGTGGTGCGGAAGATTGAAGTCTTCTCCTCGACTGGTGCGAGCCTCGGCTGGGTGCCCGTCTATAACACCATTACCTGATCCCGCAGGTCGAACCGCTGAAGGAGACCCGACTCGTACGGCGAAACCCGACACCGTCACGGCTGTGCTGGCACACGGCCGTTTCGGGATCCCGTCCGTGGTATTGCTTGTCATCGCCGCGGCGGCACCGCTGACCGTCGTCGCCGGAGACGCGACCAACCGGGTACGTCGTCGGCGTCCCGTGTCCTACCTCGTCGTCGCCGTGAGGCGTCGCGAGCGAGGCCGCGAGCCGCCGCAGCAACCTCCCGTAGGCTCAAGCACTCTGGAAGGTGCCGGCAGTCGATCATCTTCAATAGCCTCGTGGCATGGGTCTCTCCCATCGCATTCCTCTGACGGCTTACCAGTCTGAACTCTGGTTTGCCAGCTCGTTGTATCCCGATCTTCCGCAGTTCAACACGCTTGTCTACGAGCGACTGACCGGAAAACTGGATCTGCCCCTCCTGAAAGCGTGTGTCGAGCGGGTCGTGCGGCGCAACGACGGGCTGCGACTTCGGTTCGACGAGGCGAACGGGGCGCCGTACCAGTGGGTGGAAGAGGACGTCCCGGAAATCGAGGTCGTCGACCTGTCCGGTGAGCGGGACCCCCGCCAGGCGTGCCTGTCGTGGATGCGGCGGCCGTTCTCCCGCGCGTACTCCCTCAAACGCGCCAGGATGTTCGACGTGGCTCTGCTCAAGGAGAGCGAGTCCAGTGTGTACGTCTACCTCAACGTGCACCACCTGGTGTGCGACGGGTGGGGGATCTATCTGCTGATCAGCCAGATCAGGGCGGAATACCAGCAGGAGCCGGCCAATCGGGCGCCGTCGTACGTGGATTTCGTGACGGAAGCGGGCCGTTACCTGAACTCCGACGAGCGTGC
The DNA here is from genome assembly GCF_040640115.1 of Micromonospora sp. NPDC023644. Taxonomy (NCBI): domain Bacteria; kingdom Bacillati; phylum Actinomycetota; class Actinomycetes; order Micromonosporales; family Micromonosporaceae; genus Micromonospora; species Micromonospora sp. NPDC023644. The sequence goes on along the minus strand of NZ_JBFABA010000080.1, from coordinate 17,473 downwards.
CGCGGACATTGCGTTCTACCGCAAGGAGCTCGCCGGAGTCCAGCCGGCGTTGTTCACGAGGAAGGCGCCGGGTGGCTCGTACCGGACCGGCCGTCACACGTTCACCGTCGAACGGGCCCGGACCGGCGAGTACGGCTCGATGTTCACCATTGTCGCCGCCGCGTTGACCATCTACCTGTCCCGCATCCACCGCACCGGCGACGTCGTCATCGGCGTCCCGCTGCTGAACCGGCGCACCGATGCCGAGCGAAACACCGTCGGGCACTTCGCCAACGCGATGCCTCTGCGGATGAACACCACCGGGCGGGAGACGTTTCGGGAGTTGGTGACGCGCCTTCGCGGCTCCACCCGTGCCATGCGCGCCCACGAACGCCTGCCGGCCGGCGAACTGCTCCGGGAGCTCAGGCCTTCCGACTCCGGGCCGCGCCACCTGTTCGACGTGACACTGTCGTCCATGCGGTGGCCCAGCTCCGCGGAGATTCCCGGAGTGGTACGGGAAACGATGGTGTACGGCCACGCCCACGAGACCGACGCGCTGGCGATCGTCGTCAACGAGTTCACGCAGGACGGCCCGGTCGTCATCGACATCGACTACGCCGCGGACGTGTTCGACGACGACTTTCCCATCGAGTCCCTGGCCGGCCATCTGACGACGTTGATCGGCAACGCGTTGGACGCGCCCGACGCACCGGTGTCGAGTCTCGCGATGTTGGCGCCGGCCGAGCACGCTCGCCTCGTGCAGGCGGCCAACCCGGCGCGGACCGGGTACCCGAGGCACCAGACGTTGTCCGGCCTGTTCGAGGAGCAGGCCGCGCGTACGCCCGACCGGTTGGCGGTCGTGACCGGCGCCCTCACCTACGCGGAGTTGGACGCTCGCGCCAACCGGGTGGCCCGGGTCTTGCGGAAGGAGGGGATTCGGCCGGACGACCGGGTGGCCGTGCTGATCGAGCGTGACGCGACGATGCTCACCGCCATCCTCGGCGTGCTCAAGGCCGGCGGTGCCTACGTGCCCATCGATCCCAGCTATCCGGCCGACCGCATCCGGTTTCTCATCGAGGACAGCGGCGCCAAGGTCGTGCTCGTGTCCGGCGCGACAAAACCACCCACGGTGGACGCCGCGGTGTGCGACGTCGACGCGCTGGCCGGTTCGCGAGCGCCCGTCGAGCCGGTGGCGACCGCTGACAACCTGGCGTACGTCATCTACACATCGGGCTCGACCGGAAAGCCCAAGGGCGTGATGGTGGAGCACCACTCCGTGGTGAACCGGTTGGCGTGGATGCAGCGGCGCTATCCCATCGGCGGCGCCGACGTGTTGCTGCAGAAGACACCCATCTCCTTCGACGTCTCGGTGTGGGAGCTGTTCTGGTGGACCATCGCCGGAGCGGGGCTGGCGCTGCCACCCGCCGACGTGGAGAAGGACCCGGAGGCGATCCTCGGCGCGATCGCCGCACACGGCGTCACCGTGATCCATTTCGTGCCGTCCATGCTCGGGCCGTTCCTCGACCTGATCGAGCGTTCGCCGCGGCTGCGCGACTCCGCCGGCACGCTGCGGCTGGTCTTCTGCAGCGGCGAGGAGCTGACGCCGGGCAGGGTCGAGCAGTTCACCCGGGTATTCGGTGATGGCGGCCCGAAGTTGGTGAACCTGTACGGGCCGACCGAGGCCACGGTCGACGTCTCTGCCTTCGACTGCCCGCCGGGGCCGGTGTTCCGGGTGCCGATCGGCCGGCCGATCGACAACATCCGGCTCTACGTCCTGGGTCGTCACGGCGAGGCTCAGCCGGGTGGGGTCGCCGGCGAGCTGTGCGTGGCGGGTGCCGGTGTCGCCCGGGGTTACCTGGACCGCCCGGAGCTGACCGGCGAGAGGTTCGTCGAAGACCCGTTCCACCCGGGCGAGCGGATGTACCGCACCGGCGATCTCGCGCGCTGGTTGGCCGACGGCAACCTCGAGTTCCTGGGCCGTATCGACGGTCAGGTGAAGATTCGGGGCAATCGCGTCGAGCTGGGGGAGGTGCGCGACAGCCTTGCCACGTTCCCCGGTCTCCGCGACGCGATCGTGATCGACCACCGGTCCGAGGCGCGGGGCACCTATCTCGTCGGGTACTACGTCGCCAGCGACGAGGTCGACCCGGCGCGGCTCCGGACGCACCTGGCGAACACGTTGCCGGAGTTCATGATTCCCGCGTTCTTCGTACGGCTCGACCGGACCCCGCTGACGCCGAACGGAAAGCTGGACCGGTCCGCGCTCCCGTCCCCGGCCGCCGTGGACGTGCCGGACGAGCCGCCGCGCACCGAGATCGAGGCGGCGCTCGCAGCGATCTGGTCGGATGTGCTGGGCCTCGAGCGGGTCGGCATCCACCGGAACTACTACACCATCGGTGGTGACTCGATCCTCGCCCTGCGGGTCAGAGCCGAGGCCGAGAAGCGTGGGCTCTACTTCGAACTCGCCGACATGGTGCGGTATCCGACCATCGCCGCCCTGGCGCACCGCGTCTCGACCGAGACGCCGGCGGACTCGATCCCGGACCTCGTCCCGTTCCAGCTCGTGTCGAGTGTGGACAGGTCGCGGCTGTCGGGTGTTGAAGACGCCTACCCGGCGACGCAGCTCCAGCTGGGCCTGCTCTACCACGGCGCGGAACACGAGGGATCCGCCGTCTACCACGACGTCTTCCGTTACAAGGTCCGGATGCCGTGGCGCGAAGAGCCGTTGCGGGAGGCATTCGACCGGCTTGTCGAGCGGCACCCGGTGCTGCGGTCCTCGTTCGACCTGGGCAGCTTTTCCGAGCCCCTCCAGCTGATCCACCCGCAGGCGCGCGGCGAGCTGGAGATAGCCGATCTCCGCGCGGCCGGCGAGGATGCCGCCGAGGCTGAGGTCACCGCGCACATCGAGCAGCGCTGCCGCCACCGGTACGAGTTCGACCGGGCGCCGCTGTACCTGATCCGCGCGTACGTCAGGCAGTCCGCGGTCGACCTGGTGTTCAGCTTCCACCACGTGATCCTGGACGGCTGGAGCGTCGCGACCCTGATCAGCGAGCTGCTGCGCGACTACCTGCACCTGTCCGGGGTGGACATCGAACCGGTTCCGACCGCCGCGCTGCCCTCGGCGGCGGCGTACGTGATCGAGGAGCGCCGCACCATCGAGTCGGCCGTCAGCAGGCGCTTCTGGCGGGAGGCACTCGAGGGTGCCGAGCTGACCCAGCTGGACGGCTTCCGCCAGTACGAGCCGCCCGGTGACGACCAGCTGAACACCCGCTGGGTCAGCTTGCCGGACGGGCTCGACACACGGGTCCGGCAGTTTTCCAAATCCCACGAACTCCCGGTGAAGTCCGTACTGCTCGCCGCGCACTGCCTGACGCTACGGCTACTGTCCGGGACGGACGATGTCACCACGGGCCTGGTCATGCATGGCCGCCCGGAGCGACCCGGAGCGGAGAGCATCACCGGCCTGTTCCTCAACACGGTGCCGCTGCGGGTCGGCCCAACGTCGGATACCTGGCTGGAAGTGGTGGGCCAGGTCTACCGCCAGGAGCGGGAGATCCACCCACACCGGCGCTACCCGCTGCATGCCATCCAGAACGACCGGGGCGGCGCGCCGGTGCTGGAGACCGTCTTCAACTACGTCCACATGCACGTGCTCACGCCGATCTTCGAACTGCCCGGCGTCGAGCTGCTGGATTTCCAGACCCGGGAAGAGACCAACTTCACGCTGCTGCTCAACGTCGTCGTCAGCCCGACGGACGGGCACATCTCGTTGCGGGTGGACACCGACGGCCGCACGATCACGCCGGCCCAGACCGACCTTCTGATCGACTACTGTCTCGCGATCCTGCGCCGGATCGTCGACGACCCGCACGGCGCGGTGGACTTCGCGTTCCTGGCCGACCCGCCGGCCAAGCCGCTGCCCGCCATCGAGCCGCCGAGCGACATCGTGCGACGCCTGGAAAGCCATGTGGCGCGCACTCCGGACGCCATCGCCGTGGCGCACGGGACCGAGCGGTGGACCTACGCCGAGTTCGACCGGATCGTCAATCGGGTGGCCTGGCGGCTGGTGTCGCTCGGCGCCGGTCCGGGCACGTGTGTCGGCATCGCCATGGACAGGTCGCCGGAGATGATCGCGACGATCTACGGCATTGCCAGGTCCGGTGCGGCGTGCGTACCGATCGACGTGACCTACCCGCAGGAGCGGATCACGGCGATGATCGAGCAGGCCGCACCCGTGCGGATCGTCGCGCGAGGCCCGCGCGCCGGCCTGATCGCGGATCCGGCCCTGCTCGTGACCTGGGAGTCCATCGAGGAGGACGTCGATCCGGTCGCGCTTCCCGCGATCCATCCGGAAAGCCTCGTCTTCATACTGTTCACGTCCGGGTCGACCGGCACCCCGAAGGGGGTGGCACAGCTGCACCGCGCGCTGGACAACTATCAGGCCTGGCAGACGAACGTGCCCAGCGGCGCGGTCGGTGGCACGACCCTGCAGTTCGCGCCGCTCAGCTTCGACGTGTCGATCCAGGAGATCTACACGACGATCAGCGGCGGCGGCACCCTGCGGATCATCGACGAGGAGCAGCGGCGAGACATGCCGAGCCTGCTGCGCCTGCTCGACCGCGAGGGGGTCGAGCGGATCTTCCTGCCCTACGTCGCCCTCCAACAACTCGCCGAGGCCGCGATCATGCTCGGCATCGTTCCGAGCAAGCTCCGCGTGGTGATCTCCTCGGGTGAGCAGCTGCGGGTCACGGCCGAGATCCGGCAGTTCATGGCCGCCCTACCCGGTGCCATCCTGGAAAACCAGTACGGCCCGACGGAAACGCATCTCGTTACGGCGTACCCGCTGGCCGGCGACCCCGCGGAGTTCCCGAACCTGCCGCCGATCGGTCCGGTCATCAACGGCGTCGAGCTCTACCTGCTCGACGAGCGGCTGCGCCCGGTGCCGCACGGAGTGCTGGGTGAGCTGTACTTCGGTGGGATCGCGTTGGCTGACGGGTACTACGGCCAGCCGGAGCTGACCGCGCAGCGTTTCGTCGCGAACCCGTTCGGCGAGCCGGGCAGCCGGCTCTACCGCACCGGTGACCTGGCCAGGGTGCTGCCCAACGGAGACCTGGTCTGGGCCAGGCGGACCGACACCCAGACCAAGATTCGCGGCTACCGGGTGGAGCCGCTCGAGGTCGAGATCGCGATCATGGCTCTGGCGCAGCGCTTCCCGGGCATCCGTGAGGCCGCGGTCGTCGCGCGGCGGCGGGATGGCGCCGACTCGTTCCTCGCCGCGTTCCTGGTCGGTGACGCGGGTGCGGTCGACCTGAACGAGGTGCGTGCCCTGCTGCGCGAGTCGTTGCCAGACCATCTGGTGCCGTCGCACATCACCTGGCTGGACCGGATGCCGCTGACGCCGAGCGGCAAGCGCGACGACGCGGAGCTGCGCCGGATCCCGTTGGCTGCCGTCAGTGCCGCCGAGCAGGTCGCACCGCGCGACGCCTACGAGCGTTCCCTGGTGGAGATCCTCACCGAGTTGCTCCACCTGCCCTCGCTCGGCGTGCACGACAACTTCTTCGAGGTCGGTGGTACGTCACTGACGGCGATGAGGCTGGTCGTGGTGCTGGAGAAGCGGTTCAAGGTGAGCGTGCCGCTCTCCGCGCTCGTCACCACGCCAACCGTCGCCGGGCTGGCGGCGTTGCTGCGTTCCGGCGGCGCCAGCCTGACCTACGATCCGCTGGTGCCGATCCGCGCGGGCGGAGATCGATCACCGCTCTTCCTCGTGCATCCGCTGGGCGGCAACGTGCTCTGCTACGTGCGCCTGGCCAAGCACCTGCCGGCCGAGCAGCCGGTGTACGGATTGCAGGCGGCCGGGAGCGACCCCGGGTCCGAGCCGCTCGGGTCGGTTCCCGAACTCGCTCGCTCCTATCTCGAGGCGATCCGGCGGGTCCAGCCAAGCGGCCCGTACCGCATCGGCGGCTGGTCCTTCGGCGGTGTCGTCGCTCTCGAGCTGGCGCGCCAGCTTCGGCGCGAGGATCCAGCAGGTGTCGAGCAGGTCATCCTCCTCGATCCCATCGCCCGCGGGCCGAGCAAGCGCGACCCCGTCGCCGACAACGCCTTGCTGGAATGGTTCTTCTGGGAGCTGATCTGGCTCGAGCGCAGCGGCAACGCACCCGTCGAGGCCATCCCGGACGGGCTCACCGAGGAGGAGAAGTTCGACTTCATCATGGCGCGCGCGACCGCAGCCGGGGTGTTGCGGCCCGGCAGCTCGCGGGCGTCGGTACGCCGGCTGTTCCGGATGTTCTCCGCGCACTGGGAGGCACTCATGGCCTATGAGCCCGGAGTCCTCGACCAGGACCTCACCCTGGTCCGGGCCAGCGACCGGCTGCCGATGGTGCTGCTGCCCATGCACACCGCCGCCGGAACCCTCCACACCGACCCCGCGAACGGCTGGGCCAGACACACCAGCGGGCGGATCGACGTGATCGACGTGCCGGGCAACCACCTCGTCCTGATGGAGGAACCCTACGTGGCCGAGGTCGCGCGGCGGATCGCCGAGGCGCTGGACAGCCGGGAGAAAGCGGCGTGAAGGCGATCATCATCGGCGCCGGCATCGGCGGCCTCGCGGCGGCGGCGAGTCTGCGCCGGGTCGGTGTCGACGCCGAGGTCTACGAACGGGCCGGCGAGCTGCGTCCGGCGGGATCGGCACTCTCGCTCTCGATCAACGCGCGGATCGCCCTGCGTACCCTGGGGATCGAGCTCGACGTCGAGCGCCGGGGCAGCGTCTACCACAGGTTGGACTTCCGCACGGCCCGTGGTCGCCGGATCCGGCGGGTCCCGTTTCGACACATCGGCGAGCGGCTCGGCGCGCAGAACGTCGCCATCCACCGCGCGGATCTGCAGCAGGCGCTGCTCGAACACCTCGACGCCACGGCGGTCCGACTCGGCGCCACCGCGACCGGGTTTCAGGTGGACGCCGACGGTGTCCGGGTCGACTTCGCGGCCGGAGGTGTGGCGCGCGGCGACGTGCTCATCGGGGCGGACGGCTTCAACTCCGCGATCCGGCGGCAGCTGGTGGGACCGGAGGAGGCTCGGGAGCCGGGCTACGTGTGCTGGCTCGCCACCTTGCCGTTCCGACACCCCACCGTGACCGATGGGTACTGCGCCCACTACTGGGGCCGGGGACAGCGGTTCGGGCTCGTCGACATCGGCGGCGGGCGGATCTACTGGTGGGGCACCAAGAACGTCCCGGATGCCCGCGGGTGGGCCGGGGGCAAGGACGAGATCCTCCGCGCCTACGCCGGGTGGGCGCCGGAGGTGCGGGCCGCGATCGCCGCGACACCGGCGGCGGCCATCATCAGTGTGCCGGCCCAGGACCGTCCGTTCCTCGAGCAGTGGGGGACCGGGCCGGTGACGCTGCTCGGTGACGCGGCACACCCGATGCTGCCGAGCCTGGCGCAGGGGGCCGCCCAGGCCGTGGAAGACGCCGTCGTCCTCGCGCACCACCTCGGCAACGCCTCCGACGCGGACGTGGCCCTGCGGGGGTACGAGGCGGAACGCCGGGAACGGGCCAGGCTCATGGTGGACGCCTCCTTCGCGTTGAGCCGCGCCGAACAGCTCGACCGGCCGATCGCCAGCCTGCTGCGCAACCTCTACATGCGGTTCGTGCCGCGATCGGTGATCGACCGCCGCAACGAGGCGACGATGACCTTCGACGCACGATCGCTGGCGGTACGTCATCATGGCCATTGATTCCTCGGCCCGGTCCGTGCTTCCGGTGGTCCGTCGGCCGTTGAGCCCACTCGAGCGCTGGTACTGGATCGCCGACCAGGTGTCCCCGCTCAACGTCATCGCCCGCGTCCGGGTCACCGGCCGGCTGACCCCATCATTGCTCCGCCAGGCGCTCGACGCGTTGCGGGTGCGTCATCCGTTGCTGCGCGTCGCGATCGAGTCCGGCGCGGACGGTCCCTCCTTCGTGCCGACCGACGCGCCCATCCCGCTGCGCCGGGTCGCGGGCACCGCCGACGACGACTGGCTTCGCCAGATCAACGAGCACGAGATGGTCCAGGCCATCGACTGGCGCACCGGCCCGCTGTGCCGCACGGTCGTCGTGACCAACGACGACGTGCACGACCTGATATTGACGCTCCCACACTGTATCGCCGACGGCACGACGGTTCTGTCCCTCGTCAAGGACTGGCTCACGCTCGCGGCCGGCCGTGGGTCGGATGTGCGCGAGCCCGGTCTGCCGGCGTGCGAGGAGATGTTTCCACGACGGCACCGTGGCCGGGCCGGTGAGCGTCGCCTGCGGTGGCAACGAAGTCGCGACGACCGCCGGCTGCGGCGCCTGCGGCCCGCCAGGGTGGAGCCGAGCGAGTTCGTCCCGTTCACCGCCCGCCGGACCCGCGTGGTGCACCGGTCGCTCTCGGCGGACCAGGTCGACGCGCTGCTGCGGGCCTGCCGCCGCGAGGGCACCACCGTGCACGGCGTGCTCGCCGCCGCCATGGTCGCCGCCGTGGCCGGCGACGGCCCGGAACGCCCCGCCGGCGTGGCGATCGGCTCGCCGATCAACTTCCGCGACGGGCTCGTGCCGCCGGTGCCGGACACCGCCGTCGGCACCTATGTCGCGACAGTCGGATCGCTCGTCCCAGTCGAGACGTCGCTCTGGTCGATGGCCAGGACCATCAGCCGGGACCTCATCAGGCGTAAACGCCGCGGTGAGCACTTCGGCATGGTCAACCTGGTCGGCGGCTCATGCCCGATGACCGTCGAGGAATGCGCGCCGCTGATCGAGTTCATCGAGACGCAGGGCCCGGTCAACCTCTGCATCTCCAACATCGGACGGTACGACTTCCCGGCCAGCATCGGGCCGTGGCAGCTCTCCGGCGCCCAGTTCCTCGCCGGCCTGTCGGTGTGCGGGTACTTCGTCGCCACGGTCAACACGAGTCACGACCGGCTCCACTGGAACTTCAGCTACGTCGACGGCGGGCTGACGCGGGATCGGGCCGTACGCCTCGTCGCGGCAAGCTTCGACGCGGTTCTCGGCGCTCTGGAAGAGGAGTAGGGCGTGTTCAGAAGGCCAAGACCGTTGTCACCAGACGGAAAGTCGGTCGTCATCACCGGGGCGTCCTCCGGGCTCGGCCGGGCCGGAGCCGTCCATCTGGAACAGCTCGGCTTCCGGGTGTTCGCGGCCGTACGGCGCACCGAGGACGGCAAGGAGCTGCTCGCCGAGTCACGGTACGACCGCATCTCCCCGATCATCCTGGACGTCACCAAGCCGGACGAGATCAGCTCGGCGGCCGACGAGGTGTCCGCCGCGGTGGGTTCCTCGGGACTGTGGGGTCTTGTCAACAACGCCGGCATCAGCGTTCCCGCACCGCTGGAGTGCCTGCCGGCCGAACAGTTGCGGCTGCAGCTGGAGACCAACCTGGTCGGTCAGCTCGCGGTGATCCAGGCGTTCCTGCCGCAGCTTCGCGCCCGCCGGGGCCGGATCGTGAACGTGACGTCCGGCCTTGGCCGCATCGCCCTGCCCTACCTCGGCGCGTACGCCGCCTCCCAGTTCGCCAAGGAGGGCATGAGCGACGCGCTGCGCCGCGAGCTCGCGCCGTTCGGGGTGTCGGTGTCGGTGGTCCAGCCGGGTGCGATCCGGACCCCGATCTGGGAGAAGATGGCCAGCGCCGGCCGAGACATCATGGCCACGGCCCAACGACGTGACCTTTACCGGGGATCGTTCGACCGATTCCTCGCGATCAACGCGCATCAACTCGAGGCTTGCCGGACCACCCCGGACGACTTCGCCGCGGTGGTGGCCGAGGCCCTCACCGCGCAGCGGCCCAGGACCCGCTATCCGGTCGGTGCGGACATGCGCAGGACGCGGGTGCTGACCCGGCTGCTCTCAGACTCCGCGCTCGACAAGCGGCTGTCCGCACTTGTCTCGACCGACTGAGGAGGACCCATGAGTGACCAGGAGATCCGTGCGCGGGCGCAGGCGGCGTTCGCCCGGAACCTGCAGTACATCGAGGCCGAGAAGATCCGGGACTGGGTGGATCTGTTCACGCCGGACGGCGTGCTGGAGTTCGCCTACGGCCCGCCGGGTGTGCCGTTCCGCTTCGCCGGCCATGACGCGTTGTACGAGCACATGAAGAACTTCCCGGAGCTGCTCCGGGTGCGCTTCGCCGACCTGGTCTTCCACGACACGGTCGACCCCGAGCTGGTGATCGCCGAGTTTCGGGCGGACGGCAAGGCGGTCCCCACCGGCCGCGCCTTCCACCAGACCTACATCTCGGTTGTACGGACCAGAAACGGGAAGTTCGTCCACTTCAAGGACTTCTGGAACCCGTTGCCGGTCATCGAGGCGCTGGGGATGGACACGATCGAGCAGATCGACGCCGCATAGCCACCTGATCGGAGATCCCATGCGCCCGAGCGATGCTTCCTCGGTGCTGTCCGCTCCCGCGCTCGCCGACGGGCTCGACCTGGTGGTCGACCTGACCGCGAGCCGGGGCTCCACGCTGGTCGACGCCAGGACCGGGCGGGAGTACCTCGACATGTTCTCGTTCTTCGCCTCCCTCCCGCTGGGGATGAACCACCCGGCGCTGACCGAGGACGGCGAGTTCATCGCCGAGCTCACCAGGGCCGCTCTGTGCCGGCCGTCCAACCACGACGTGTACACGGCGGAGGCCGCGCGCTTCGTGGCGACCTTCACCAGGGTCGTGGGTGACCCGGAGCTGCCGCACCTGTTCTTCATCGACGGCGGCGCGCTGGCCGTGGAGAATGCGATCAAGGTCGCGTTCGACTGGAAGTCACGGCGCAACGAGCAGGCCGGCCGCTCGCCGAGCCTTGGCACCAAGGTCGTCCACCTGCGACACGCCTTCCACGGACGCTCCGGCTACACGCTCTCGTTGACGAACACCGACCAGGCCAAGACCGCTCGATTCCCGCGGTTCGACTGGCCGCGGGTGGACAGCCCGGCGATGCGGTTTCCCTTTGAGGAACACCGCGCGGAGGTGCTCGCCGCCGAACGGGCCTCGCTGCGGCAGATCTCGAACGCCTTCCAGGCGCACCGGCACGATGTGGCCGCGTTCGTCTTCGAGCCGATCCAGTGTGAGGGCGGCGATCGCCACCTTCGCGCCGAGTATCTGCAGGCCGTGGAACGGCTGTGCCACGAGCATGACGTGCTTCTGGTGGCCGACGAGGTGCAGACCGGCTTCGGGGCCACCGGCACCAACTGGGCCTGCCAGCAGCTCGGAGTGCGCCCGGACGTGATCGCGTTCGGGAAGAAGTCCCAGGTGTGCGGGATCATGGCCGGCCGGCGGGTGGATCTGGTGGCGGACAACGTGTTCCGGGTGGCCAGCCGGATCAGCTCGACCTGGGGTGGCGGGCTGGTCGACATGGTGCGGGCCAGGCGGATCCTCGAAGTGATCGAGTCCGACGGCCTGGTGACGCGTGCGGCGGCGCTCGGTTCCCAGTTGCGCGAAGGGCTCGCAGAGCTGTGTACCCGCCATCCCGAACTGCTTGGCAACCCGCGCGGGCGTGGCCTGCTCGCCGCCGTGACCGTGTCCGACGCCAGCCTGCGCGACCGCATTCTGGAGCGGGTACGCGAGGAAGAGAACCTGTTGCTGTTGCCGTGCGGGCCGGACGGGATCCGGTTCCGGCCGGCACTCGCCGTGTCCCGAGCCGAGTTGGTCGAGGCAGTCGACCGGCTGGGCCGGGTACTGGCCCGGCTGTCCAACGAGATGTTGGAAGTCGCGGCCTAGGGGAGGGGCACCAATGCGGTTGGCCGACAAGATCATTATCGTTACCGGCGGCACCCGAGGCCTCGGCCGGGCCATCGCCGAGCAGTTCCACGCCGAGGGCGCAACCGTGATCTGTGCGGCCCGCAACCCCTACGACATCGGGGAGGTGACCACCGATCGGCTTGTCTACCACCGGGTCGACGTCACGGAGGAAGATTCCGTCCGCGACCTCATGCGGTCCGCGGTGGATCGTTTTGGACGCATCGACGTGCTGGTGGCCAACGCCGGCGTGAGTAGAGACGGCAAGATCGTCAGGCTTTCCCTCGACGACTGGGACACCACCGTCCGCACCAACCTCACCGGCGTCTTCCTCTGCACCAGGGAGGCCGCCGCCCACATGACCGCCCGTGGCGAGGGCAGGATCATCACGGTCTCCTCGTGCGTCGCGACCAGACCCGTCCCTGGCGCCGCCGCCTACAGCGCCACCAAGGCCGCGGTGGAGGCCTTCACCCGCACCGCGGCCATCGAGCTCGGGCCCAAGGGTGTCACCGTCAACTGCCTGGCCCCCGGCTACATCAACGGTGGGATGGGTCGCCAGCTCGCCGCCGTACCCGAACGCTGGCAGCGCTACCAGTCCCGGCTCGTCCTCGACCGTCTCGGCACCCCGGAAGAGGTCGCCGCCGCCGCGATCTTCCTCGCCACTCCCGCCAGCTCCTACATCAACGGCCACATCCTCGAAGTCAGCGGCGGCCTGCGGTGGATAGCCTGACCGCCGGTCGGCACGTCCGGCTGGTCGCCGTCGAACCGGTACCGGAGATGTTGCTCGCTGCTGCGGCTGCTCCGCTCCCGGTGCACGACGGTACGTGGCACCCCGCTATCGGTGGGCCAGCACCCGCCCCACCCGCTGAGCCGCGGTGAACGCGGCGTCCTCGGTCAGCCCGGCTAGCCAGACGCGTACCATCCGGTTTCCCGCTGCGAAGTCCGCGCCGGCACCGACCAGCACCCCGGCCGCGGCGAGCCGGTCACGGGCGTCCGAGGCTGCCGCACGCAGCAGCAGCGCCGGTCCCGCGCCGCAGGCCAGGTCCGGCGCGAGCCACTCCAGGGCTGGCCCCAACCCGGCCCGGAAGGCCGAGCGGGCCCGCTCGACATCGGCTCGGAGCCCTGTGGTCAGTTCGTCCCACCCGCCCGACAGGACGAACCGGAGCCAGGTGCGCTGCCAGATCCGGGCCGGTGAGGCGGCCCGTAGCTCCGGCTTCAGCAGCTCGGCCATTCCCGGGCCGGCGGCCCAACCCAACCGCGCGCCCGGTCCGGCGACCTTGTGGAAGCTCGCCACCAGACAGGCGCCCGGGATCGCCGGGCCATCGGCGAAGTCCCGGTAGGTCACGTTCTGCACCAGTCTTCGCGCGCTGCCGGCCACAGCGGCCCACCGGGCCAGGTCCGCCGTGCCGAAGCCGCGACCGTCGGGATTGCGGGCCGGCGAGGTCACCCAGCAGACCGCCCCTTCAACCGTGCGGTCACCTGCGAGCATCTCGGCCCAGTCCGCGTACGACCAGGGCAGGCCGAGCTGCGTCAGCGACAGCGGCACCCCGGAGAACGTCGGACGCTCCACCACCACCCGGTCGGCGTCGGCACAGAGGCCACGGACCGCGAAGCGCACCCCACTTGTGATCACCAGATCCGACGCCGCGACCCCGACCCGGTCCGCGAGAACCGCCCGCAGCTCGGGGTCCCCGATGTGCGGTGCGCCGTCCGCCGGCAGGTCCTCCTGACAGGTGCGGAGCAGGCAGTCGCGCCACTGTTGCAGGAGGTGCGCCGGCCAGCCCGGTGTGGCCCCGGTCAGGTCGATCGTCGGCGTGGTCGGCACGTCACGACCGGGGGGCGAAGGCCAGCGCGACGGACAACCGGTGTCGCTCCCACGGGTCCAGGTGCAGGCCGCACCGGTCGGCCACCTCGATCACCTGCACCGCGACCGCCTCCGACCAGGTCGACGGGTCGGTCAGGGCACGCAGCGCGGCCAGCAGCGCCGCCCGCGAGCTCCGCAGCACCTCGGTGGCGAAGTCCGCGTCGTCGACCAGTGGCGCGGGCGCCCGGGACGGCAACATCCGGCCCACCTCGGCCAGCCCGGCCGTGGCCACCGCGAAGACCTCGTCCGGCCGGGTCTCATTCAGGGCGCCGCGCAGCGCCGCGAGCCGGTCCACGATCGCGGCGTACGCGTCTCGGTCGGCCGCGGTGTCGAGCCGCCCGTCGTACGCCAGCAGGGTCGCGCCCCGGATGAGCGTCCGGACGACGATGTCGTACGGGTGCCGCTCCTGACTCATCGGCAGGTACATCCGCAGGTGGGAGACGGCCTCGGCGGGTACCGGCGCGCCGGCCGGCCCGGTGCGGATCCGCTCGGCGGTGCCGGTGCCGAACAGCAGCCGGACGTCGCGCCACATGAGCTCCCGGTTGTCCGGGGAATGCAGCAGCGACATGCACCGGTTGGCCGCCGGCCAGACCTCCCGCAGGTCGCCGTCGGCGCGCAGGCCGTACCCGCTCGGCCCCTTCCACTGGTCCAGCAGCCCGACCAGGTCCACCGGGAGCCGACTGCGTACGACCAGCGGGACGGACATGTCCAGCCCGCCGATCCGCCAGCCCAGGCTGGTGACCGGGCGGCCCCGGTTGTGCGGCTTGACCGCCGAGCCGGAGTACAGGGTGGCCAGCTGGGCCGGGGCGAGCTGCGCGGAGGTCAACGCGACGATGTCCACCTGGAGCGCGGCGAGCCGACGCCAGAGCGCGGGCCAGGCTTCCGTGACCATCAGGTCCGGCAGCAACAACAGCATCGCGGTCCGGCGCTCGAGGTCGTCGGTCACCGGGCCACCAGGGTTCCGGCCTCAAACATCTTGTCCAGTCGCTGGACGACCTCGGCCTCGGTGAGGTCGCCGTCGGCGTCCACGAGGTGCTCCTTGACCACCTCCGCCAGGCTCCGGCCGCCACCGCATTCGGCCCACAGCCGCAGCCACTGCGGCTGCATCCGGAACCGTCGGCGACGGAAGGTGTCCAGGTAGAGGCCGTCGTCGAACCGGTACGGCAGCCAGTCCGAGGCACGACGCGGGCCGTCGGCCCCCACGGTCCAGTGCCGCCACCCGCCCGCTTCGGGGCGGTCCCAGCCGTCGACGAGCGCGGCGGTCAGACAGACCTGGCTGAACGCGATCCGGTCCCGCACGAACCCGACGATGTCGGCCGGACGCTCCGGGGCCCGGAACGCCAGCCGGCGTACCTGCTCGGTCGGAAACGTCGGCCCGGCGGAACGTTCGAGCCGGTGCCAGATCCACTTGTGCCCCAGGTACAGGTCACCGCAGCCGAACAGGAAGATCTCCAGCGCCTCGTTGAGCATCGCCCCGGAGGTGACCAGGGCCCCGTCGAGCAGGCCGTCATCGAGGAAGCCGTTGATGTCCTCGATCACGTTGACGCAGCGGATCTGCCGGAAGCTGATCAGCACCTGCCGGATCCGGTCGACGTGCTGCACCAGCAGGTCACGGGTGTGCACGGTCTCCGGGCCGGCCTTGACGAACTCGGCCGACAGCAGGCGGACCGCGTCGTCGAAGTGCTCCTCCAGCCGCCAGACGGCGCTGTTGTCCTCGGTCGTGGCGTGCGCGTCCCGCAGCCCCTCGGCGAGCCGGCGGAGGTCGCGGACCGTGCGGACCTCGATGTCGACGCGCTGGCCGTCGTAGTCGGACTGTTCCGGGCGGGCCGGACGCTCGCCGTCGTGGACCACCACATAGATGTCGACGTCCGAGGTGCTGTTTCCAAGCCCGGCCGTGAGGCTGCCGCACAGGTACACCGACTCGATGTCGGGGTTCTCCGCGAGCCGTTCGGCATATCGACGTCCATCAGCGAGCTTCTGCTGCCGAACTGCTTCATCGAACACAGCTGTCTCCATGTGGTGAGGTGGGCACGGTCGATCAGGGGTGGGTTCAGGTCGGCGGCTGGTCGGCGACCACCGGCCACGGCTCGGGGATCGCCGCGACGGCCCACGGGTCGACCGGGTAACCGAACCCCTCGGGGGTGCTGATCACGTCCGAGATGCCCGCCAGCACGTCGTCGATCTCGTCGGCGCCCACGCCGGCGACGATGCCGCGCGTCCACTCGCGCAGCCATCCGAGCACTTCCGGGCGCTCGATCAGGCCGAACTTCACGGCGAGTCCGCGCAGGTGGATCTCGTCCGGTTCGAGGGCGCGGGACAGCGCGCCGCAGTACCGCTGCGGTTGGCTGAGCAGCGGCTTGCTCGGTACGACCCCCGCCTCAGCGGCGTAGGCGCGGACCCAGGACGGGTCGGTGACCACCACGGCGGCACGTCGCCGCAACTCGGCCAGGAGATCGGACCAGTCGCCGTGGTCGGCCAGATGCTGGTCGATCGAGTACTCCACCAGCGAGTGGGCCCAGCCGCGGCGGGAGTCCTGCGGACCCGCGTCGGGCTTGCGCCAGCCGCGCTCGGCGGCAGTCCGCCAGAACTCCTCGTACCTGCGGGCCACCTGTCCCATCCGCAGGTACGCCCAGCCGCTACGCCGGTGCGGGGCGACCCAGCGCGGCCCGTAGTGCACCACCGCGTCGCCGAGCATGTGCGCCACGACGAGCCGGCCGCGCAGGGAATCCGTGTCGCGCCAACAGTGCTCGTAACCCCAGTCGTGCGAGCTCAGGACGTCCGGCAGCATCAGCTCCAGCACCCGTTCCCCGCTGAGCAGGTCGACCGGGCCGAACGCGCCGGAACGGACCGCGGTGACCACGTGGCCGAGCACGTACATGGCTACTCCTCCGAGTCGTGCGGTTGCCATCCGATGAAGCAACGCTCGCCCGCGTCCCTGCTCAACATCGGGACGGCGGCGGTGACGTCGACCTCGGCGGCGAGTGCGACGTCGGCCGGGAAGCCGGCGGTGACCAACTCGCGGGCGCCCACCAGGTCGGTGAACCTCGTCGTGCCGAGCGCGCGGAAGACCGCCGCGGCGGCCTGCGCCTCGACGGAGCCGGCGTACCCGAGCTCGGCCAGCGCGTCGGCGATGGCCCCCGCGCCCAACTGGTCCTCCAGCGCCGGGCGTAGCCCTTCGAGCCGTGACGTCGACGACCAGTGTTCGCCGCAGGCGACGATGGTGACCCGCAGCCGGTCGTCGACGCCGAGCCAGGAGGCCACCAGGGCGGCGACCGCGCTGCGGTTACGCAGACAGCCCAGGGCCACCTGGGCGGCGCCGGCCGCAGCCGACACCGCGCGTGCCCCGTTCAGCGAGGTGAACAGCGCCGCCGAAACCTCCGGGCCGACCTCACGGAGGCTGGCCGGTGACAGGGAGAGCTGGCCCGGCCGCGCGTCGCGCTTGGCCGCGGCGGGCACCGCGCCCAGGGCCGCCGCCACCAGTTCGGCACCGCCACGCTCGGCGAGTTCCGCTTTGGAGTGGACGTGACAACGGATGCCGCGTTCCGCGGCCATGGTCAGTGTGGTGGAGAAGGACAGCACGTCCACCACGACGATGGCATCCCCGCGGTCGGCGGCGAGTCGCGCGCCGAGATCGCTCCACTCCACGTGCACCCGCTCGTCCGGCCACGGATCGAAGGCGTCCGGTTCCCGGCCCGGCAGCACATCGCTGACCATCTACCGTCCTCTCTGTCGTACCAGGCGGTGGGGGGGGGGGGGGGGCCCCCCCCCCCCCCCGGGGGGGGGGGGCGCCCCCCCGGGGGGGGCGCGCGTTTTGTTTAAAGTGGGTGTTCGATATGAGCCGGGGGGGGGTGCGGGGTAATCCCGGTTGCAGAAC
>NZ_JBFABA010000079.1:0-20595 GCF_040640115.1 Micromonospora sp. NPDC023644 | reverse complement strand
GAGCAGGCCCGCGCGGAGCTGGCCGACCTCGCCGCCCGGCACGACACGCTGCGCGCCGACCTGGCCGCCGCGCGGGAGGCCGCCACCGCCGCCGAGGGCCGCGCCGACGACCTGACCGTACGACTGCGCGCCGCCGAGACCGACCGCGACGAGGCGCAGCGGCGCACGGCCCAACTGGCCGACCAGGTCAGCCACCTCGCCGCCGCGCTGGCGAACCTCGGCTCCGCCCGGCAGGCCAGCTGAGCGGCCCGGCCGGCGCCCGAGACGCCGTCGGGACGATCTGTGCGGGCCTCGCCGCTGCCGGTGTCGACGTGGACCCGGCCCGCCGCGCGGCTAGACTTCAGATTCGCAGTTCAACCGCTCCGCTGTAGCGGGCGCGGCCTCGGGAGGGTGTTCCCGCACCCTCCCGAGGGGTCCGTTTCGACTCCGACGGCGGCTACTCGCAGAAGACACGTACTTTCGCATCGGGCTGGTCGACCTCCACGGTCATCTCGTCGAGGTGCTCCACGAGCGCCTCGAGCTGTTCGGGCTTGAGTTGCGTCAGGTCGAACGGCACGCCCGACTTGTTCAGTTCGGCGTTGGCCTGACCCAGTGCCTGCGGCGGGATCAGGGCCGCCAGCCGTACGCCGGCCCGCAACAGCTGCAGCGGGACCCGCACGTTGACCCGCCCCGGCTCGCCGTTCTCGACGGTGTCCACCACCACCCGCAGGTACTTCGCCCTGTTCCTGGGGCGGGCGTCGAGACTCGACGCCGCCAGCGGCTGGTCCCGTTCGAGCGCGGCGATGAGCTGCTCCGCCTCCGTCGCGGTGATCCTGCCCTCGGCCAGCATGTCGAGGATGTCCCTACGCTGTTCGTTCAATGGACCTCTCCTATCGGATTGTCACGAGCACAGCCGTGCGGCCCTGCTCGACGTCGACCCGGGTGCCGGGCAACGCGGCGACGACGCGCCAACCGGTGCCGAGCGCGCGCACCACACTGACGCGGTACGCGAGGCAGGCCACGGCCGCCACCAGCACGACCAGGACCACGACCGGTGCGCACACGAGCGCGACGGGGAGCACCGGAATCCAGATCCGGAAGGGACGACCGGCCGGGCGTTCGACCCGTACGGTCACCGACTGCGGCATCACGGGCGGGCCTCCAACTCGGACACCGCCTGCTGTGCGGTGATCTCGCCGCGGCGCAACCGATCGATGACGTCGGCTCGCGACGGCGCCGGATCGGTCTCGACGAAGTCGAGCATCTGCGTGATCCGGTTCAGTCGTGACTTGACCGTCGGGTAGCTCACCCCGAAGATCCGCTCCATCTCCTTGATCGAACCGTGGCACCGCACGAACGCCGTGACGAAGACCTGGTCCTCGACGTTGAGCTGAGCCAGTTGCGGCAGCTCGAACTCGCCCTCGATCGCGACGCCGCTGCCCGCCAGGCGCACCCGCTCCACGACGAACGGCTGGCCCCGGGTCAGGTTGGTGAGTTCCTGCCAGTCCATCGCGCGCTCTGTCATGTATTAAGTTCTACCCTTCTTTTGCTTGATTTTGAAGATGTGGATCTTAATTTTCTTAACTCCCTGCCGCCCTTCCTGTCGGGGCCCGGGTCACGCCCGCTGTCACGCCCGACCACGCCCGCTGTCACGCCCGACCGGCAGGCGCGCCGGACGGCCGAGCGACGCGGCGCCTGCCCGGCTCAGCCGGCCGGTGACGCCGCGGCGAGGGCGTCGGTGGCGGGTACGCCGGTGGCACGCGGGTGCGCCGGTGGCCGCCGTGGGACGGCGGCGCCCCGGGGCAGCAGGGCGGGCCGTCGGCGGGTCATGATGCCCGGGTGGGAAAGACACATGAGCGCATCGAGGGCCGCCTGCGCACCTTCATCGAGGACCAACCGCTGTTCTTCACCGCCACGGCCCCGCTGTCGGGCGACGGCACCATCAACCTGTCCCCCAAGGGGCTGCGCGGCTCGTGGGCGGTGCTCGACGCGCACACCGTGGCCTACCTGGACTTCGCGGGCAGCAACGCCGAGACCATCGCGCACCTGCGGGAGAACGGCCGGATCACGCTCATGTGGTGCGCGTTCGAGGGCCCGCCGAACATCGTGCGGGTGCACGGGCGCGGCGAGCCGGTGTTCCGCGACGACCCCCGCTGGGGCGAGCTGGCGGCACACTTCCCGGACATCGACACCAGCGTCCACGGCCTGCGGGCGATCATCGTCGTGCGCGCCGACTTGATCCGCGACACCTGCGGCTACGCGGTGCCGTTCATGTCCTACGACGCCGACCGGGACCTGCACGGCAAGCGGTTCGCCCGGGAGGACGACGCGTCGCTGAGCGACTACTTCGCCGGCAAGGACCACGTCGCCCGCAGCATCGACGGGCTGCCGGGCCTGCCGCTGCCGCTGCCACCGACCCCGGCGACCTGAGCCGCCGCGCGGGAAGCGCAAGCGCGCACCCGGCCACCGCGGTCGGCCAGCTCCGGGGCGTGTGCCCGCAGCCGTGGACTTGGGGATGCGGACCTGGCTGTCGTCGCCCGCCCGGCGACCGGGCGGCGCGTCACCGGCCATCGCCGCCCGCGCTGCGCCGGGGCGGCTACCATCGCCGTTGGCAGCGGAAACACTCCACCCATCCGACCCGGCCCCGGGGCGACCCCGCCGGGCGGCTGGCATGGCCGGCTACCCTTGTGCAGGTCCGCCCGGGCACCCCGGGCGGGAATGGCCCGGCGGGAACGGACCGTTACACCGAGAAGACCAGCACCACGAACGAGGGGAAGTCGATCATGGGCGAGCGTATGCTGCGCGGAAGCCGTCTGGGCGCGGTCAGCTACGAATCCGACCGCAACACGGAGCTCGCGCCGCGCCAGACCCGCGAGTACCTCTGCGCCAAGGGCCACCAGTTCGAGGTTCCGTTCGCCGTCGACGCCGAGGTCCCCACGACCTGGGAATGCAAGTTCGACGGCAGCGTGGCCCGGCTGGTCGACGGCAACGAGCCGGAGCAGAAGAAGGCCAAGCCGCCGCGCACCCACTGGGACATGCTGCTGGAGCGGCGTTCCATCGCCGAACTGGAGGACATCCTCGCCGAGCGGCTGCAGGAGGTCCGCACCCGCCGCGGCCGCGCCTAAGCCGCACCGGACGCCACGGCGCCCCGGGAGCATCCGCTCCCGGGGCGCCGTCGTGTCCGCGTCAGTTCCGGCCGGGCTCGACGATCTCGCCCTCGATGGCCCGACCCCCGTCGACGACGGTCGGCTCGGCCGCCGGCTGCGGGGCCGGCTGCGGCGCACCGCGACGCACCCGCACCCGGCGCGGCCCGAACAGGTCACCGGCGACCATCGACGACACCCGCCGCTCCGCCGCCCGCTGCACCCCGTTGCGGGTCAAGCGGCGCACCGGCGGCACCAGCAGCAGCACCCCCACCAGGCCGCTGAGCAGGCCCGGCATCGCCAGCAGCAGCGCCCCCAGCAGCCCGACGAGACCGTCGGTGACCTGCCGGCCCGGCGGCTGACCGGCCTCCACGGAGGCCCGGAAGCCACGCCACGCGCGCATCCCCTCGCGCCGCAGCAGCACCAGCCCGAGCAGCGACGCAGCGAACACCGCCAGCACCGCCCAGCCGAACCCGATCGCGCGCCCCACCGCGACGAACACCACCAGCTCCAGCAGCGTCGCCGCCAACAGGGCCAACGGCACAAACTTCAGTCCTCGGCGCATCTCACCCCATCCGCCATCAGCGGCGCCGCGGCGCGGTCGCCCCGCGCGGGCGCCGGCGCCCCGTCCAGCATGACACGCCGCCGCTCAGGGCCACCGCACCTGACCCGTGGAGGTGCCGTGCAGGCCCCGCCGCACCGCCAGCCGCCGATCCTGCACCCCCCACGCGGTGATCCGCCACAGCGCCTCCGCCACGATCAGCGGGCTCATCTTGCTGCTGCCGCGCTCCCGCTCGGCGAACGTGATCGGCACCTCGACGATGCGTGCCCCCGCCCGGTGCGCCAACCGGGACAGCTCCACCTGGAACGAGTAGCCCTGCGAGCAGACCGACTCCAGGTCGATCTCGTCCAGGGCCGCCAGCCGGTACACCCGGTAGCCGCCCGTCGCGTCGGACAGTGGCATGCCCAACGCCACCCGCGCGTACAGGTTGCCGCAACGCGACAGCAGCAGTCGCCGCAGCGGCCAGTTCACCAACCGCGCGCCACGCGTCCACCGGGAACCGATCACCACGTCGGCGTCGCGGGCGGCCGACAGCAGCGCGGGCAGGTCCTCCGGGGCGTGCGAACCGTCCGCGTCCATCTCCACCACCGCGTCGAAGCCGCGCTCACGCGCCCACGCGAATCCCGCCAGGTACGCCGCGCCGAGGCCCTGCTTGCCCTCGCGGTGCAGCACGTGCACCCCAGCGTCGGCGGCGGCCAGGGCGTCGGCGACCGCGCCGGTGCCGTCCGGGCTGTTGTCGTCGGCGACCAGGATCTGCACCGCCGGCGCGGCACGGCGTACCCGCGCCACGATCCGCGCCACGTTGTCGGCCTCGTTGTACGTCGGGATCACCACGAGCACCCGACCCACGCCCGGATGACCGGTGTCCGGTCGGGTGCCGGTCGTCTCGCCCACCGTCGCTTCCCCTCCGCCGGCGTACCGGCTGGTGTCACCCGGCGTGGTGCCGGCGGCGCAGCACGGCCGCGCCGACCAGGGCCACCACCGCCAGGGAGGCAAACGCCACCTCCGGCCACAGCCCGACCCGGGTGGCCAGGGTGCGCCCGTCGTCCAGCCGCAGCTGCCGCACCACGACCGCTCGGGTGTTGAACCCGGTGGCGTCGCTTACCCGCCCGTCCGGGGCAACGAACCCGGACACCCCGACCGTGGAGGCCATCAACGCCGGCCGGCCGTGCTCGACCGCCCGCAGCCGCACCATGGCCAACTGCTGGCGCGCCTCGGCCACGTCGAACGTGGCGTTGTTGGTCTGCACCACCAGCAGCTGCGCCCCGCCGGTGACGGTGTCGCGGACCACCTCGTCGTAGGCGACCTCGAAGCAGATCACGTCGCCGAGCACCGCCGCCCCGGCACGCAGCACCCCCGGCTCGCTGCCGGGCACGAAATCGGCGCGCACCCGGTCGACCTGCTTGCTGACCAGCCGGGCGAGATCGCGCATCGGCACGTACTCGGCGAACGGCACCGGATGCCGCTTGGTGTACAGCTGCTCCAGGTCCGGGCCGCTGCCGGGCCGCCACAGGATCCCCGCGTTGCGGACCTGCCCCTCCCCCGGGCCACGCAGCACCGCACCGACCAGGATCGGCGCGCCGACCGCGTCGGCGGCCTGCGAGATGCGCGCCCCGGCGTCGGTGTCGCGCAGCGGGTCGATGTCGCTGGAGTTCTCCGGCCACACCACCAGGTCGGGACGCTCCCGCGTGCCGGCGCTCACCTGCCCGGCCAGCTCGATCGTGGCGTCGACGTGGTTGTTCAGCACCGCCTGCCGCTGGGCGTTGAAGTCCAACCCGAGCCGCGGCACGTTGCCCTGCACGATCGCCACCGTCACGCTCTCGCCGCCACCGGCGGCGGCCACCGGCACCAGCAGCCCCGCCACGGGCACCGCGACCGCCGCCGCGCTCAGCGCCGCCACCGGCGCCCACCGCCGCGGCGACTCCCACGCCCGCCACAGCGCCGCGCCGAGCAGCCCACCGGCCAGCGCCACCGCGAACGTCACCAGCGGCGCGCCGCCCAGCGCGGCCAGCCGCAGCAGCGGCGAGTCGCCCTGGCTGAACGCCAACCGCCCCCACGGGAACCCGCCGAACGGGGTGCGGTCGCGCAGCGCCTCCTGCCCCACCCACAACACCCCGGTCACCGCCGGCCAACCCCACCGCGTTCGGTCCACCAGCGGCGACACGAACGCCCCCGCCGCACCCAGCAGCGCCAGGTAGCCGGCCTGCAACAGTGACAACAACAGCCACGGCAGGTAACCGGTGTGCAGGTTCGTCCAGCTCAACAGCGGCGCGAACAGCGCCACCCCGGCCAGGAACCCCAGCCCCGCGCCCGCTCGCACCCGACGCCGGTGCGTCGCCACGGCCAGCAACGCCACCCCCAGCGGCGCCAGCGGCCACAGCCCGTACGGGGGAAACGCCGCCAGCAACGCCAGCCCGGCCAGCACCGCCATCGGCGCCGCCACCGGCAACGGCAGCGCCCCCGCCCGCCCGGCGGCGGGCCGCCTGTCGTCCCCGGTCGCCGCCGGCACCTTCCCCACGATCACGGGCCGAAGGCTACCCGCCGGCCGGGCGCCGCCCCACCGGGCCACACACCTGGCAGAGGCCGCGAACACAAATCGGGGCGCGGCTCGCGCCGCGCCCCGATGCTCCCAGGCCCTTCCCGGCCGGTGGGGCGAGAATGAGCTACGCCGACCTTCGGACCGACCCGACGCGGACTGGCTGCCCCCGCCTGGCCGTTGTCTACTGGCCGTGCACCTCACCCTGCCCGTACACCGGTAACCGCGGCCGGTTCGCGCCGCCCCGCCGACCCCCGCCCGCTGGACCTGGCCGCCGCGACGCACTGCTCACATGTCGCTCGGCCAGCGGACGAAGGGACGAAGCGAACAACAGCCGCTTCCCGTAGTAGGACTCAAAGACGGTACGGCGTGCACCCCCGCCGCTGTCAACCCGCCCGGGCCTGTCGTGTGATGCACCACGGCGTGTCGCGTCGGCGAGTCTCAATGCGTACCCAGGTGCCGACGCAGCAACGCCCCCGCTGCCTGAGGATGCTCGGCGGCCAGCAGCCCACCGGCGGCCAGCACGTAGTCGACGTCGACGACCGGCCGGGCCGCGCGCGGCAACGGCCACCCACCGGCATGATCCGCCAGCACCGCACCCAGCACACCGGCCGCGTCCGCCGCCGCCGCGTGCCGCAGCACCCCACCGGAACCCACCAGCAGCCGCACGTCGCGCAGGTCCCGCCCGGCCCGCTCCCCCGTGGCCGCCCCACGCGCGTGCCGGCGCAACGCCACCGTCGCCGCCAAGGTTGCGATCCGGGCATCCACCGCCCGGTCCGCGTCCCCCGACGGCAGGAACCCCGGATCGCCGGCACGCACCGCCGCCCCCGCCGCCAGGCCGTCGCGCTCCGCGTCGCTCAGCAACCGCTCCTCCACGGCCGCCCGCACCACCCCCGGCGCGCTCCACCGCATCCCCAGGTCCCCCTCGACGGTGCGGGCCCGCCACAGCGACCCCGCCACCTCCCGCCCCGGCCCGGTGGCCCGCTCGTCCGGCGTGAGCACCGAATACACGTCGGTGGTGGCGCCACCCACGTCGACCACCACCAGATCACCACCCAGGGCGTCGGCCAGCACCTCCACGCCGGTCAGCACCGCGTCGGGGGTGGCCGCCCGCACCAGCCGCGCGAACCGCGACCCCCGCGACAGCCGCTTCCCACCGATCACGTGCCGCAGGAACACCTCCCGGATCGCCGCCCGCGCCGACGCCGGCGCCAGCACCCCGATGCGCGGCAGCACGTTGTCCGCCACCGTCACCGGCACCCCCGCCCCCGCCAGCACGGCGTGCAGGCCGTCACGGACGTCGACGTTGCCGGCCAGCACCACCGGCACCCGCCAGCGGGCCCTCGCCAACCGCGTCGCATTGTGCGTCAACGTCTCGGCGTCACCGCCGTCGGTGCCACCCACCAGCAGCACCACGTCCGGCCGGGCCGCCCGCAACGCCGTCAGCTCCGCCGCACCGAGCCGACCCGCCGCCACGTGCACCACGTTCGCGCCCGCCGACAGACCCACCCGCCGACCCGCCTGCGCGGTCACCAGCTGCTCGTAACCGACGACCGCCAACCGCAACCCACCACCGGCCGACGAGCACACGTACCACGGCACCCCACCCACCGCCAGACCGGCCGTGGCCGCCGCCACCGCCGCGTCCAGGCCGTGCAGCACGTCCGTGCCCACCGTCGTCGGCGCCGACGCCGACGACACCAACGCGCCCGCGTCGAGGTCCACCACCGCCACCTTCGTGTACGTGGACCCGACGTCGGCGCAGACCGCGTACCTCACGCCACCGGCGGAACGACCACCGTGCCGGTCGCGGTGACCGCCACGATCGGCTCCTCGAGAACCTCCGCGGCCGACTCCCCCCGATCCGGACGACCCCGACACACCACCCGCGCGACGAAGTCGATCGTGCGGCTGCGGGTACCCACCCGGGTCACCGTCGCCGTCACCTCCAACACGTCACCCGCCCGCATCGCCGCGCGGAACTGCACGTCCGAGTACGACGCGAACAACCCCTCGTCACCATCGGTACGGATGCACACCTCCGTCGCCACGTCCCCGAACAACCCCAACGCGTACGCGCCGTCGACCAGGTTGCCCGCGTAGTGCGCGTGCGAATACGGCACGTAGCGCCGGTGCACGACCGTCAGACCCACCCGGGAATCACTCATGCCTTCGCCTTCTTCTCCGTGATCAACGCGTGCACCAGGTAACTCGCCACCTCACCCGGGGTCGTCCCCCGGCCGAAGATCCGATCCACGCCCAACTCGCCGGCCATCGTCTCGTCGAAACGCGGCCCACCCACGATCAGCAGCGGCCGCTTCCCCGCCGGCATCGCCTCCCGGAACGCCGCCGACATCTCCCGCGTGTTGTGCAGATGCGCGTCGCGCTGCGTCACCACCTGCGACACCAGCACCGCGTCGGCCCGCTCCACCCGCGCCGCCTCCACCAGCTCCGGCACACTCACCTGCGCACCCAGGTTCGTGACCTTCAACTCCCGGTAGTACTCCAGGCCCTTCTCCCCGGCGATGCCCTTGACGTTCAGGATCGCGTCGATGCCGACCGTGTGCGCGTCCGTGCCGATGCACGCCCCCACCACCGACAACTTGCGCCGCAACCGCTGCTTCACCACCGCGTTGACCTCCTTCGCCGACAACAGCGGGAAGTCACGCTCCACCACCTGCACCGCCGACAGGTCCACCAGATGGTTCACCCGCCCGTACACCACGAAGAAGGTGAACCCGTCACCCATCGGCTTGGCGTGCACCAGCATCGCCGGGTCGATGCCCATCTTGTTCGCCAACTGCACCGCCGCGCCCTCGGCCCGCTTGTCGTGCGGCACCGGCAACGTGAACGACACCTGCACCATGCCGTCACCGGTGGTGTCCCCGTACGGCCGGACGATCCTCTTCCCGGCGTCCCCGCCGGCCTCGACGGCGCTCACGCCCCCGCCACCTCTCCACCCGCCACCGCCGGCGCCTCCAGGATCTCCATGGCCGGATTGAAGTAGTCCGCCTCGTGCGCGGCCACCCCCGCCAACCCCTTGCCCCGGTCCGCCGGCCGCTTCATGATCCCGAACGTGCCCTCGGCGATCGCCGTCAGCAGCGACTGCTCACCGATGCGCTCCAGCAGGTCGACCGCCTCACCGAGCACCCGGTTGGCCCGCTGCTGGATGAACCCGCCCGGCGCCGGCACGAAGTCCTCGTGCAACCCACCCGCCGCGCCCAGCACGTACCGCACGTTCTGCAGGGCGATGTCCCGATCCGACAACCACGGCGTCACCACCGCCTCGGTCATCATCCCCACCAGCAGGATCCCCTGACCGGTCATCGTCCCCACCAGGTTGAAGAACCCGTCCAGCAGGTTCCCCCGGAACACGTCACCGGTCATGTGCTTCGTCGGCGGCATCCACTTCAACGGCGCGTCCGGGAACAACTCCCGCGCCAGCAACGCGTGCGCCAACTCCAGCCGGAACGACTCCGGCACGTCCGGATTGATCTCGAACGCGTGCCCCAACCCCAGCTGCCAGTCCGCCAACCCCGCCTCGTGCGCGAAGAACTCGTTGAGCAACTGCGACACCGTCACCGTGTGCGCCTCGTCCACCGCGTCCGCGGTGGTCAGGTAGTTGTCCTCACCGGTGTTGATGATGATCCCCGCCCGCGCGTGCACCTGCCGCGAGAACCGCTGGTCCACGAACGTCCGGATCGGGTTGATGTCGCGGAACAGGATCCCGTACATCGAGTCGTTCAACATCATGTCCAGCCGCTCCAGGCCGGCCAACGTCGCCATCTCCGGCATGCACAGACCCGACGCGTAGTTCGTCAGCCGCACGTACCGGCCCAACTCCCTCGACGACTGGTCCAACGCCGCCCGCATCAACCGGAAGTTCTCCTGCGTCGCGTACGTGCCCGCAAACCCCTCCCGCGTCGCCCCCTCCGGCACGTAGTCCAGCAACGACTGCCCCGTCGAACGGATCACCGCGATGACGTCCGCACCCGCGCGCGCCGCCGCCTGCGCCTGCGGAATGTCCTCGTAGATGTCCCCCGTCGCCACGATCAGGTAGATCCACGGCCGCTGCTTCGGATCCCCGAACCGCTTCACCAGCCGGTCCCGCTCCGCCCGCCGCCGGTCGATCGCCCGGATCCCCGCCCCGACCGCCCGCCGCGCCGCCTTCCGCGCCGCCGTGGCCGCCTTACCCGTCGGCCGCTCGAACCGCACCGACCCCGCCGCCGCCTTCTGCGCCAGCAACGTCACGTCGCCCACCTGCTCACGCAGCAAGGCGTCGAACACCGGCAACGCCACCCCGTGCCCCAACCCCACGTCCGCGACCACCGCGTCCACGAGCCGGTTCACCCACGGAATCCCGTCCGGATCGGCGCCACTCACCCCCGCCAGCCGCAGCACCGCACGCTCCACCGACACCGTGGTGTGGCTGCGCGCCAGATCCACCACCGGCTGCCCCGCGCGACGCGCCAACTCCCGCGCCCGCGCCACCAGCCGCGCATCCAGGTCAAGCTTGCCCGTCACACCGTCACCCCACTCCGCCCGGCGACGGCGCCACGCGCCCCCCGTGCCGTACCGATGGTTCGCTCGCTCACGAAGACCCTTCCTCGAAGATCACGTCACCGCGCAACACCGTGCGCCGACACACCGGCAGCGGCGTCGGGTCCTGCGGACCGCGCGCCTCCACATCCGCCGCCAACAACACCGGCAACCCCCGGTCCACCCCCGCCGGCGTCGACCACACCGCGAACGTCGCCGGCGCCCCCAACGCCAACACGCCCTCGCTGTCCATCCGCACCGCCCGCCACCCGCCACGGGTGTGCGCCGCGAACGCCGCCCGCACACTCATCCGCTGCGTCGGACTGTGGTGCCACACCGCCGCCCGCACCGAACCCCACGGGTCCAGCGGCGTCACCGGCGAATCCGACCCGAACGCCAACGACACCCCGACGCCGTGCATCGCCCCCACCGGATTCGACTCCAACGACCGGTCCAACCCCAGCCGCGACTCGTACATCCGACCCGCACCACCCCACAACCGGTCGAACGCCGGCTGCATGCTCGCCACGATCCCGTACTCCACGAACCCCGCGATCAACCGCTTGTTCATGATCTCCGCGTGCTCGATGCGGTGCCGGGCCGCCCGCACCCGGTCCGTGCCCAGCTTCTCCGCCGCCCCCGCGAACCCCGCCAACACCGTCGAGATCGCCGCGTCACCGATCGCGTGGAACCCACCCTGCACACCGTGCGCCGCACAGTCCAGCAGATGATCCCGCACCTGCTCCGCACTCAGGTAACCGTGCCCACAGCCCCCGTCACCGTCCAGGTAGTCCCGCGACACGTGCGCCGTACGCGACCCCAACGCCCCGTCGGCGAACAGGTCACCCCCCGCCCCCACCGCACCCAGCTCCCGGGCCCGCGCCGCACCCAGCAGCTCACCCCAGTAGCCGTACACCTCCGCCACCCCGTCACCCGACAGCGCCAACAGCCCCGTGAAGTCCTCCTCGTCGGAGATCTCCGGACCACCACACTCGTGCACCGCCGCGATACCCAGCGACGCCGCGTGCGCCAACGCCGCCCGCTGCGCCGCCACCCGCTGCGCCCGCGTCACCGACGCGAACGCCGCCGCCCGCACCACGTGGTGCGCGTCGCGCCGCAACCAACCCGACGCGTCGTACCCCGCCGCCGACACCACCTCCGGACACGCCGCCAGCAACGCCACCGACACCAACGCCGAATGGATCGACGCCTGCGACAGGTACACCCGCCGCCCCCCGGCCGCCCGGCCCAACGCCGCCGCGTCCGGCAATTCCGGCACCGACCAGCTCGACTCGTCCCAGCCGTGCCCCAGCACCACCGCGTCCGACGGCAACCCCGCCGCGAACCCCGCCACCGCGTCCAGCAGCTCCGCCGCCGAGCGCACCGCCGACAGGTCCAGCCCCGACAACGCCAACCCCGTGTCGGTCGCGTGCACGTGCGCGTCCACGAACGCCGGCGTCACCAACGCCCCGTCCAGATCCACCACCCGGTCGGCGGCCGGCGCGTCCGCGTCCACCCCCAGCCAGGAGATCCGGCCGTCGGTGACCAGCAGAGCCGTCGCGCTCGGATCGGCCGGGCAGTGCAGCGTCCCGCCGCGGTACAGAGTCGAGGGGTTCGTCATGACCATCAGTCTGCCGCCAGACGCGCCTCGAACAACGCCCGCACCCCCGACTCCGACCGCAGCAGACCCAACGCGAACTCCGCGTGCCCCGGCACGTAACCGTTGCCCACCAGCATCGTCACGTCCGCCGCCAGGCCCTCCGCCCCCAACGCCGCCGCCGCGAAACTCGTCGCCATCGAGAAGAACACCACCGTGCCGCCATCCGCCGTCGCCAGCACCGCACCGTGCTCACAGCCCGGCACGTCCACGCAGACCACCGTCACGTCCGCCGGCGCCCCCAACGCCGTCGTCACCGCCGACGACAACGCCACCGGATCCCGGGCGTCGGCCAACGCCACCGCGTCCGCCAGGCCCACCGCCGCCAGCGCGTCGCGCTCCGCCACGACCGGCACCACCCCGACCGTACGGGCGGCACCCGCCCCACGCGCCGCGGCCAGCGACAGCGACCCGCTCTTGCCCGCGCCACCGATCACCGCCACCCGCACCGGCGCCGGATCCCCCGCCCGCTCCCGCTCCGCCACGTACCGCGACACCACCCGCGCCGTCAGCGCCGGCGCCCCGCACACGTCCAGCACCGCCAGGGACAACTGCGGATCGAGATCCGCCGGCAGCACCGCCGCGATCGACCGGGCGAACAGGATCGCGTACCCGTCGCACGGCACCTGCTCGCTGCGCCCGTCCCAGCGGGCCAGGCCGTCGAGGATCGTCAGCGGCGTCAACGTCAGCGACACCAGCGTCGCCACCCGCTCCCCCGCCTTCAACCCCAGCGGGGAACGCCGCCCCGCCTCCTCCACCGTGCCGATCAGCATCCCGCCAGAGCCGGTCACCGGGTTCTGCATCTTGCCCCGGGCGGACACGATCTGGAGCACCTCGGCGCGCACAGCGTCGCCGTTGCCGCCGTGCTTCTCCCACAGCTGCCGGAAGCTCGCCGCGTCCAGGTTCAGCCGCTCCACCCGGATCCGCACCTCGTTCGGCGCGATCTCCGGACTCGCGTCCAGCCGCCACGCGGCCTGCGGCAGCACCCCCGCCGGTTCGACAACGCGGTGCAGACCCACCGGTGACGTCACGCCGACCTCCCCTGTCATGCCGCTCGAAGCCCCGGCCAGGGCTCGCGTAGCGGGAAAACTTCCGGCAGACTAATTTCTTCACCGAATATTTTCCAGTAGCCTTCGGGGTCGCTGATCAATCGCACCACATCGAGGAGGGGCCGTGACCCAGACCCAACCGGTGGAGACCCTGCCTGCGCCCCGCTCCGCGCCGGTCGCGGTCCCCACCGCCGGACAGCCCTACGAGTACCGCCGCGCGCCCCTCGTCGAACCCGACTGGACCCGCTTCCCCGGCTGGCGGCACGTCACCCGCGACCAGTGGGAGAACGCCCAGTGGCAGCGCGTCAACTGCGTCAAGAACATCAAGCAGCTGCGCACCGTCCTCGGCGACGGGGTCGACGAGACCTTCTACGCCGACCTCGAGGCCGACCAGCAGGCCCTGGCCACCATGTCCATGCTGGTGCCGCCGCAGATGATCAACACCATGGTGCCGTTCGCGCCGATGAGCACCGAGGCGTTCCTCGCCGACCCCGTCCGGCGCTACATGATCCCCGTCGCCTCCGACCGGCGTACCGACTGGCCCTCCCACCCGTACGCCAGCCGCGACTCCCTGCACGAACACGACATGTGGGTCGCCGAGGGCCTCACCCACCGCTACCCCACCAAGGTCCTCGCCGAGCTGCTCTCCACCTGCCCGCAGTACTGCGGACACTGCACCCGCATGGACCTCGTCGGCAACTCCACCCCCGCGGTCGACAAGCTCAAGCTGACCCTCAAGCCCGTCGACCGCTACGACGCCCACATCGGCTACCTCAAGGCCCACCCCGGCGTCCGTGACGTCGTCGTCTCCGGCGGCGACGTGGCCAACGTCCCGTGGAAGAACCTCGAGTCCTACCTGATGCGGCTGCTCGAGATCGAGACCATCCGCGACATCCGCCTCGCCACCAAGGCCCTCATGGGCCTGCCCCAGCACTGGCTCCAGCCCGACGTCGTCGAGGGCCTCGAACGGGTCGCCCGCACCGCCGCCCGCCGCGGCGTCAACCTGGCCATCCACACCCACGTCAACCACGCCCAGTCGCTCACCCCGCTGGTCGCCAGGGCCGCCCAGACCGCCCTCGACGTCGGCGTACGCGACGTCCGCAACCAGGGCGTGCTCATGCGCGGCGTGAACGCCACGGCCCCCGACCTGCTCGACCTCTGCTTCGCCCTCCAGGGCGAGGCCGGCATCCTGCCGTACTACTTCTACATGTGCGACATGATCCCCAACGCCGAGCACTGGCGGGTTCCGGTCTGGCACGCCCAGCAGCTCCAGCACGACATCATGGGCTACCTGCCCGGCTACGCCACCCCGCGCATCGTCTGCGACGTCCCCTTCGTCGGCAAGCGCTGGGTGCACATGCTCACCGAGTACGACCGCGACCGCGGCATCTCGTACTGGACGAAGAACTACCGCACCTCCATCGAGTCCGCCGACGCCGAGGCGCTCAACAAGCGCCACGCCTACTACGACCCGATCGACACCCTGCCCGAGACCGGGCAGCAGTGGTGGGCCGAGCACCGCAACGACTGACCACCAGCACGCCGTCACCCCCGGAGCCGACCACGGCCCGGGGGTGACGCGTTTCCCGGGCCGGGCGGGCCCGCGAGACACCTCTCCGGCGACGTGGCCACCCGGCAGGGTCGCCACGTCGCCCACGGATCACCTCGTGAAGGCGTCCTTCACGTCCCGACCGGCGTCCTTGAGGTGCTCCCCGGCCTGCCGGGCGCGCGCGTCGCTCTGCTGCGCGGCACCCTCCCCGCGCATCCGCTCGTTGTCGGTGGCGCCGCCGAACCGTTGCCGGGCGGCGCCGGCCAGCTGGCCGACCTTGTTCTTCGCCTTGTCGGTGAAGCCCATGTCGCCTCCTCCGCACGGGCCGGGCCTTCCCCGGCCCTCGCCGATCCGGTGCCCGGGCCTTGTCGCGGGAAACGTGTTCGTGCCGTGGTGGCGGACCGCACACCCGCTAGGGCATCCTAGGACACTAGGTGAACGGTGGGAAGGGGCTTCTGGTTGACTGGACGAATGGGAGAGATCCTGCTGATCCGGCACGGCGAGACCACGTGGAGCGCCACCCGACGGCACACCTCGTACACCGACCTCCACCTCACCCCCGACGGCGAACGGCAGGCCCGCGCCCTCGGCCGGTTCCTCGCCGGCCGGCGCTTCGCCGCGGTCCTCACCAGCCCCCGCGCCCGGGCTGTGCACACCGCGCGCCTCGCCGGCCTCACGGTCACCGGCACGGTCGACGACCTGGCCGAATGGAACTACGGCGAGTACGAGGGGCGCACCACCGCCGACATCCGCGACGACCACCCCAGCTGGTCCATCTGGACCGACGGCTGCCCCGGCGGGGAGTCCCCGAACCAGGTCGGCGAGCGCCTCGACCGGGTGCTCGCCCGGGTCCACCCGCTGCTCGACCGGGGCACCGTCGCCCTCGTCGGGCACGCCCACAGCCTGCGCGTGCTCGGCGCCCGCTGGATCGGCCTGCCGCCGTCCGCCGGCGGGCTGCTACGGCTGGACACCGCCACGCTCAGCGTGCTCGGTCACGAGCACGGCCGTCAGGTCATCCTGCGCTGGAACCAGCCGGTTCCCCCGGCGCCCGCGAACGCGCCCGAGTCTGGGGCTCGGCACTGATCTTCGGCGGCCGGTTCTCGTAGGGCGTCGACAGCACCACCGTCGTGCGGGTGGTCACGTTCGCCGCCGTCCGGATCTCCTGGAGCAGCCGCTCCAGGTCGGCCGGGCTGGCCACCCGCACCAGCAGGAGGTAGAAGTCCTCCCCCGCCACCGAGTAGCACGAGTCGATCTCGGGCAGGTGGGCCAGCCGCTCCGGCGCGTCGTCGGGCTGCGACGGATCGAACGGCCGGATCGCCACGAACGCGGTCAGCGGCAGGTCGAGGGCCTCGAAGGAGACCCGGGCGGCGTACCCCTTGATCACACCGCGCTGCTCGAGGCGGCGCACCCGCTGGTGCACGGCGGAGACCGACAGGCCCACCTTCTCCGCCAGATCCGTGTACGACAGCCGGCCGTCAGCGGTCAGCGCGGCGATGATGGCACGGTCGATCTCCTCCACGGCGTGCAACCTACCGGGAAAACCGCTTCCCGGCGACGACGCGGCCCGCCGGCGCGACGCGACACACGTGCCGCGCCGGCGGGGCGGCCGTCCGTCAGCCCTTCGCCAGGGCCCGCGAGATGACCAGCCGCTGGATCTGGTTGGTGCCCTCGACGATCTGGAGCACCTTGGCCTCGCGCATGTAGCGCTCCACCGGGTGGTCGGCCACGTAGCCGGCCCCGCCGAGCACCTGCACGGCGTCGGTGGTCACCCGCATCGCCACGTCGGTGGCGAAGAGCTTCGCCTTCGCCGCCTCGATCGAGTACGGCCGGCCGGCGTCGCGCAGCCGGGCCGCGGCCAGCGTCAACGCCCGGGCCGCGGAGATCTGGGTGGCCAGGTCGGCGAGGGTGAAACCCAGTCCCTGGAAGTCGATGATCGCCTTGCCGAACTGCTGCCGCTCCCGGGCGTAGCCGACCGCGTAGTCCAGCGCGGCCTGGGCCAGCCCGACCGCGCAGGCGGCGATGCCGAGCCGCCCCGAGTCGAGGGCGGACATGGCGATGGTGAAGCCCGCCCCCTCCCCGCCGATCAGCCGCTCGGCCGGCACCCGGGCCGAGTCGAAGGCGATCTGCGCCACCGGGGAGGAGCGCAGCCCCATCGTCCGCTCGGCCGCCTGCGGCTCGATGCCGGGCGTGGCGCGGTCGGCCAGCAGGCAGGAGATGCCCTTCGGGCCGGGGCCGCCGGTGCGGCAGAAGATGTCGTAGAAGTCCGCCACCCGGGCGTGGGTGATCCACGCCTTGGTGCCGTCGACCACGTAGGCGTCGCCGTCGCGCACGGCCCTGGTCGTCAGCGCGGCGGCGTCCGACCCGCCCTGCGGCTCCGACAGGCAGTACGCCCCGAGCAACTCCCCGCCGATCATGTCGGGCAGCAGCTTGCGCTGCTCGTCCGTGCCGAACTGGGCGAGGGGGTAGCAGGACAGGGTGTGCACGCTGACCGCCTCGGCGACGGCGAGCCAGCGTCCGGCCAGGATCTCCAGCACCTGGAGGTAGACCTCGTAGGGCTGGGCGGCGCCGCCGTACTCCTCGGGGTAGGGCAGGCCGAGCAGGCCGGCGCGCCCGAGGGTGCGCAGCACCTCGCGGGGGAACTCCGCGCGCTCCTCGAACCCGGCGGCCCGGGGCGCGAGCTCCCGGTCGGCGAGTTCGGTGGCGAGGTCGAGCAGGTCGTGGGCCTCGTCGGTGGGGAGGATCCGGTCGACAGTCATAGCGCGATGAGCTCCGTGGGGATGGTGTTGAGCCGTTGCACGCCGTCCGTGGCGCAGACGACGATGTCCTCGATGCGGGCGCCGTGCCGGCCCGCCAGGTAGATGCCCGGTTCGACGGAGAACGCCATCCCCGGCTCCAGGCGGCGGGCGTTGCCGGCCACCACGTATGGCTCCTCGTGGCCGTCCAGGCCGATGCCGTGGCCGGTGCGGTGCAGGAACGCCGCGCCGAAGCCGGCGGCGGCGATCGGCTCCCGGGCTGCCGCGTCGACGTCGGAGGCGGTGACCCCGGGGCGGACCGCGGCCACCGCGGCCCGCTGGGCGGCGTGCAGCACCGCGTAGTAGTCGACGAACTCGGCCGGCGCGGGGGCACCGACGACGTAGGTGCGGGTGCAGTCGGAGCGGTAGCCCGACGGCATCGTCCCGCCGATGTCCACGACGACCGGTTCGCCGGCGCCGATCGGGCGGTCGGAGGTGCCGTGGTGCGGGCTGGCGCCGTTCGGACCGGCGGCGACGATCACGAAGTCCACGCTCACGTGGCCGGCGGCCCGGATCGCCGCGGCGATGTCGGCGCCGATCTCCGCCTCGGTGCGGCCCGGTCGCAGCCACTCCCCCATCCGCGCGTGCACCGCGTCGATCGCCGCGCCCGCCTCGGCCAGCGCCGCGACCTCGGCCGGCGACTTGCGGAGGCGCATCTCGCGCAGCACCTCGGAGGCCAGCCGCTGGGCGACGCCGGGCAGCGCCGCGCGCAGGGCCAGGACCTGCTCGGCCCACATCCGGTCGGCCAGCCCGACCGCCGCCACCGGTCCGCCGAGCGCGGCGACGAGCAGCGGGTACGGGTCGCTGCCGTCGGCGTGGTCGACGATGCGTACGCCGGTGGCCGGCGCCGGGGACGCCTCGGCGGCGGGCCGCTCCAGGGTGGGCACGATCAGGGTGGGCTCGCCCTGCGCGGGCAGCACCAGGCAGGTCAGCCGCTCCCCCTCGTGCGCGTCGTAGCCGGTCAGGTAGCGCAGGTCGGAGCCGGGAGTCAGCAGCAGCGCGTCCAGGCCCGCGGCGGCGGTGGCGCGCTGGGCGTCGGTCAGCCGCCGGGGCGGATACAGCTCGTCGGATCCCACCCGGTCAGCTTAACGGTCGTTCGGGGGCGACCCCAGCCCGCCCGGCACGCCCGAAACGCCGCCTATTCATCGAACATCATCGTTGACGACACAGTTAACACTCCTTAGGATTTGGCTGCCTCGAGGATCTCCACCCCGTCCCCACCCGTACGCCCGCGCACGGCGCCTGATCGTTGCGGCCGCCGGCGCGGGCGGCACGGCCGCAACCCGCCCACGGGAAGGCCCCGATGCCCTCATCGCTGTCCCGCCTCAGGTCGGCCCTCGCCGCCGGCCTGCTCACCCTGGCCACCGCCGCCACCACCCTCACGCTGGCCCCCGCCCCCGCGCAGGCCGCCGTGCTGCCCAACGACTTCCGCAGCGTCGGCTACCTGCCGTCCTGGTCCGGCGACGTCAACGCCGTGCAGTACGGCAAGCTCACCCACGTCAACTACGCGTTCGTGCTGCCCAACGGCGACGGCACCCTCCGCCCGGTGGAGAACCCCGCGAAGCTCTCCCAGCTGGTGTCCCGCGGCCATGCCAGCAACGTCAAGGTGTCGATCGCCATCGGCGGCTGGAACAACGGCGACGACTCGGCCTTCGAGGCGCTCGCCGCCAACGCGGGCAGCCGTACGGCGTTCGTCAACAACGTGGTCAACTTCGTCAACCAGTACAACCTCGACGGCGTCGACATGGACTGGGAGTACCCGGACCCGGGCGCCTCGGCCACCAACTACACGGCGCTGATGCAGCAGCTGGCCGGTGCCCTGCACAGCCGGGGCAAGCTGCTCACCGCCGCCGTCGTCTCCGAGGGCTGGTACGCCGAGGGCGTGCAGCCGGCCGTGTTCGGCCACGTGGACTGGCTCAACATCATGGCGTACGACGGCGGCAGCCCGCACGCCAACTACGACTGGTCGATCAACGCCGTCAACTACTGGAAGTCCCGCGGCCTGCCCGCCCGCAAGGCGGTGCTCGGCGTGCCGTTCTACAGCCGACCCGGCTACCACACCTACGCCTCCCTGGTCGCCATGGACCCGGCCAACGCCAACCGCGACTGCACCACGGTCGGCGGGACCCAGCAGTGCTACAACGGCATCCCGACGGTGAAGCGCAAG
Source organism: Micromonospora sp. NPDC023644 (assembly GCF_040640115.1). Classification (NCBI taxonomy): domain Bacteria; kingdom Bacillati; phylum Actinomycetota; class Actinomycetes; order Micromonosporales; family Micromonosporaceae; genus Micromonospora; species Micromonospora sp. NPDC023644. The sequence goes on along the minus strand of NZ_JBFABA010000079.1, from coordinate 622 downwards.
ACCCAGTGGGCCATGGCCAACGCCGGCGGCATGATGAACTGGGAACTCAGCCAGGACACCACCGGGGCCACCTCCCTCGTCAGCGCCATCTACGACACCGCCACCGGCGGCACCACCCCGCCGCCCGTCGGACGGACCGGCCCGATCACCGGGATCGGCGGCAAGTGCGTCGACGTGGCGGCGGCCTCCACCGCCAACGGCACCGCCGTGCAGCTCTACGGCTGCAACGGCACCGCCGCCCAGAACTGGACGGTGGGCACCGACGGCACCCTGCGCGCCCTCGGCAAGTGCGCCGACGTGGCCAGCGGCTCCACCGCCAACGGCGCCAAGGTGCAGCTGTGGGACTGCAACGGCACCGGCGCCCAGGTCTGGCAGGCCCAGTCCAACGGCACGCTGCGCAACCCGCAGGCCAACAAGTGCCTCGACGCCACCGACAACAGCTCCGCCGACGGCACCCGGCTGCAGATCTGGGACTGCTTCGGCGGCGCCAACCAGGTCTGGCAGCTGCCCGCCTGAGCGGCCCGGGGCCCGTCACCGCCTCGGCGGGGCGGGGCCCCGCGCCGAGGGCCGCCCCCCCCGCCGGCGGGCCACCGGGCCCCCCCCCCCGGCGCCGGCCCCGCCC
>NZ_JBFABA010000078.1:0-21051 GCF_040640115.1 Micromonospora sp. NPDC023644 | reverse complement strand
GAGGGTCAGGTGGTGGTGGCGGATGTGCGGTGGGATCGGTTCGTGCCGTCGTTCACGGCGTTGCGTCCGTCCCGCCTGTTCACCGACATCCCCGAGGCCCAGCCCGGGCCGGACGCGGAGGCGCCGAAGGGCGAGGACCGCGGCGCGGCGTCGGCGCTGCGTGAGCGCCTGGCCGCCGCCTCCGGGCCGGAGCGCGACCGCATCCTGCTCGACCTGGTCCGCGGCACCGCCGCGGCGGTGCTGGGGCACGCCACGCCCGGCGTGATCAGGCCCGGCCGTGGCTTCCTCGAACTGGGCTTCGACTCGCTCACCGCCGTCGAGCTGCGCAACCGGCTGACCGCCGAAACGGGCATCGGGCTGCCCGCCACCCTCGTCTTCGACCACCCGACGCCGGCCGCGCTCGCTGGTCACCTGCGGGCCGAGTTGGCCCCCGAGCAGCCGGCGTTGCCGATCGTGGCGGAGATCGAACGCCTCGACAAGCTCCTCGGCGGGCTGCCGGGCGACCAGGTCGACGACGCGGTCGTCGGCCGGCTGGAGGAGCTGGTGGCCAGGTGGCGGGGACGACCCGCCGCCGCACCGGCGCCGGCCGTGGCGGAGGAGTTGGAGTCAGCGAGCCGGGAGGAGCTCTTCGACATCATCCAGCGGGAGTTCGGCAAGTCCTGACCGGACGGTGGGGGCGCCCCGCCGGCGCGGGTACGCCGTGCCGTGGCCGACGCCGGCCACGGCACGGCCGCCTAGGGGTGCGCGCAGCCCGTCTAGGGGTGTGCCTGTGTGGGCCCGGCTCCGTAGGGTCGGAGCCCGTCAGGCCGTCTCGCCCTGCCCACCGGCAGGCGAGCGGTGCGGATGTGGGTGCGTGCGGTACCCCGGATGGACGGGAGGTCCGCATGGCCGGATCCGGCCTGCCTCAGTTGCTCGCCATCAGTGACCTGCACGTGGTCCACGCGGAGAACAAGGCCATCGTCGAACGGCTGCGGCCGGAGCGCGAGGGCGACTGGCTCATCGTCGCCGGTGACGTCGGCGAGTTCGTCGCCGACGTCGAGTGGGCGCTCGGACTGCTCAGCCGCCGGTTCGCCAAGGTGATCTGGGCCCCCGGCAACCACGAGCTCTGGACCCCCCGCGAGGACCCGATCCAGCTGCGGGGGGACGCGCGCTACCAGCACCTGGTGGAACTCTGCCGCGGGCTCGGGGTGGTCACTCCCGAGGACCCGTACCCCGTCTGGGACCCGCAGGGAGACGATCCCGTCCTGATCGCCCCGCTGTTCGTGCTCTACGACTACACCTTCCGGCCGGCCGGGACGTACACCCGGGAGCAGGCCCTGGCGCGGGCGCACGAGGTCGGCGTGGTCTGCACCGACGAGATCCTGCTGCACCCGGACCCGTACCCGACCCGGGACGCCTGGTGCCGGGCGCGGCTGGCCCTGACCGAGCGCCGGCTCACCGCGGAACGGGGTGGGCTGCCCACCGTCCTGGTCAACCACTTCCCGCTCGTCCGGGAGCCCACCCGGATCCTGCGGTACCCGGAGTTCGCGCAGTGGTGCGGCACCGAGGCCACCGCCGACTGGCACGTCCGTTTCGACGCCCGCGTCGCCGTCTACGGCCACCTGCACATCCCGCGCACCACCTGGTACGACGGGGTCCGGTTCGAGGAGGTCTCGGTGGGCTACCCCCGGGAGTGGCGTCGCCGCTCGACGCCCCCGGGACGGCTGCGCCGCATCCTGCCCGCGGTCGCCGGACAGCCCGCCTGAGCGGCCGTCGCGATGCTGGTCACGGCTCCCTCGCCGGCCCGTCGCGACGGCCCTCGCGGGCCGGCCGATCAGGGGTTCTCTAGGGGTTGGGCGCGCGATGGGCGCTCAGTACCGTCCAGTCACGGTGGCGGGCATGTGTCGGCGGGACGGTCCGGCGTGGCGGGCGCCTGAGCAGGCACGACAACCGGAATTCGGAACAGGTGTCGGGTTCATGAGCCGAAACGGCCATGTCTCCACCCACCTGTGCACGAAGCCGTTCCGTCGGCGGTGGTGTGGTCAACGAATCGGCAGATTCCGATCGATAGCAAGCTCTGGGCGGGTGGGTCATGGCGGACGAAGACAAGCTCCTCGAACACCTGAAGTGGGTGACCTCCGAGCTCCGCCTGGCGCGCCGGCGCCTGACCGAGCTGGAGAACGAGGACGCCGAGCCGATCGCGATCGTCGGCATGGCCTGCCGGTTCCCCGGCGGGGTCGCCTCGCCGGAGGATCTCTGGGACCTGGTCGCGGGCGGTGTGGACGCCACCGGCACGTTCCCCGACGACCGGGGCTGGGACCTCGACGGGCTCTACGACCCCGACCCGGACCACCCCGGCACCACCTACAGCAACCGGGGCGGCTTCCTGCGCGACGCCGGCCTGTTCGACCCGAGCCTGTTCGGGATCTCGCCGCGCGAGGCGCTGGCCATGGACCCGCAGCAGCGGCTCCTGCTCGAGGTGACCTGGGAGGTCTTCGAGCGGGCCGGCATCGACGCCACGTCGGTGCGGGGCAGCCGTACCGGGGTGTTCGTCGGCACCGCGGGGCAGGACTACACGTCGGTGCTGCGGCAACTGCCCGAGGGCACGGAGGGCTACGTCCTCACCGGCACGGCCGCGAGCGTCATGTCCGGCCGGCTGGCGTACTCCTTCGGGCTGGAGGGGCCGGCCGTCACGATCGACACCGCCTGCTCCTCCTCGCTGGTCGCCCTGCACCTCGCCGGTCAGGCCCTGCGCGACGGCGAGTGCTCCCTCGCCGTGGCCGGCGGCGTGACCGTGCTGGCCACGCCCGGCGCCTTCGTCGAGTTCTCCCGCCAGCGGGGGCTCGCCTCCGACGGGCGGTGCAAGGCATTCTCCGCCGACGCCGACGGGACCGGCTGGTCCGAGGGCGTCGCCATGCTGCTCGTCGAGAAGCTCTCCGACGCCCGGCGCAACGGTCACCCCGTCCTGGCGGTGATCCGGGGCAGCGCCGTGAACCAGGACGGCGCCAGCAGCGGCCTGACCGCCCCCAACGGTCCCTCGCAGCAGCGGGTCATCCGGCAGGCGCTCGAGAACGCCCGGCTCACCCCGTCCGACATCGACGTCGTCGAGGCGCACGGCACGGGCACCCGGCTCGGCGACCCGATCGAGGCTCAGGCGCTGCTGGCCACGTACGGCCAGGGCCGGCCCACCGACCGGCCGCTGTGGCTGGGGTCGCTGAAGTCGAACATCGGTCACCCGCAGGCCGCGGCCGGCGCCGGCGGCGTCATCAAGATGGTGATGGCGATGCGCCACGGCGTGCTGCCGCCCACCCTGCACGTCGCCCAGCCGTCCCCGCACATCGACTGGTCGACCGGCGCCGTGTCCCTGCTGGACGAGGCCCGCCCGTGGACGGGCGGCGAGCACGTCCGCAGGGCCGCCGTGTCGTCCTTCGGCATGAGCGGCACGAACGCCCACCTGATCCTGGAGCAGGCGCCCACCGCCGACCCGGCCGCCGACGAGGCCACCCCGGCCCGCCGGCCCGCCGTCGCGCCGGTGCTGCTCTCCGCCGCGCACCCCGCGGCGTTGTCCGCGCAGGCCGGCCGGTGGGCCCGCTGGCTGGGCGACGACGAGGAGCAGCGCCCGCTCGACGTGGCCTGGTCGTCGGTGGTGTCCCGGTCGACGCTCGACCGGCGCGCGGTGGTGCTCGCCGAGGACCGGGCGGGCCTGCTGGCCGGCCTGGAGTCCCTGGCGGCGGGCGAGTCGTCGGGCACGGTGGTCACCGGCCAGGCCGGGGACCGGGGCCCGCTGGCGGTGCTCTTCTCCGGCCAGGGCGCGCAGCGCGCCGGCATGGGCCGGGAGCTGTACGGCGAGTTCCCCGTCTTCGCCGCCGCCCTGGACGAGGCGTGCGGGCACCTGGACCGGGTGCTGCCGCGCCCGCTCAAGGAGGTGCTGTTCGCGGAGGCGGGCACCCCCGAGGCGGAGCTGCTGGACCAGACCGCCTTCACCCAGGCCGGGCTGTTCGCCGTCGAGGTGGCGCTGTTCCGGCTGGTGGAGTCGTTCGGCGTGGTGCCGGACTTCGTGGGCGGACACTCGATCGGCGAGATCGCCGCGGCGCACGTGGCCGGGGTGCTGTCCCTCCAGGACGCCTGCCTGCTTGTGGCGGCGCGGGGTCGGCTGATGCAGTCGCTGCCCGACGGCGGCGGCATGCTCGCCGTCGCCGCCGACGAGGCGGCGGTGGTCGGGTCCATCGCCGGGCTGGCCGACCGGGTCGGCATCGCGGCGGTCAACGGTCCGACCTCGGTCGTGGTGTCCGGCGCCGTCGACGCGCTCGACGAGGTGGAGCGGACCTGGCGGGACCGGGGTGTGCGTACCCGCCGGTTGACCGTGAGCCACGCGTTCCACAGCCCGCTGATGGAGCCGGTGCTGGAGCGGTTCCGCGGCATCGTCGAGCGGCTGACCTTCGCCGCGCCCACGCTGCCGATCGTGTCGAACCTGACCGGGGCGCTCGCCGACGCCGACGAGATTCGCACCCCGCAGTACTGGGTGCGGCACGTCCGCGAGGCCGTGCGCTACGCCGACGGGATCGCCGCCCTGCGCGACGCCGGTGTCGACACCTTCCTGGAGGTCGGTCCGCGCAGCGTGCTGACCGCGATGACGGCGGACGTCCTGCCGGACGACGACGTGCTGACCGTCGCCACCCAGCGCCGGGACCGGCCGGAGGCGCAGGCGCTCCTGGCGGCGCTGGCCGAGCTGCACGTGCACGGGGTGCCGGTGAGCTGGCAGCCGTGGTTCGCCGACACCGCCGCCCGGCGGGTGGACCTGCCCACGTACGCCTTCCAGCGGGAGCGGTTCTGGCCCGAGGTGGTGCCGTGGCGGGTCGGCGACGTGTCCGGCGCCGGCCTGGGCGTGGCGGGGCACCCGCTGCTCGGTGCGGCGGTGCGGCTCGCCGGCGACGACGAGGTGGTGCTGACCGGCCGGTTGTCGGCGTCGACGCACCCGTGGCTCGCGGACCACGTGGTCGGCGGTGCCGTGGTGGTGCCGGGCACCGCGCTGGTGGAGCTGGCGGTGCGCGCCGGCGACGAGGTGGGCGCGTCGCGGGTGCGGGAGCTGACCGTGGCGGCGCCGCTGGTGCTGCCGGAGTCCGGTGCGGTACGCGTGCAGGTGCGGGTCGGCGCTGCCGACGGCTCCGCCGCCCGGTCGGTCTCCGTGTACTCCCAGCCCGAGGACGACGACGCCGAGTGGCTGCGGCACGCCGACGGCGTGCTCGAACCGGTGTCGGCCGACGAGCCGGGCGTCGGGGCGTGGCCCCCGGCGGGCGCGACCGAGGTGGACCTGACCGGCTGGTATCCGGCGCTGGCGGAGCACGGCCTGTCGTACGGGCCGGTGTTCCAGGGCGTTCGGCGGGCCTGGACGGCCGACGGCGAGGCCTTCGCCGAGGTGGCGCTGCCGGACGGGGCGGCGGGGGACGCGACCGCGTTCGGGGTGCACCCGGCGCTGCTGGACGCCGCGCTGCACCCGGTGGCGCTGCTGCTGGCGGCGGAGGCGGCGAGCGGGCCGCGCGTGCCGTTCGCGTTCGAGGGTGTGCAGGTGCACGCCTCGGGTGCCAGGACGCTGCGGGTGCGGTTGACCCGGGACGGCTCCGGGGTGCGGCTGGTCGCCTGCGACGCGTCGGGCGCGCCGGTGGTGTCGGTGGACTCCCTGGTGCTGCGGGAGATGACCGCCACGGCGACCCGGGGCGCCGCCGCCCGGTCGCTGTTCGACGTGGCCTGGCAGGCCGACCAGATCGTCGGAGTCGACGACCTGCCGGGGTGGGCGGCGCTGGGCCGGCAGACCCCGGCCGCGCTGCCCGAGCTGCCGGTCTTCGCGGACGTGGCGGCGCTGGCGGCGGGCGGGGCCGCGCCCCGGCAGGTGCTGCTGACGGTGCCGGCCGGCGAGCCCGGCGTCGCCGTGCCGGAGGCCGTGCGGGCGGTCACCAACGGTGTCCTGGACGTGCTGCGGTCCTGGCTCGCCGCCGAGCCGCTGGCGGACACCAAGCTCGTGGTGGTGACCCGGGGCGCGGTGGCCGCCGGGGACGACGACCAGGTCACCGACCTGGCGGCCGCGGCGGTCTGGGGCCTGCTGCGGTCGGCGCAGTCGGAGCACCCGGGGCGGATCGTCCTGGCCGACGTCGAGGGCGAGCTGACCCCCGCGACCCTCGCCGTGCTGGCCGGGGCCGCGATCGACCCGTCGGTCTCCGGCGGGCAGCTCGCACTGCGGGGCGAGCGGACCCTCGTGCCGAGGCTGGTACGGCCGGTGGGCGACGAGCTGACGCCGCCGTCCGGGCCGTGGCACCTGGCCGCGGTGGCGCCCGGCACCCTGGACGGGATCGAGCTGGTCCGTGCCGTGCCCGGGGCGCTGGACGCGGGGCAGGTACGCATCGCCGTGCGCGCGGCGGGGGTGAACTTCCGCGACGTGTTGATCGCGTTGGGGATGTACCCGGATCCGGCGGCCGTGATGGGCAGCGAGGGCGCGGGCGTGGTGGTCGAGGTCGGCCCCGGCGTGACCGACCTGGCGCCGGGCGACCGGGTGATGGGCATGTTCGAACTCGGGTTCAGCCCGCAGGCGGTCGCCCACCGGGAGCGCATCGCCAAGATGCCCGCCGGCTGGACCTTCACCCAGGCGGCGTCCGTCCCCCTGGTCTTCCTGACCGCGTACTACGCGCTGCGCGACCTGGCCGGCCTGCGGGCCGGCGAGTCGGTGCTCATCCACAACGGGGCGGGCGGCGTCGGCATGGCCGCCATCCAGCTCGCCCACCACCTCGGCGCCACCGTCCACGCGACGGCGAGCCCCGGCAAGTGGGGCGTGCTGCGTGGCCTCGGGGTGGCCGAGGAGCGGATCGCGTCGTCGCGGACCACGGAGTTCGAGCAGGTCTTCGGCGCGGCCACCGGTGGCGCCGGGGTGGACGTGGTGCTGGACGCGTTGGCCGGCGAGTTCGTCGACGCGTCGCTGCGGCTGCTGCCGCGGGGCGGCCGGTTCGTGGAGATGGGCAAGGCCGACCTGCGCGACCCGGAGGCGGTCGCCGCCGACCACCCGGGCGTGGCCTACCGGGCGTTCGACCTGAACGAGGCGGGCAGCACCCGGATCGGCGAGATGCTCACCGAGGTGCTCGCCCTCTTCGCGCAGGGCGCGCTGCGGCCGCTGCCCGTACGGGCGTGGGACGTGCGGCAGGCCCGGCAGGCGCTGCGGCACGTCAGCCAGGCCCGCCACGTCGGCAAGGTGGTGCTCCGCATCCCCGCGCCCCTCGACCCCGAGGGCACCGTGCTGGTCACCGGCGCGGCCGGGACCCTGGCCGGCGTGGTCGCGCGACACCTGGTCGCCACCGGCCAGGCCCGCCACCTGCTGCTGGCCTCCCGGCGCGAACCCGGCCGGCCCGGCGCCGACGACTACGCCGCCCTGGTCCGGGAACTGACCGACGCGGGCGCCGACGTCACCGCCGTGACGGTCGACGTCAGCGATCCCGCGCAGGTCACCGGGCTGGTCGCCGGGATCGACCCGGCACACCCGTTGACCGCGGTGGTGCACACCGCCGGGATGATCGCCGACGCGACCATCGGCTCGCTGGACGAGTCCGCCCTGCGTACGGTGATGGCGCCCAAGGTGGACGCCGGCTGGGCGCTGCACGAGGCGACCCGGCACCTGGACCTCGCGGCGTTCGTGCTGTTCTCCTCCGTCGCGGCGACCCTCGGCTCCCCGGGGCAGGGCAACTACGCGGCCGCCAACGCGTTCCTCGACGCCCTCGCCCAGCACCGCCGGCAGCAGGGGCTGCCCGCCACCAGCATCGCCTGGGGCATGTGGGCCACCGCCAGCGCGATGACCGCCCACCTCGACGGCGACGACCAGCAGCGGCTGCGGCGGGTCGGAATGAGCGGTCTCTCCCCGGCCGAGGGCGCCGAACTCCTCGACGCCGCCCTGCCGGCGGTGCAACCGGTCGTCGTCGCGGCCCGACTCCAGGTCACCGGCGAGGCGAGCCACGTGCCGCCGCTGCTGCGGCACCTGCTGCGCGGCGGACGGCGTCGCGCGGCCACCGACCAGCCGACCGTCGGGACGTCGTGGCGCGACCGGCTCGCCGGCCTGTCCGAGGCGGACGCCCGGCAGGCGCTGGTCGACCTCGTCTGCGGGCAGGCCGCCACGGTGCTGGGTCACGCCTCGGCGCAGGCGGTCCCCGCCGCCCGGGCCTTCAAGGACCTCGGGTTCGACTCGCTGACCTCGGTGGAACTGCGCAACCGGCTGGGCGCCGCGACCGGGCTGCGGCTCTCCGCCACGCTGGCCTTCGACCACCCCACCCCGGCCCGGTTGGCCGACCACCTGTTCGCGCAGCTCGGCCCGTCCACCGGCGCCGGCCCCACGGTCCGTACGGTCGTCACCGCCGACGCCGACGAGCCGATCGCCATCATCGGCATGGCCTGCCGCTACCCCGGCGGTGTCGCCACCCCCGAGCAGCTGTGGCAGCTCGTCACCTCCGGTTCCGACGCGATCGGCGAATTCCCCACCGACCGCGGCTGGGACCTCGACCGGCTGTACGGCACGGACGGCGACCAGGCGGGCGGCACCGTCACCGACCAGGGCGGCTTCCTCTACGACGCGGCCGACTTCGACGCCGGCTTCTTCAACATCAGCCCCCGCGAGGCGCTGGCCATGGACCCGCAGCAGCGGCTGCTGCTGGAGACCGCCTGGGAGAGCTTCGAGTACGCCCGCATCGACCCCACCGCGCTCAGCGGCACCGCCACCGGTGTCTTCATCGGCGCCGCCTCCTCCGGCTACGCCACCAGCGGACGCGACGACCTGGACGGCCTCGAGGGGCACCTGCTGACCGGCACCGCGGGCAGCGTCGCCTCCGGACGGGTCGCCTACACGTTCGGCCTCGAAGGCCCGGCCGTAACCGTCGACACCGCCTGCTCCTCGTCCCTGGTGGCGCTGCACCTCGCCGCCCAGGCGCTGCGCGGCGGCGAGTGCGACATGGCCCTGGCCGGCGGGGTGGCGCTGATGGGGCAGCCCGGCATGTTCTCCGAGTTCTCCCGGCAGGGCGGGCTGGCCCCGGACGGGCGCTGCAAGGCGTTCGCCGCCGGCGCCGACGGCACCGGCTGGTCCGAGGGCGTGGGGATGCTGCTGGTGGAGCGCCTGTCCGACGCCCGGCGCAACGGGCACCGGGTGCTCGCCGTGGTGCGCGGCTCCGCGGTCAACCAGGACGGCGCGTCCAACGGGCTGACCGCCCCGAACGGCCCGTCGCAACAGCGGGTGATCCGGCAGGCCCTGGAGAACGCGCGGCTGACCCCGGCGGACGTGGACGCCGTCGAGGCGCACGGCACCGGCACCGTTCTCGGCGACCCGATCGAGGCGCAGGCGGTGCTGGCCACCTACGGGCAGGACCGCGACGGCGGGGAACCGCTCTGGCTCGGCTCGATCAAGTCGAACATCGGTCACGCGCAGGCGGCGGCCGGTGTGGCCGGCGTGATCAAGATGGTGCAGGCGATGCGGCACGGCGTGCTGCCACCGACCCTGCACGTGGACGAGCCGTCGCCCCACGTCGACTGGAGCGCCGGGGCGGTCGCCCTGCTCACCGACGCGCGGCCGTGGCCGGCGGTCGAGCGGCCGCGCCGGGCGGCGGTGTCGTCGTTCGGCATCAGCGGCACCAACGCGCACACCATCATCGAGCAGGCGCCCGACGAGCCGGCCCCGGCGACGCCCCCGCCGGCGGGAGAGCTTCCCGGCCTGGTCGGGCCCGCCGCCGTACCCCTGCTGGTGTCCGGCCGGAGCCCCCGCGCGCTCGGTGCGCAGGCCGCCCGCCTCGCCGAGCGGCTCGCCGCCGCCGCCGACCTGGACCCGCGCGACCTCGGGTTCTCCCTGGCCGCCCAGCGGGCCCACCACCCGTACCGCGCGGTCGTCGTGGCCGCCGACCGGGACGACGCGGTCACCCGACTGGCCGCCCTCGCCTCCGCCGACAGCTCGCCGGCCGGCGTGGACGCCGCGCCGAAGGTCGTCTTCGTCTTCCCGGGCCAGGGCTCCCAGTGGACGGGGATGGCGCTGGACCTGCTGGAGACCTCGCCGGTCTTCCGGCAGCACATGGGGGAGTGCGCCGAGGAGCTGTCCCGGCTGGTGGACTGGTCCCTCGAGGACGTGCTCCGGCAGGCGCCCGGTGCGCCGCCCCTGGACCGGGTGGACGTGGTCCAGCCCGCGCTCTTCTCCGTCATGGTGTCCCTGGCGCAGCTCTGGCGCTCGTGCGGCATCGAACCGGCCGCCGTCGTCGGGCACTCGCAGGGCGAACTCGCGGCGGCCTGCGTCGCCGGCGCGCTGACCCTCGCCGACGCGGCGCGGCTCGTCGTGGCGCGCAGCCGCGGCCTGCTGGCGATCGCCGGTCGGGGCGGCATGGTGTCCGTCCCGCTCCCGGCCGCCGACACCGAGCAGCTGATCGCGCCGTGGCGGGGGAGCCTCTCCGTCGCCGCCCTCAACGGCGCCGCCGTGACCGTGGTCGCCGGCGATTCGGCGTCGGTCGCCGCGCTGATCGCGCACTGCGCCGAGCGCGACATCCGCGCCCGGCAGGTCGCCGTGGACTTCGCGGCGCACAGCGGTCACGTCGACGCGATCCGCGACGACGTGACCGCCGGATTCGGCACCGTCGACCCGCGGTCCACGACGGTGGCCTTCCACTCCACCGTCACCGGCGAGCCGATCGACACCGCCGAGCTCGACGCGGACTACTGGTACCGCAACCTGCGCGAGACGGTCCGGCTCGCGCCGGTCGTGGACCGGCTGATCGAACAGGGCTTCCGGGCCTTCGTCGAGGTCAGCCCGCACCCCGTGCTCAAGGTGGCCGTCCAGGACGCGCTCGACAGGGCCGCCGGCGCCGGAGTGATGGTGGGCTCGCTGCGCCGCGACGAGAACGGGCCGCGCCAGCTGCTGGCCAACCTGGGCGACCTGCACGTCGCCGGGGTGCCCGTCGACTGGGCGGGCGTGTTCGCCGGTTCCGGCGCCGCCCCGGTCGACCTGCCCACGTACGCCTTCCAGCGGGACCGGTTCTGGCCGGCGGTCGACCGGTCCGCGACCGGCGACGTGTCGGGCGCGGGGCTGGGCGCGGCCGGGCACGGGCTGCTCGGCGCGGCGGTGCGCCTCGCCGGTGACGACGAGGTCGTGCTGACCGGCCGGCTGTCGGCGTCGACGCACCCCTGGCTGGCGGACCACGTGGTCGGCGGCGCGCTGGTGCTGCCGGGCACCGCCCTGGTCGAGCTCGCGGTGCGGGCCGGCGACGAGGTCGGCGTCTCGCGGGTGCGGGAGCTGACCGTCGCCGCGCCGCTGGTGCTGCCGAACTCGGGCGCGGTCCGCGTGCAGGTGCGCGTCGGCGCGGCCGACGGCTCCGGCGCCCGGCCCGTGGCGGTGCACTCGCAGCCCGACGGCGACCCCGAGGACGCGTGGACGCGGCACGCCGACGGCCTGCTGGAGGAGGCCACCGACGAGCCGACGTTGGGCCCCTGGCCGCCCACCGGGGGCGCCGAGGTGGACCTCGCCGGCTGGTACCCGGCGCTGGCGGAGCGCGGCCTGGCCTACGGGCCGGCGTTCCGGGGCCTGCGGCGGCTGTGGACCGCCGGCGACGAGGCGTACGCCGAGGTCGCCCTGCCGGACGAGGCGGCCGCCGACGCGGCCAGCTTCGCCGTGCACCCGGCACTGCTGGACGCCGCGCTGCACCCCGTCGGGCTGCTGCTGACCGAGCGGTCCGGCGGACCGCGCGTGCCCTTCGCGTTCGAGGGCGTGCAGGTGCACGCGTCCGGCGCCAGGACGCTGCGGGTGCGGCTGACCCGGTCGGGCTCGCGCGTGCGGCTGGTGGCCGGCGACGAGTCCGGCGCGCCGGTGGTGTCCGTCGAGTCGCTCGCCCTGCGGGAGATGACCGACGCCTCCGGCGCCGAGGCCGCGGAGCGGTCGCTGTTCGAGGTGACGTGGCAGACCGAGCCGGTCACCCCGGCGCGGGACGTCTCCGGCTGGGCGCTGCTCGGCGACGGGGACGCGCCGGCGGGCCTGGCCACGCCGGTCTTCCCGACCGTCGACGAGCTGACCGCGGCGGTCTCGGCCGGCTCGGCCGAGGCGCCCCGCGCGCTGGTCCTCCCGGTGCGCGCCGGCACGCCGGAAAGCGACCTGCCCGACCTCGTCCGTACGGCCACCGCCCGGGTCCTGGCCGTGGTGCGGTCCTGGCTGGACAGCTCGGCCCTGGCCGACACGACGCTGGTGGTGCTGACCCGCGGCGCCGTGGCCGCCACCCCGGCCGACGCGCTGCGGGACCTGCCCGGCGCGGCGGTCTGGGGCCTGCTGCGCTCCGCGCAGTCCGAGCACCCGGGGCGGATCGTCCTCGCCGACGTCGACGGCGAACTCACCCCGGCCACCCTCGCCGTGCTGGCCGCCGTGGCCGAGGACCCGTCGGCCACCGGCGGTCAGGTGGCCGTACGCGGCGACGAGGTGCGCACCCCCCGCCTGGGCCGGCCCGCCGGCACGGCCGCCGAGGAACTCGTCCCGCCGGCCGGGCTGTGGCGGGTCGGGGCGGTCAGCCCCGGCACGCTGGACGGCATCGGCATGGTGCCCGCCACGGCCGTCGCCCTGGACGCGGGCCAGGTGCGCATCGCCGTGCGCGCGGCCGGGGTCAACTTCCGCGACGTGCTGATCGGCCTCGGGATGTACCCCGATCCGACGGCCGTGATGGGCAGCGAGGGCGCCGGCGTGGTGCTCGAGGTCGGCCCCGGCGTGGCCGACCTGGCACCCGGCGACCGGGTGCTCGGCATGTTCGAGCCCGCCTTCGCCCCCGAGGTGATCGCCACCCGCGACCTCGTCGCGAAGATCCCCGCCGGCTGGTCCTTCGCCCAGGCCGCGTCCGTGCCGGTGGTCTTCCTGACCGCGTACTACGCGCTGCGGGACCTCGCCGACCTGCGGGCCGGCGAGTCCGTGCTCATCCACAACGGCGCCGGCGGCGTCGGCATGGCCGCCATCCAGCTCGCCCGACACTGGGGCGCGACGGTGTACGCCACCGCCAGCCCCGGCAAGTGGGGCGTGCTGCGCGGCCTGGGAGTCGCCGAGGAGCGGATCGCCTCCTCGCGGACCACCGAGTTCGAGCAGACCTTCGGCGCGGCCAGCGGCGGCGCCGGGATGGACGTGGTGCTGGACGCGTTGGCCGGCGAGTTCGTCGACGCGTCGCTGCGGCTGCTGCCCCGCGGCGGCCGGTTCGTGGAGATGGGCAAGGCCGACCTGCGCGACCCCGACGTGGTCGCCGCCCGGCACCCGGGCGTGACCTACCGCGCGTTCGACCTGAACGAGGCCGGCCACCGGCGCATCGGCGAGATGCTCACCGAGGTGCTCGCCCTCTTCGCGCAGGGCGCGCTGCGGCCACTGCCCGTACGGGCGTGGGACGTGCGGCAGGCCCGGCAGGCGCTGCGGCACATCAGCCAGGCCCGGCACATCGGCAAGGTCGTCCTGCGGGTGCCCGCGCCCGCCGACCCGGACGGCACCGTGCTGATCACCGGCGCCGGCGGCGCCCTCGCCGGCGTGTTCGCCCGGCACCTCGTCACCACCGGCCAGGCGCGGCACCTGCTGCTGGCCTCCCGGCGCGGCCCGGAGCAGTACCGGGACCTGGTCGAGGAGCTGACCCGCGCGGGCGCCCGGGTCACCGTCGGCACCGCCGACGTGGCCGACCCCGCGCAGGTGACCCGGCTGCTGGAACTGGTGGAGCCGGCGCACCCGCTGACCGCGGTGGTCCACACCGCCGGGGTCATCGCCGACGCGACCATCGGCTCGCTCGACGCGCCGGCCCTGCACGCCGTCCTGACGCCGAAGGTGGACGCCGGCTGGGCGCTGCACGAGGCCACCCGCCACCTGGACCTCGCGGCGTTCGTGCTGTTCTCCTCGGTGGCGGCCACCCTCGGCTCCCCGGGGCAGGCCAACTACGCGGCCGCCAACGCGTTCCTCGACGCCCTCGCCCGGCACCGCCGGGAGCAGGGCCTGCCCGCCACCAGCCTCGCCTGGGGCCTCTGGGCCACCAGCAGCGCCATGACCGCGCACCTGGGCGGCACCGAACACCGCAAGGCGATCCGCGCCACCAGCGCCCCGCTGACCGACCGGCAGGGCGTGGCGCTCTTCGAGCTGGCGCGGCAGCGCGGCAACGCGCACCTCGTCCTCATGAACCTGCCGCCGGCGGCGTCGCGGCCGACCGGCCAGCCCGTGCCCAGCCTGCTGCGTGACGTGGTCCGGGCCTCCAACCCGGCCCGGCGCGCGGTGGGCCGCGGCCTGGCGGACACCGCCTCGGTGCGGGACCGGCTGGCGATGCTCAGCCCGGCGGAGCGGCGCGGGCACCTGCTCGACCTGGTGGCCGGCAGCGTGGCGGCCGTGCTCGGGCACCGCTCGGCCGACGGCGTCGACGCCCAGCGCGCCTTCAAGGAACTGGGCTTCGACTCGCTCACCTCGGTGGAGCTGCGCAACCGGCTCTCCGCCGCGACCGGGTTGCGGCTGCCCGCGACCGTGGCGTTCGACTACCCCACCCCGGTGGTGCTCGCCGAGTTCCTCGACGAGGAACTCGGCGGCGCGGCCGCCGTGGACCGGCCCGCCGCGGTCGGCACCGCCGCCGCCCTCGACGAGCCGATCGCCATCATCGGCATGGCCTGCCGGTTCCCCGGCGACGTGCAGACCCCCGAGCAGCTCTGGGATGTGGTCACCAACGGCGCCGACGTCATCTCGCCGTTCCCCACCGACCGGGGCTGGAACCTCGACGACCTGCGTGCCGGCGGCGAGGACGACGCCTCCGTACCGCGCCAGGGCGGCTTCCTGCACGACGCCGCGCAGTTCGACGCCGCGTTCTTCGGGATCTCCCCCCGGGAGGCCCTCGCGATGGACCCGCAGCAGCGGCTGTTGCTGGAGACGTCCTGGGAGGCCTTCGAACGGGCCGGGATCGACCCCCACTCGGCGCGGGGCAGCAGCACCGGCGTCTACGTCGGGCTCATCTACCACGACTACGCCTCCCAGGCCGCCGGCACCGACGACGAACTGGGCGGCCACGTCGGCAACGGCAGCGCCGGCAGCGTCGCCTCGGGCCGGATCTCGTACCTGTTCGGCCTCGAGGGTCCCGCGGTCACCGTCGACACCGCCTGCTCGTCGTCGCTGGTGGCGCTGCACCTGGCCACCCAGGCGCTGCGGCAGGACGAGTGCCGGCTCGCGCTCGCCGGCGGGGTGAGCGTCATGTCCACCCCCGGCATGCTCACCGAGTTCTCCCGGCAACGCGGCCTGTCGCCCGACGGGCGGTGCAAGGCGTTCGGCGCGGGCGCCGACGGCACCGGCTTCGCCGAGGGCGTCGGCATGCTCCTGCTGGAGCGCCTCTCCGACGCGCAGCGCAACGGCCACCGCGTCCTCGCCGTCGTCCGCGGCAGCGCGGTGAACCAGGACGGCGCGAGCAGCGGCCTGACCGCGCCGAACGGGCCCGCCCAGCAGCGGGTGATCCGGCAGGCACTCGCCAACGCCCGGCTGACCACGACCGACGTGGACGCCGTCGAGGCGCACGGCACCGGCACCGCCCTGGGCGACCCGATCGAGGCGCAGGCGCTGCTGGCCACGTACGGGCAGGGCCGGCCGCAGGACCGGCCGCTGTGGCTGGGGTCGGTCAAGTCCAACATCGGCCACGCCCAGGCGGCGGCCGGCGTCGCCGGCGTGATCAAGATGGTGCTGGCGATGCGGCACGGCATGCTGCCGCCGACCCTGCACGCCGAGAAGCCGTCCCCGCACATCGACTGGACGACCGGGTCGGTCGCCCTGCTCACCGAGGCGCGGTCGTGGCCCGCCGCGGACCGGCCCCGCCGCGCGGCGGTGTCGTCGTTCGGCATCAGCGGCACCAACGCGCACACCATCATCGAGCAGGCCCCGGAGCCCGCCCCGGCGCAGCCCGCACCGCCCGCCACGGCCGTCCCGGGCGACCTCGTCGCCTGCGTCCTCTCGGCCCGCGACGACGCCGCCCTGCGCGCGCAGGCGCGCCGGCTGCGGAACCTGGTCGACGACGAGCCGGACCTGACCGTCGCCGACCTCGGCCGGGCGCTCGCCACCGGCCGGACCACCTTCGAGCACCGCGCGGTGCTGCTGCCCGGCGACCGCGCCGGACTGCTCACCGCCCTCGCCGCGCTGGCCGACGACGAGCCCTCGGCCGCCGTCGTGCGGGGGGTGGCCCGGACCGGACGGACCGCCGTCCTCTTCTCGGGTCAGGGGGCGCAGCGCGCCGGCATGGGTCGCGAGTTGTACGCGGCGTTCCCGGTCTTCGCCGCCGCCCTGGACGAGGTGTGTGGGCACCTTGATGCGCTGCTGCCGCGTGCGCTGCGTGAGGTGCTGTTCGCCGAGGCGGGCACGCCGGAGGCGGAGTTGCTGGACCAGACGGTGTTCACCCAGGCGGGGTTGTTCGCCGTCGAGGTGGCCCTGTTCCGGCTGGTCGAGTCGTTCGGTGTGGCGCCGGACCTGGTGGCCGGGCACTCCATCGGAGAGGTGGCCGCCGCCCACGTGGCCGGCCTGTTCAGCCTGGCCGACGCGTGCGCGCTGGTCGCCGCGCGCGGCCGGCTCATGCAGGCGCTGCCCGCCGGCGGCGGCATGCTCGCCGTGGCCGCCGCCGAGGACGCGGTGGCCGAGTCGATCGCGGGCCTGACCGACCGGATCGGCGTCGCGGCGGTGAACGCCCCGAACGCCGTGGTGGTCTCCGGGGACGTCGAGGCCCTGGGCGAGGTCGAGCGGCTCTGGCGGGACCGGGGCGCGCGCACCCGCCGGCTGACCGTCAGCCACGCGTTCCACAGCCCGCTGATGGAGCCGATGCTGGCCGAGTTCCGGCAGGTGCTCGACGGGCTGACGTTCCACTGGCCCGTCCTGCCGATCGTGTCCAACCTGACCGGCCAGGTCGCCGACCCGGACGAGATCGGCACCCCCGACTACTGGGTCCGGCACGTCCGGGAGACGGTCCGGTTCGCCGACGGCGTCGCGAGCCTCCGCGAGCGCAACGTCCGTACGTTCCTCGAACTCGGCCCCGACGCGGTGCTCGCCGGCATGGTGGGCGCCTGCCTGCCGGACGACGACGCCGCGCCGTCGGCGGCGGTCGTGGCGACCCTCCGCCCGGGGCGACCGGAACCGGTGTCGCTGGTCCACGCGCTGGCGGAGCTGCACGTGCACGGCGTGCCGGTCACCTGGACCGCCCTCCTGCCGGCCGCGACCCGCCCGGTGGACCTGCCGACGTACCCGTTCCAGCGGCAGCGCTTCTGGCCGGCCGTGGGCCGGCTGCGGGCCGGTGACGTCAGCGGCGCCGGCCTCGGCGTGGCCGGTCACGGGCTGCTCGGCGCGGCGGTGGACCTGGCCGGCGACGACGAGGTCGTGCTGACCGGCCGGATCTCCCTGAGCACGCACCCCTGGCTGGCCGACCACGTGGTCTCCGGCGTGACGCTGGTCCCGGGTACGGCGCTGGTCGAGCTGGCCGTGCGCGCCGGCGACGAGGTGGACCTGCCGCGGCTGCGCGACCTGACGGTGCTGGTGCCGCTGGTGCTCCCCGAGTCCGGCGCCGTACGGATCCAGGTGCGGGTCTCCGCGTCGGAGTCGCCGCAGCGCCCCGTCGCCGTCTACTCCCGTCCGCACGACGACCCCGAGGTGGGCTGGACCCGCCACGCGGAGGGCGTGCTGGAACCGGCGTCGGCGGACGAGCCGCGGCCGGCCGCCTGGCCGCCAGCCGGCGCCGCCGAGGTGGACCTGGCGGGCTGGTACCCGGCGCTGCTCGGGCACGGCCTGGCGTACGGGCCGGTGTTCCAGGGGCTGCGTCGGGTGTGGACCGCCGAGGAGGACGTGTACGCCGAGGTGGCGCTGCCGGACGACGCGGCGGCGGAGGCCGCCCGGTTCGGGGTGCACCCGGCGCTGCTGGACGCCGCTCTGCATCCGATCGGGCTGCTGCCGGGCACGGAGGAGTCGAGTGGGCCGCGGGTGCCGTTCGCGTTCGAGGGTGTGCAGGTGCACGCGTCGGGGGCGGGGCTGCTGCGGGTGCGGTTGACCCGCAACGGCTCCGGGGTGCGGCTGGTCGCCTGCGACGAGGCGGGCGTGCCGGTGGTGTCGGTGGACTCCCTCGTCCTGCGGGAGCTGACGGGCGTGGCCGCCGCGAGCGCGGCGTCCCGTTCGCTGTTCGAGGTGGCCTGGCAGGCCGAGGAGGCCGAGGCGGTCGACGACGCCTCCGGCTGGGCGGTGCTGGGCGGGCCGGCCCTGCCGGGCGTCCCCGGCGGTCCCTCCGCCGAGACGATCAGGCAGCTGCGGGCCGCGATCGACGCCGGCATCACGCCGCCGCGCCTGCTGCTGTTCACGCCGGCCGCATCGAGCGCCGACGACGCCCACCCGGCGGAGGCCGTACGCACGGTGACCTCCGACGTGCTGGGCCTGGTGCAGGCGTGGCTGGCCGCCGACGCGCTGGCGGACTCGAAGCTCGTGGTGGTGACCCGGGGCGCCGTGGCCGTCCGCGATGAGGACCGGGTGACCGACCTGGCGGCTGCGGCCGTGTGGGGCCTGCTGCGCGCGGCGCAGTCCGAGCACCCGGGCCGCATCGTCCTGGCCGACGTCGACGACGCGATGAACCCCGGCGTGCTGGGCATCCTGGCCCGCTTCGCCGCGGACCCGGCCGGCGGCCAGCTGGTCGTCCGCTCCGGCGCGGTGTTCGTGCCGCGCCTGGTGCGCGCGGTCGCCCCGGCGCCGGCGGACGCTCCCGTGGTCGGTGACGGCGCGGTGCTGGTGACCGGTGGTACGGGTGCGCTGGGCGCGCTGGTGGCGGAGCACCTGGTGTCGGTGCACGGGGTGCGGTCGCTGGTGCTGGTGTCGCGGCGTGGCCCCGAGGCCGCGGGTGCGGGCGAGTTGTCGGAGCGTTTGACCGGGCTGGGTGCCGCCGTTCGGGTGGTGGCCTGTGACGTGACGGACCGGGGCCAGGTCGGCGCGTTGGTTGCCGAGGTCGCCGCGGCGGGTCGCCTGGCGGGTGTGGTGCACACCGCGGGTGTGCTGGACGACGGGGTGATCGAGCGGGTCACCGACGAGCGGCTCGCGGGGGTGTTGGCGCCGAAGGTGTCGGCGGGTTGGTTCCTGCACGAGGCGACGGCGTCCCTGGACCTGGACTTGTTCGTCATGTTCTCGTCGGTGGCGGGTGTGCTGGGTTCGCCGGGTCAGTCGGCGTACGCGGCGGGTAACGCGTTCCTGGACGGGTTGGCGGTGTACCGGCGGCAGCTCGGCCTGCCGGCGGTGAGCCTGGCCTGGGGCATGTGGGACACCGCCGGCATGGCCGCGTCCATCGGCGGCAACGACCGGGCCCGGACGGCGCGCGCCGGACTCCGGCCGATGAACGCCCGCACCGGCCTGGAACTGTTCGACGCCGCGGTGGGGGCCGAGCGGACGGTGCTGGTGCCGGCCGTGATCGACGTACCCGCGCTGCGGGCGGCGGCCTCCGGCGCGGTCGTACCGCCGATGCTGCGCAACCTGGTCGACGTGGCGACGACCCGCCGCCGCGCCGGGCAGGGCGCCGGCGGCTGGGGCGACCGACTCGTCGGCCTCAGCGCCGAGGACGGCCTCGCGCAGGTGGACCAACTGGTGCGCGGTCTGGTCGCGCAGGTGCTCGGGCACGGCGGCGCGGAGGCGGTGCCGGCGGACCGGGCGTTCAAGGACCTGGGCTTCGACTCGCTGACCGCCGTCGAGCTGCGCAACCGGGTGAACGGCGCGACCGGCCTGCGCCTCACCTCGACCCTGGTGTTCGACTACCCGTCCCCGCAGGCCCTGGCGGCCCACGTGTACGCGGAACTCGCCGGCACCCGGCCCGGCGCCGTCGCTGCCGACGAGGCGGCGGCCGGCGACGCCGACGAGGCGATCGCGATCGTCGGCATGGCCTGCCGCTACCCCGGCGGGGTGGAGTCTCCCGACGAGCTGTGGAAGCTGGTCAGCACCGGCGGGGAGGGCATCGGGGAGTTCCCGGCCGACCGGGGCTGGGACCTGGAGTCGCTGTACGACCCGGACCCCGACCACGCCGGCACCTCGTACACCCGCCACGGCGGTTTCCTCTACGGCGCGGCGGAGTTCGACCCCGGCTTCTTCGGCATCTCGCCGCGCGAGGCCCTCGCGATGGACCCGCAGCACCGCCTGCTGCTGGAGGCGTCCTGGGAGACGTTCGAGTCGGCGGGCCTGGACCCGTCGGGCCTGCGGGGCAGCCGGACCGGCGTGTTCGCGGGCGTCATCTACCACGACTACTCGACGCGGCTCATGGAGACGCCCGAGGTCGAGGGCTACATCGGCACCGGCAACTCCGGCAGCGTGCTGTCGGGCCGGGTGGCGTACACGTTCGGCCTCGAAGGGCCGGCGGTGACCGTCGACACGGCGTGCTCGTCCAGCCTGGTGGCGCTGCACCTCGCGGTGCAGGCGTTGCGCAGCGGCGAGTGCGACCTGGCGCTGGCCGGCGGCGTGACGGTGATGGCCACGCCGGGCACCTTCGTGGAGTTCTCGCGCCAGCGGGGCCTGTCGGCCGACGGCCGGTGCCGGTCGTTCGCCGCGTCCGCCGACGGCACGGGCTGGTCCGAGGGCGTCGGCGTGCTGCTGGTGCAGCGCCTCTCCGACGCGCGGCGCGAGGGCCGGCGCATCCTGGCCGTCGTACGCGGCAGCGCCGTGAACCAGGACGGCGCGTCGAACGGGCTGACGGCGCCGAACGGCCCGTCGCAGCAGCGGGTGATCCGCCAGGCCCTCGCGTCGGCGCGGCTCTCCGCCGCCGACGTCGACGTGGTCGAGGCGCACGGCACCGGAACGACGCTGGGCGACCCGATCGAGGCGCAGGCCGTGCTGGCCACCTACGGGCAGGACCGGCAGGGCCGGGAGCCGCTGTGGCTCGGTTCCATCAAGTCGAACATCGGGCACGCCCAGGCTGCGGCCGGCGTCGCCGGTGTGATCAAGATGATCATGGCGATGCGGCACGGCCTGGTCCCGCCGACCCTGCACGTGGACGAGCCGTCCCCGCACATCGACTGGACCTCCGGGGCGGTGGCCCTCGCCACCGAGCCCACCCCGTGGCCGCAGGT
>NZ_JBFABA010000077.1:0-21604 GCF_040640115.1 Micromonospora sp. NPDC023644 | reverse complement strand
ACCCCGTCGCCGCGCCGGCGGGGGGGGGGGGGGGGGCCCCCCGCCCCCCGGCCGGGGCGGCGGGGGGGGGCCCCGCGCCCCCCCCCCCCCCGCCGGCCCGTCCGCCCTACCGCAGGCCGGCCGGGTCGGCCCCGACCTCGGCGGTGCGGCGCTCCGCTGCGGCGGGCGCGGTGGGCTCCCCGACCGGGCGCACCCGGCGGAGCACGAGCACCGCCACCGCCGCCAGGAGCAGCCCCATGGCCACGCTCGCCGCGCCGGCGGCGTTCAGCCCGCTCGTGAAGGCCATCCGCGCGACGCCGACCACCGCCCCGGCGAGCTGCTCGGGCAGCTGTGCGGCGACGGTCAGGGCGCCGGGCAGCGAGTCGTGCACCGCGGCGGCGGCCTCGGTCGGCAGGCCGGCCGGCACCTCGTCCGCGATCCGCTCCCGGTACACGGCGGTGCCGATGCTGCCGAGGACCGCCACCCCCAAGGCCATGCCGAGCTGACTGCTCGTCTCCGACAGCGACGCCGCCGAGCCGGCCTTCTCGGGCGGGACGGAGCCGACGACCAGACCGGTGCCGAGCGCCGCGATCGGCCCGAAGCCGAAGCCGACGAAGATGAACCCGGCCACCAGGACCCCCAGCTCGCCGGTGCCGGGCACCTGGGTGAGCAGCAGGCCGCCGACCGCCATGCTGACACCGGCGACCCCGACCACGTACGCGGGCCGGATCCGCTGCGCCAGCGCCGGGGCGAGCATGGCGCCGACGATGGTCAGCGTCGTGGACGGCACGAGTGCCAGCCCGGCGCGCAGCGGGGACAGCCCGCCGACCATCTGGAGGTACTGGTTGACGAAGAGCCCGACCCCGCCCATCACCGCGGGACCGAGCAGCAGCACCGCCAGCGCGCCGCTGAACGCCCGGTTGCGGAACAGGCCCAGTTCGATCAGCGGATGGCGCGCGGTGCGCTGGCGCAGGATGAAGACCACCCCGAAGGCCACGCCGACGCACAGGGCGAGCACGGGCACCGGTCGTACCCCGTGCCGGGGCAGCTCGGTGATGCCGTAGACCACCGGGAGGATGGTGGCCAGCGACAGGACGACGCTGACCAGGTCGATCCGCGCGGTCGAGTCCGTGGAACGGTACTCGGGCAGCAGGATCGGACCGACCACCAGCAGCAGGAGCATGACCGGCACGCCCATCAGGAACACCGAGCCCCACCAGAAGAACTCCAGCATCGCCCCGCCGATCAGCGGCCCGAGGGCGGTGCCGGCCATGAAGCAGCTCATCCAGACGGCGACGGCGAACCCGCGCTGCCGCGCGTCCCGGAACATCGTGCTGATCAACGCCAGGACGGAGGGCATCAGCGTGGCGGCCGCGATCCCCATCCCGATCCGGGCGGCGATCAGCATCCCGGGGGAGGACGCGTAGGCGGCGAGCACGGACGCGCCGCCGAACGCGGCCGCGCCGAACAGCAGGAGCCGGCGCCGTCCGAGCCGGTCGCCCAGGTTGCCCATGGTGATCAGGAAGCCGGCGGTCATGAACCCGGAGATGTCGGTGATCCAGAGCTGGTCCGTGCCGGCGGCGCCGAGGTCGGCGCTCAACTGCGGCAACGCCAGGAACAACACGCCCAAATCGAGTGAGAGCAGCAGGGTCGGCAGGGCGAGCACGGCGAGGCCGGCCCATTCCCGCCGGCCGGCGCGTGGGCCGGATCCGGCGGCGGTGTTCGTGGTCATGGTGGGGCCCCTTCCAGGCGGAACAACGGGATGTCGCATCCATGCGGATGGCGTACTGGCCGCGGACCCACGACCGGCGCCCGTCGCCCGGAAGGGCGGCTCACAGCGCGACCGCTCCGGTGTTGAGGGCCGACAGCAGCGTGCGGGCCTGGACGTTGACGTAGTGGCCGTGCCGGGCCAGCGAGGTCAGCTGGCCGGGCGTGACCCAGCAGAACCCCGGCGGTGTCGGCCCGGGCGCCGGCGCCGGTTCCGCCTCCACGATCAGGTAGCGGTTCTCCGCGTGGAAGAAGCGCCCGCCCTCCTCGGAGTGGACCGCGTCGTAACGGATCGACCGCGGGTCGGGATCGCGGAACAGGTCGAGGAAGGCGGGCCTGTCCGGGCCGGTGAGATGGGCGTGGTACTCGGGGGTGAGCTGCACCGTCGGTCCCAGCTCGACGGTGTCGAGGAAGCCACCCTCGACCCGGGCCTGCGCCAGGAGGTGGGGGACGCCGGAGATGCGTTGGACGAGGAAGGCGGCGATGCCGGGGCCGAGCGGCTGGAACAGCGGCTGGCTCCACCCGGACACCTCGCGGTTGCCGGCCTCGACGGCGACCGCCATCACCCGGAAGTACCAGTCGCGCACGTGGTCGATGGACGCCGCGCCGCGCCTCCAGTCCTGGACCCGGTCGAGGGGGATCAGCCGCGCGGACACGTCGTGCCGGGCCCGTTCGGCGGTGAACCAGGAGAGCAGCTCGGTGTCCGAGTGCACGGCGCCGGGCTCCGGGTGGGCCACCGGCGCGCAGGCCAGGACGGTGCGGGAGTCCATGTTGACGACGTTGTCCTCGCGCAGCAGCTCGCCGAGCTGGCCGAGCGTCAACCAGCAGAAGTCGTCGTCGACCGGCACGTCCTCGTCGGTCTCCACGATCATGTTCCGGTTGGACTTGTGGAAGAACCAGGAGCCGTGCTCGGACTGGAGGACGTCGGCGAGCACCCGGGCCCGGCCCGGCTGGACGAAGTGGTCCAGGTACTTCACGTCCGCGCCGCGGTGCACCCGGGTGTAGTTGCTGCGGGTGGCCTGCACGGTCGGCGAGAGCTGGAGCAGGTTCGGGTTCCCCGGCTCCATCTTCGCCTGCATCAGGAAGTGGAGCACCCCGTCGAACTCGCGGGCCAGGATGCCCAGGATGCCGACCTCCGGCTGGACGATGATCGGCTGCTGCCACTGCCGGAACGGTCCTTCGCTGACCGTGACGTGCAGTCCCTCGACGGAGAAGAACCGGCCGCTGCGGTGTGTCAGGTTGCCGGTGTCGGGGTCGAAGGACCAGCCGTCGAGCCGGGCGAACGGGATCCGCTCCACCCGGAAGTGGTGCGCCCGCCGCCGCGACTCCAGCCAGCCCGGGAAGTCGGCGGTGGCCATCCCGGCGCCGGCCGACCGGGCCTGGGCGGAACGGGCGAACCGGCCGGGCAGGGCGGGGTCCTCCCGGCGCCGCAGCGGCGTGCCGTCGCCCCGCCGCTCTGATCGCCGGTCCACGCGGCCGCCGGGGGAGTCGCCCGGGCCGGCGGCGGCCGGCCGCAGCCGCGTCATGCGCGCTCCCGCGACCGCTGGGCCACGAACAGGCCCCGTCCGGCCTGCACGTCACCGACGTACTCCACGGTGCAGCCGGCGTCGGCGAAGGCGCGCTCGTACTGCTCCCGCTCCCACAGGCCGAACACGTGGGTCTCGACGAACGACCGGATGCCACGCGCGTCGGCGACCACCCAGTGGCTCTCGATGACGGTGGCGCCGTCGCGTTCCCGGCTGTACGACACCCGGGAGACGGTGCGTTCCGGGCTCCGGATGAGGTCACCGGCGACGTGTCCGTCCAGGTAGTTCTCGGGGAAGTACCACGGTTCGACCACCAGCACGCCGCCGGGCGCGAGGTGGGCCACCATCCGGCCGAGCGCGGCCCGGACCGCCGTCAGCGACGGCAGGTAGGCGACCGCCGCGGAGAGGGAGAGCACCACGTCGTAGCGGCGACCGAGGTCGAAGCGGCACATGTCGGCGAGGTGGACCTCGACCCCCGGGAGCTTGCGCCGGGCGACCGCGACCATGGGCTCCGACAGGTCGATGCCCGCCACGTGACCGAACATCCCGCTCAGGGCCTTGAGATGCTCACCGGTGCCGCACCCGACGTCGAGCAGTGAGCTCGCCGCCGGGTGCCGCTCCCGGGCGATCTCCGACACCAGCGCGGCCTCCTTGTCGAAGTCCTGGCCCCGGCGCCGGTAGGTGAAGTCGTAGACCTCGGCGATGTCGGGGCCGAACATCGTCCCCGTCGTCCCGCGCTCCCCTGGAACGCCGGTCATGCGGCCAGCTCGATCCAGGCGTCGTCGCCGACCACCAAGCGGTGTTCGGCACCGCTCGGGCGGATGGTCGCGGAGCGGCCGATGAGCGAGCCGTGCAGCCCCGGCACGTCCGAGATCGAGGCGCCGGCCAACACGATGGAGTCGGCCAGGTGGGTGGCGCGCACCTGGCAGTCGTCGCCGATGGCGGTGTTCGGCCCGATGTGGCTGTCCGCGACCAGGGTGTTCGCACCGATGATCGCGGGGCCCTCGATGACGGACCGCAGCACCCGGGCGCCGGGCCCCAGCACGACCGGCCCGACCAGCTGGCTGGCCTCGTCGACGTCGCCGTGGATCGCGGTGGTGAGCCCGGCGAGCTGGTAGCGGTTGCACTCCAGCACGTCCTCGGGCCGCCCGGCGTCCTTCCAGAAACCGTCGTACTCGGTGGCCCTGACCTCGGCGCCGTTGGCGAGCAGCCACTGGATCGCGTCGGTGATCTCCAGTTCGCCGCGGGCGCTGGGCTCGATCCGGGCGATCGCCTCGTGGATCGCCGAGGTGAAGAAGTAGACGCCGACCAGGGCGAGATCGCTGCGCGGGTGCTCCGGCTTCTCCACGAGCCGGCGTACGTTGCCGTTCTCGTCCAGCTCGGCGAGGCCGAACTGGCGGGGGTCGGTCACCTTGTGCAGCACGACCTGCGCGGCGGGACGCCGGGCGGCGAACTCCTGTGCCACCGGGACGATGCCGTCCGGCAGGAAGTTGTCGCCCAGGTACATGACGAAGTCGTCGTCGCCGAGGAAGGACCGGGACACCACGACGCAGTGCCCGAGCCCGAGCGGCTCGTCCTGCGGGATGTAGGTGACCCGTACGCCGAGCCGGGATCCGTCCCCGATCACCTTGCGGATCGTCGGGGCCCGGTCACCGACCACGATGCCGATGTCGGTCACCCCGGTGTCGCGGATGCTCTCCAGCACGTGTTCCAGGACGGGCTGGTTGGCGATCGGGATGAGCTGCTTGGGCAACGAGTGGCTGAACGGGCGGAGACGGCTACCCGTACCGCCCGACAACACCAGGGCCTTCATGACAGTGCTCTCCTCACAGCCGGATGACAGGTGCCGCTGCTCGTCTGGTGCGCGCGGCGGGTGTCGGAGACGGCCCGCGTCGGCGCTCGCGGCGCCTCGGTGGCGTGCGCGTCACGGGCCCGGGGCGGGCGGCGACCGGTTCGGCGCCGCCCGTTCCGGTCAGCTTTGTGCCGACGCCCGACGGTGCTCGACCGCCTTGCACAGTTCGTCGGCCACGGTCCGGACGTCGGCGTCGTCGAGCCCCTGGTGGATGGGGAGCAGCAGGGTGTTGGCGGCGGCCTCGGCGGTACCGGGAAGGTCGGCGTCCGCGCGGAAGAGCGGGACGGTGTGCAGCGGCTCGTAACGGAAGGTGGTGTAGATGCCGCGGTCGAGCAGGTCCTCGGCCACGTGGTCCCGGATCGCCGGGTCGAGCTGCACCCAGTAGAAGTAGTACGAGCTGGTGTGGCCGGCGGGCGGCGACGGGGGCCGCCGGATCCCGGCCACGTCGCGCAACAGCCGGTTGTAGGTCTCGGTGATCTCCCGGCGGCGCTCGATGAACGCCGGCATCCGTCGCAACTGGACGCTGCCGATCGCCGCGGTCAGGTCGTTGCCGATCACCCGGCGCCCGACGTCGTGGATGGCCAGTTCCCACCAGCGTCGGGGGACCGCGGACGCGGTGGTGAACGTGCTGCGGTCGTCCACCCCGTGGTAGGCGAGCCGCTGCGCCCGGCGACCGAGCTCGGGATCCCGGACGTAGAGCATCCCGCCGTCACCGGTGGTGATCACCTTGCGGGAGTCGAAGCTCCACATCGCGATGTCACCGAAGGTGCCGCAGTGGCGGCCGTCGACGGTGGAGGCGACGGAGACCGAGGCGTCCTCGATCAGGGTGATGCCCCGGTCCCGGCAGAAGGCGGCGATGGCGACGATGTCGCCCGGGTGACCGCCGTAGTGCAGCACGATCACGGCCCTGGTCCGGGGGGTGACCGCGCGGGCGATGTCGGCGACCGACGGGTTCAGGGTGTGCGGGTCCACGTCGCAGAAGACCGGCCGGGCGCCGGTGGCGGCGACCGCGTTGGCGTCGGCGACGAAACTGACCGAGGGCAGGACCACGTCGTCGCCGGGACCCAGGTCCAGCAGCTCGGTGGAGAGGAACAGCCCCGAGGTGGCGGAGTTGATGAAGATGAGCCGTTCCGGCGCCACCCCCAGGTGCTCGGCGAACTCCCGCTCGAACGCCCTGGTACGCGGCCCGTACCCCACCCAGTTGCTGCTGAACACCTCACGTACGGCTTCGAGTTCCTCAGCACCGAGACTGGGCTGGGATATGTTGATCATTCTCGTCCTCCGACAGGTGGGGAGGTTCCCGGGTCCGCCGCCCGGCTGCCTGCCGTGGCCGGCGGCCGCCTCGCGGAGCGGAGGTGGACGAAGCCGCTGCCCGACAGGTCGGCCGCGCATTCCACACCCGGTCGCACCAGACCGTGCAATCGTCGTCCGCCGGTCCTGGCGACGGCATCTCCTGTATTGCGCTGGGAACCCGCACATTCGGAGATGACAGCGGAAGATCTTCCGATGCAGGCTGTCGCAGGAAGCGCGAATCCCGTGATTCCCGGCGCGCGTCGGCCGGGGTCGGGGATCCGACGTCCATCCGGCGCGCCACATATATACCGAGGGGTTGGCCCACGTGCTTGGCGATCAGGTTCCGTCGACGATCCTCCGCTGTCGCGTCTGCGGCGGCGCCGTCAGAGAATGTCTGGACTTCGGGCGGCAGCCCGTCTCCAGCGCGTTCGTGGATCCCGCCCAC
This sequence comes from Micromonospora sp. NPDC023644, assembly GCF_040640115.1. Classification (NCBI taxonomy): domain Bacteria; kingdom Bacillati; phylum Actinomycetota; class Actinomycetes; order Micromonosporales; family Micromonosporaceae; genus Micromonospora; species Micromonospora sp. NPDC023644. Next base: position 14,742 of record NZ_JBFABA010000077.1, on the reverse strand, counting down.
ACCGGCGCGGAGCTCTTCTTCCGGCTGGCCGTCGGCTTCTGCACGTCCTGCACGATGGTGCAGCAGCTCGAAGAGGTGCCCCGCGACGAGATGTTCCGGTTCGACTACCCCTACCGGTCGTCCGGGTCGACGGTGATGCGCAAGCACTTCCAGCAGACCGCCCGGCAGTTGCTGGACACCGAACTCACCGGGCCCGACCCGTTCGCCGTCGAGATCGGCAGCAACGACGGCATCCTGTTGCAGGACATCGCCGAGGCCGGGGTGCGCCACCTGGGCGTGGACCCGTCCGGCGAGGCCGCCGAGGTGGCCCGGGCGAAGGGCATCCGGGTGCGGGTCGAGTTCTTCGAGGAGTCGACCGCCCGCGCCATCCGGGCCGAGCACGGGCCGGCGGACGTCATCTTCTCCGCGAACACCATCAGCCACATCGCCTACATCGACTCCATCTTCCGCGGGGTCGACGCGCTGCTCGCCCCGAACGGTGTGTTCGTCTTCGAGGACCGCTACCTCGGCGACATCATCGAGCACACCTACTTCGACCAGATCTACGACGAGCACTTCTACCTCTTCTCCATCCATTCGGTGCAGGCGATGGCCGCGCAGTTCGGGTTCGCCCTCGTCGGCGCGGAACGGCTGCCCGTGCACGGCGGCGCCGTGCGCTACACCGTCGCCCGGGCGGGCGCCCGCCGACCGGCCCCCGAGGTGGCCGAACTGCTCGCCCGGGAACGGGAGCTGGGGCTCGGGCTGCCGGAGACCTACGAGCGCTTCGCGGCGAACATCAGGCGTACCCGCGACGACCTGTTGGCGCTGCTGCGGCGCCTGCGGGCCGAGGGGCACCGCATCGTCGGCTACGGCGCCACCCAGAAGAGCGCGACCGTGGCGAACTACTGCGGCATCGGCCCGGACCTGGTGTCCGCCGTCTACGACTCGACGCGGGAGAAGCAGGGCCGGCTCACCCCCGGCGTGCACATCCCGGTGCTGCCGCCCGAGGAGTTCGGCGCTCCCTACCCCGCCTACGCCCTGCTGTTCGCGTGGAACCACGCCGAGGAGATCATGGCCAAGGAACGGCAGTTCCGGGAGAGCGGTGGACGGTGGATCCTGTACGTCCCCGACGTCCACATCGTCTGACGAGCCCGGTCCAGCACGAGCCGGGCGACCGCCCGGAACCCCACGTCGACCGCCCCGCGCGCCCCCGGCCCGCCGGCGTGGCCGCCGCCGGTCGCGGGCCGGCACCGCCGGTCCCGGGGTCGCGCCGCCGGCCCGATCACGGACGCGGTCGGCGTCCGGAGGGAGGCGACAGCGGTGAACCTCATCGAGCGGGACCACGAGCTGGCGTACCTGCGCAGCCTGCTCGCCGACGGGGGGCGGCGCGACGGCGGCGCCGTCCTGGTGAGCGGGCCCCCGGGCAGTGGGAAGAGCGCGCTGCTGCACGCCTTCGGCAGAGAGACGGCGGCCACCGGCGCGCTGGTGCTCACCGCCACGGGCGCGCGAGCCGAACGCGCCATCCCACTCGGCGTGCTCCGCCAGCTCCTGGCGTCCGCCCCGCTGCCTCGGGCCGCCCGGGCCCGGGTGGCCGCCCTGGAGGAGCGGCTCGGGTCGCGACCCGGCCCGGGCGGGCGGGGCCGGCTCGACGCGGCCACCCTGCGCTGGCTCAGCGAGCTGGTGCTGCGCCTCGCGGCGGACCGGCCCGTGGTGGTCGTGGTCGACGACGTGGACCACGCGGACCACCCGTCGGCGCAGTGCCTGCTCTTCCTTGCCCGCCGGCTGGGCTCGGCCCGGATCGTGCTCGTGTTCGCCGAACGGTCGGCCGCGCCGGAGAACCGGTGGTTCGGCGCCGAACTGCTCCGCCAGCCCCACTGCGTCCCGCTCCACCTGGCGCCGCTGTCCGTGCCGGCCGTGCGGGAGCTGCTGGCCGGGGTGCCCGGCCCCGTCGCCGCGGCGTACCACCGGATCACCGGCGGGAGCCCCGCGCTGGTCGCCGCCGTCGGCGCGGACCTCCGGGCCGCCGGCGCCGCGGCCCCGACCGCCGGATCCGTCCCGGTGGTCGGACCGGCGTTCGGCCAGGCCGTCGTCACCTGCCTCTACCAGGCCGGACCCGGCCTGCTCGCGGTGGCCAGGGCGCTCGCCGTGCTGCACGCGGCGACCACGCCGGCGTTGCTGGCCCGGCTCACCGACGCCGGGGTCGGCACCACCGAACACGCCGTCCGCCAACTGACCGCCATCGGCCTGCTCGACCGCGGCGGCTTCCGGCACCCGGCCGCCCGGGAGGCCGTGCTGGACGACATGGACGACGAGACCCGCGCTCGGTGGCACGCCCGTGCCGCCGAGCTGCTGCACCGCGACGGCGCGGCACCGGCCGCCGTCGCCCGGCACCTCGTCGCCTCCCGCCGCGCGGGCCGCCCGTGGCAGCGCCGGGTGCTGCGCCGGGCCGCCGAGCGGGCCCTGCGCGCCGGGCGGCTCGACGACGCCGTGGAGCAGCTCCGGCTGGCCCGGGAGGGCACCCCGGCCGGACCGCGGCACACCGAGCTGACCGCCCTGCTGACCTGCGCGGAGTGGGCGGTCGACCCGGCCGTGGCGGGCCGGTACCTGCCCGAGCTGGTGCGGGCGCTGCACGCCGGCGAGCTGGAGCCCGGGGCCGGGATCGAGCTGACCCGCCGACTGGTGTGGCGCGGGCAGATCGAGGAGGCGGGCCGGGCGGTCCGGCGGATGTCGGACGGCGTCGTCGCCGGCTCGGCCCCGGCCGCCGAGCTGGCGGCGGTGCGCGACTGGCTGTCGGTCACCGCACCGGCCGCCGCCGACGGGCTGCCCCGGTGGCCGGTCCCGGCCGCGTCCGCGCCGGGTCAGTCCGGCGCCGGCCCGCAGCCACGGGCCGCCCAGGTGCTCGCCGCGGTGCTGCGCGGGGACGCCGGTGAGGCCGTCGTGCACGCCGCCGAACGCGTCCTGCACGGCGTCCGGCTCGACGCGACCACGCTCGATCCGATCGCCGACGCGCTGTCGGCCCTGCTGTACGCCGAGCACACCGACCGGGCCGCCCGCTGGTGCGACCGGTTCCTCGAACAGGCGACCGAGCAGGTCTTCTCGACCGGTGCGGCGCTGCTCATGGCCCTCCGTGCCGAGATCGCCGTCGCCGCCGACGACCTGCCCGCCGCCGAGTTCTACGCCCGTACCGCCCTGGCCTGCCTGGACGAGGACGGCTGGGGTTGCGCGATCGCCATGCCGAGGGCCGCGCTGCTGCTGGCCCTGACCGGGACGGGCCGCCACGACAGTGCCGGCGAGCAGTTGGAACGGCCCCTGCCCGCCGGGGCCGAACGGACCCGCGCCGGGGTGCGTCACCGGTACGCGCGGGGCCGCTACTGGCTCGCCGTCGGCCAGCCCCGGGCGGCCCTGGCCGACTTCCTCGCCTGCGGCCGGCTGATGGCGCAGTGGGGCGTGGACGTGCCGGCGCTGGCCGCCTGGCGGCTCGGTGCGGCCGAGGCGAACCTCCGGTTGGGTCACCCCGAGCGGGCCCGGCGGCTCGCGGCCGAGCAGCTCGACCGGTGCCCCGATCGCAGCGGCCGCAGCTACGCCGAGGCGCTGCGGGTCGCCGCCGCCGCCAGCGCGCCGCCCGACCGGATCGCGCTGCTGCGTGAGGCGACGCGGGTGTTCCAGGGCGCCGGCCACCGCGCCGAGCTGGCCCGCTCGCTGACCGAGCTGAGCCAGGCGTACCGGGCGCACGGCGACCAGGACGAGGCGCGCTCCGCCGCCCGCCGGGCCGCCCGCGCGGCACGCTGGACGGTCGAGCCCGGTGCGGCGAGGCGGCCCGGGCCGGCGGGCCCGGCCGGCGTCGGCGCCGCCGAGCTGAGCGAGGCGGAGCGCCGGGTCGGCGCGCTGGCCGTGCTGGGCCACACCAACCGGGAGATCGCCGGCCGGCTGCACATCACCGTGAGCACCGTCGAGCAGCATCTGACCCAGGCGTACCGCAAGCTGGGGATCAGCCGGCGGACCCAGCTGCCGGCCAGCCTCGGGTACGACCTCGCCCCCGCCGGGCGCGACGGGGTGGCCGCCCCGCCGGCTCCGGTGCCGGTTCACCGCGGCTCCGGCACGCCGACCGTCCGGTAGACCTCCAGGCAGTCCTCGTACCGCGGCAGCAGGTCCTGCTCCCTGACCTCCCGCAGCGTCGGCGCCGTGCTGTCGCGGACGGACAGGATCGGCTCGGCGCCGCCCAGCATCGACCGCCAGTCGATCTTCAGCTCCGGGTCCATCGGGTGGATCCCGTACTCGTTGGTCGGGTCGAAGTTCGCCGAGCACAGGTAGAACGCGGTGGTCTGCTCCACCAGCGACGCGATCCCGTGCCCCACCCCCTCGGGCAGGTACACGACGCGGAAGCTCTCCGAGTCCAGCCGCACGGAGTCGAAGCGGCCGAACGTCGGCGAGCCGACCCGGGTGTCCACGATGACGTCGTTCATGGCGCCGAAGACGCAGCAGACGAACTTGGCCTGGCCGACCAGCCGGGTGAAGTGGACGCCGCGCACCACGTTGCGGTGGTTGACCGTGCAGTTCACCTGGCTCACCGGCAGGTCGCGCCCCAGCGCGTCCCGCCACCACTGCGCGCGCAGCAGCTCCGAGAAGACGCCCCGGTTGTCCGGCAGGACACTCGGTTCGAACTCGAAGGCACCCGCCACCGCGAGTTCACGCACCTTCATTGGGATCCTCCCGGGCAGTTCCGCCGGCAGCGGGAGGGACACCGAAAAGGGGTGTCGCTCCGGCGGCGGGTACGGATGCGGCGTCGGACGCCGAGCTTCCGAAGTGTTATCGAAACCATCATGTCAAGCGCGACGGCATTGACCGACCCCTGTCTCATAACCAGGGGTCGGTAAGGGTTAATTCTGAACAGTCGCATTCATAGGATTCGTTGCGAGGAAGCAATGGCGTCATGCGAGCGGATCCGTCTGCCCGGCAGAATCGAGGTCAGCCAGTGATAGTGGACACGAAGCAACTGTTGCGCGACATGATACGTATCCGCCGCGTCGAGGAGACGCTCGCCGACGTGTACCGCGACGAGCAGGAGATGCGTACGCCGGTGCACTTCTCCATCGGCCAGGAGGCGGCCGCGGTCGGTGTGTGCGCCGCGCTGCGCCGCGAGGACCTCGCCTACAGCAGCCACCGCTGCCACGCGCAGTACCTCGCCAAGGGCGGGGACCTGTTCGCCATGGTGGCCGAGCTGTACGGCAAGGAGGACGGCTGCACCCACGGCCGCGGTGGCTCCGTACACCTCATCGACCCCGCTGCCGGCTTCGGCGCCTCCTCGGCGATCCTCGGCGAGATGCTCTCGGTGGCGACCGGCGCCGCCTGGGCCGCCGCGATGCGCGGCACCGGCGAGGTGGTCGCGACCTTCTTCGGTGACGGCGCCGCCGAGGAGGGCGTCTTCCACGAGTCGCTGAACTTCGCCATGGTGCGCCAGGTCCCGGTGGTCTTCGTCTGCGAGAACAACGGCTACTCGCTGTCGTCCCCGCTGGACCTGCGGCAGCCGGCCGGCACGACCATCACCGGCTGGGCCCGGGGCTACGGGATGCCGGCCCGCCGGGTCGACGGCAACGACGTGGTGGCCGTGCACCAGGCCGCCGAGCAGGCGGTGGCCTGGTGCCGTGCCGGCAACGGCCCCTACTTCCTGGAGCTGGAGACCTACCGCTGGCGGGAGCACGTCGGCCCGAACTGGGACTACGACGTGGACCACCGGACCCGGGCGGAGGTGGAGTCGTGGCTGGCCCGCTGCCCGATCCGCCGCGCCACCGAGCTGCTCAGGCAGCGGCACCCGGACATCGATCAGCAGGTGGCCCACTGGGAGAAGGAGTCCGACGACGAGGTGCAGCAGGCGATCACCAAGGCCAAGCTGAGCCCCTTCCCCCGGGTCGAGACCCTGCTTGACGGCGCGTACGGACGTTGAAGGGAACCTGCCAGATGCGCAAGCTGACCTACAGTCGCGCGATCGACGAGGCGACGATGCAGTGCATGGAAGCCGATTCCCGGATCTTCGTGGCCGGGCAGAGCATCGGTGACCGCAAGGGGATCTACGGTTCGACCGTCGCCACCACCCGCCGGTTCGGGCCGGCCCGGGTGATGGACGTGCCGAACTGCGAGGCGGCGTTCGCGGGGATCGCGGTCGGCGCCGCCTCCCGGGGCATGCGCCCGCTGGTGATCTACACCCGCGACGACTTCATGTTCCTGGCGATGGACGGGATCTTCAACCTGGCGGCGAAGTGGCGCTACATGTACGGCAACCAGGGCGGCGCCCCGGTGGTGCTGCGCGGCATCGTCGGCCACGGTTGGGGTCAGGGCGCCACCCACTCGCAGAGCCTGCACTCGGTGTTCGGCCACTTCGCGGGTCTGCGGGTGGCCGCTCCCGCGTCGCCGGCCGACGCCAAGGGGTTGCTGATCAGCGCCCTGCAAGGGGACGATCCGGTGGTGCTGTTGGAGAACCGCGGCCTCTACGAGGTCGAGGACGAGGTTCCCGAGGAGCCGGTGCCGGTGCCCTTCGGCAAGGGCCGGATCGTGCGGGCCGGCGACGACGTCACGATCGTGGCGACCTCGCTGATGGTCCGCGAGTCCGCGCGCGCCGCCGAGGCGCTGGCCGTACGCGGCGTCAGCGCCGAGGTGGTGGACGTGCGCAGCATCCGGCCGCTGGACGAGGAGATCATCTGCACGTCGGTCGCGAAGACCGGGCGCCTCGTGGTGGCGGACACCAGTTGGGCCCGGTACGGATTCAGCGCCGAGGTGGCGGCGGTGGTGGCCGAGCACGCGTTCGATTCGCTGCGCGCGCCGGTCCGGCGGGTCACCCTGCCGGACAGCCCGGCTCCCGTGTCGTGGCCGTTGGAAGAGGCGTTCAACCCCGACGCCGACGCGGTGGCGAAGGCGTGCCTGGAGGTGCTGGGGCTGGAGCGGGAGATCGCGGTCGCGGTGGACGAGTTGGCCCGCGACTTCGTCGGCCCGTACTGACCGGGGTCGGGCTAGGGCGACCCGTCGAGCCAGGGCGACCTGTCGAGTTAGGGGAGGCGGAAGTGACGCTGCGTGGTGGGACGCGACGGCGGTTGCGGGTGGGTCTGATCGGCACCGGCGTCGGCGTCCGGACCTACCTGCCCGGCTTCGCGGCGACGGGGCGCGGCGACGTGGTGGCGCTCTGCGGGAGCAGCCCGCAGCGGTCCCGGGAGGTCGCCGCGGCGACCGGCGTGCCGACGGCGTACGGCAGCTACCAGGAGCTGTGCGCCGACCCGACCCTGGACGTGATCTGCGTGGCCTCGCCCAACGAGTACCACTACGAGCACTACGTCGCCGCCGCCGCGTCCGGCCGGCACGTGATCGTGGAGAAACCGGCCGCGAACTGCGCCGAGGAGCTGACGAAGTTCCTGGAGGTCCCGACCACGCCCGAGCAGATCGTGCTCGTCGACCACCAGCTCCGCTTCAACCCGTACCTGCGCGTGCTGCGGGACGTCGTCACCTCCGGTGAGATCGGCCGCCCCTACCACCTGCGGATCCACCAGCAGGGGGTGGGCCTGCTCGCCCCCGAGGTGCCCTACTCGTGGCGGTTCGACGAGCTGCGGGGCGGCGGGGTGCGCCTCGCCATGGGTTCCCACCTGGTCGACCTGGTGGAGTTCCTGCTGGCCGGGGCGCGGGTGGACACCGTCTTCGGCACCCTGGAACCGGTGGTGCCGGTGCGCTACGACGCGGCCGGCCGCGAGCACCGGGTGACGGCCGACTCGGCGTTCACGGCGGTGCTGCGGCTCGGCGACACCACGGCGGTGCTCTCGGCGAGCGCCGCCGCGGCCACCGAGAACCTGCTCGACGTGGACGTGCTGGGTACGGCCGGCGAGGCGCACTTCAGCCTCACCGGCAAGCTGCGGGTCTCCACCACCAGCGGGAGCCGGGTCGTCGACCGGCCCGCCGGGGTCGACCCCGACGAGGTGCACAACCGGGTGTCGGTCTTCAAGACCTCGTTCGTGCACCTGGCCCGCGCCCTCACCGAGGCCGTGCTCGACGGCCGGCACGAGTCGCTGGCCGTCGGTTCCTTCCTGCGCGACCAGCGCCCCGGCCTCCGTACGCTGGACGCGGTGCTGCGCTCCGCCCGCACGTCGACGGCGGTGACGCTCGACTAGCCGGCGCGCCACCGGATGGTCCCTGCGCGCCCACCGGGCCGCCGTTTCGCCCCGATCACTCGTGTTTGCTCAGTCGACCGGCAGCGCGGAGAGTCGATCGCGCACGTTGGGATAAGACAGGCCGCCGCGTCGTCGCTAAGAACTGAGGGACACATCAGGTCGATCGAGAGGAGACGCGCGTGGAAGGTGGCCGCGGTACCCGACATTCGTCCACCACCCGACGGCGGCGGCTGGCGAGCGGCGCGCTGGCGTTGGTCCTGGCCCTGGCGGGTGTCGGACAGCAGCCCGCGCCGGCCGCCGCGGAGCCGCCTGCCGGCGCGGGAGCGGGCGGACGCACCAACACCATCCTGGTGTTCCACCAGACCGGCCCGTTCCTCCGGCACGCCTCCATCGAGTACGGCATCGCCGCCCTGCGGGAGATGGGGGAGGAGCACGGCTTCACGGTCGAGGAGACCCGGGAGTCGTCGGCGTTCACGGACGCCAACCTGGCCCGGTTCGACGCGGTCGTCTGGCTCAACGCGATCGGCGTCGTACTCGACGACGGGCAGAAGGCGGCCTTCGAGCGCTACGTCACCGGCGGCGGCGGCTACGCCGGCGTGCACGGCCCCGGCGGGATGGAGACCAACTGGCCGTGGTTCTACAACGACCTGATGGGCAGCTTCTACGAGTCGCACCCCGCCCAGCCGGCCCATCCCGAGACGCAGCCGGCGACGGTCCGGGTGGAGGACCGGACGCACCCGTCGACGTCGCACCTGCCGGCGGAGTGGACCTTCGCCGAGGAGTGGTGGAACTTCTACCAGAGCCCCCGGCAGGACGTCCGGGTGCTCGCCTCCCTCGACGAGTCCAGCTACGACCCGGACACCGGGGCGATGGGCGACCATCCGGTCACCTGGTGCCGCACCGTGGCCGGCGGCCGCTCCTGGTACACCAACCTCGGCCACAGCGTCGGCAGCTACGCGGACCCGAACTTCCGCGGTCACCTGCTGGGCGGCGTGAGCTACGCGGCGGGCTGGACCCCGGGCGACTGCGACAGCCCCGCCACCGAGAGCGACAGCTCCTTCGCGCAGGTCACCCTGGCCGGCGGCGCGGCACGGACCGGCGAGGCGACCGCGTTGGCCGTGCTGCCGGACCGGCGGGTGCTGCATGCCTCCCGCACCGGTGAGATCCGGCTGACCACGCCCGGCGGTCGCACGTCGACGGCCGGGCGGCTGAGCGTCTACACGCACCGCGACAGCGGCCTGTACGCCATCGCCGCCGACCCACGCTTCGAGGAGAACCGCTGGGTCTACGTGTACTACTCCCCGCGGCTGCACACCCCGCCCGGGGACGCGCCGGGCACCGCCACCCCGGCGGCGCTCGCCCGGTTCCGCGGCCACGACCAGCTGTCCCGCTTCACCCTGCGCCGCGACGGCAGGCTCGACCCGCGCAGCGAGCGGCAGATCCTGCGGGTGCCCACCGACCGGGGGCACTGCTGCCACGTCGGCGGCGACATCGACTTCGACCCGGCCGGCAACCTGCTGCTCTCCACCGCCGACGACACCGACCCGTCCGCGTCGGACGGTTACAGCCCGATCGACGAGCGCCCCGGCCGCAGCCCGGTCCACGACGCGCAGCGCACCTCGGCCAACACCAACGACCTGCGGGGCAAGCTGCTGCGGATCGCGGTGACCGCCGACGGCGGGTACCGGATCCCGGCCGGCAACCTGTTCGCCCCCGGCACGGCGCGCACGCGTGCGGAGATCTACGCCATGGGCCTGCGCAACCCGTCCCGGTTCTCGGTCGACCCGCGGACCGGCTGGATCCACCTCGGCGACGGCGCCCCGGCGGCCGGCGCCGCCGACCCCGCCCGCGGGCCGGCCGGGCAGGCCGAGTTCCACCTGCTGAAGGGGCCGGCGAACCTCGGCTGGCCGTACTGCGCCGGCACCAACCAGCCCTACCGTGACCACGACTTCGCCACGGGTCGCCCCGGCGCGCCCTTCGACTGCGTCGCGCCACGGAACACCAGCCCGCGCAACACCGGCCTGGTCGAGCTGCCGCCGGCCCAACCGGCGTGGATCTCCTACGACGGGCTCTCGGTGCCGGAGTTCACCACCGGTGGTTCGCAGCCGCCGTTCGGCAACGGCGGCAAGGCGCCGATGGGCGGCCCGACCTACCGCTACGACCCGGGCCTGGCCGCCGGGACCAAGTTCCCCCGCGCCTACGACGGCCGCACCTTCGCCTACGAGCGGGACCGCGCCTGGATCAAGGACATCGGGGTCGGCGCGGACGGCGTGCGGGGCGAGATCAGGCCGTTCGGCGGCACCCTGCGGCTCACCCAGCCGGTCGACATGGAGTTCGGGCCGGACGGCGCGCTCTACGTCCTCGACCGGGGCGCCCGCACCGCCGACGCGCGGGGCGCCGGCCTGTACCGCATCGAGTACGCCGCGGGCCGGCAGGCGCCCCGGGCCGCCGTACGCGCGGAGGCGGAGTCCGGGCCGGCCGGCCGGGACGTCGTCTTCCACTCGGCCGGCACGTACGACCCGGACGGCGGCGAGTTGCGTCACTCCTGGGACTTCGACGGCGACGGTCGGGTGGACGCGACCGGACCCGGCCCGGTGCGCTTCGGCTACGCCCGGCCGGGCGGCTACACCGCCACGCTCTCCGTCACCGACGCGACCGGGCGCACCGGCCGGGCCCGGGTGGCGGTGACCGTCGGCAACACCCGCCCGGAGGTGGGCCTGACCGCCCCGGTGCACGGCGGCTTCGCCGGCCCCGGGGACCGGATCCCGTTCCAGGTAACGGTGCGGGACCCCGAGGAACGCGCCGTCGACTGCTCCCGGGTGGTCGTCACGTACGCGCAGCGCTCCGGCCGCACGCTGAGCCGGGCCACCGGCTGCGCGGGCCTCCTGCGCGTCCCCCGAGTCGGGGTCGCGGCGGACGAGCCGGCGGTGCTCACCGCCCGGTACACCGATCGGGGCGCGCCCGGGGCGCCACCGCTGACCGGCGTCGCCCGGGTCACGCTCCAGCCGAAGACGTGGGAGGCGGAGTCCACCGCGGAGGCGTTCGGGGTCCGGATCGTCCCGCACGCGGCCGCCAGCGGCGGTGCGGCCGTCGCCGACCTCGACCCGATGGACTTCGTCAAGCTCGACCCGACGAACCTGCGCGGGATCACCGGGATCGGGCTGCGGGTGTCGTCGCGCGGCGCCGGCGGCAAGGTCGTGTTCCAGGCCCACGAGGTCGGTGGACCGACGGTGTACGAGGTCGAGATCCCCGACACCGGCGGCCTCGACACCTTCGTCGACCTGCCGGTCGGACCGGTCACCGACGTCGGCGGCACCGAGCCGCTCTACCTGGTGTTCTCCGGCCCGAGCGGCGGCCTGTTCACGCTGGACAGCGTCCGCTTCCACGGACCGGGCGCCGGCGGCTGACCGGTACGACCGCGCCGGGCCGGCCGGGGCGACACCCGGCCGGCCCGGCGCACCGGTCACCGCTCGCGGTCAGGCGTGGGTCGGGCTGACCTCACAGACCTCCCGCCGGATCTCCTCCAGCCGGTCCGCCAGTTCCCGCGGCCGGCTGAGGGCCACCGGGTGCCCGCCGTCCATCTCGTCGGCGGTGATGCCCAACCGGTCGGAGACCAGCTTGCGCGAGAAGTCGATCGGGAAGAACCGGTCGCCCCGGCAGAGCAGCGCCCGGGTCGGCACGTCCGGCCAGGACTTCAGCGGCCACGGCTTCTCGAACGGCGTGCCCGACTGGTCCCGCGCGTTCGCCGTCGCCTCCTCGACGAGCTGCGGCGACAGCTCGTGGAAGAAGATGACCCCGGGGTCGTCGTTCTGCTCCGGCGTCCAGCCCTCGCGCTCGGCCTGGGCCTGCCGGGCCTCCGCGTAGCCGGTGCTGCCCCACCACTCGCCCGGCGACTCGCCGGGGGCGGGCACCATCGGCGTCAGCAGCACGAGCAGGTCCGCCTGGACCCGGTCGCACACCAGCGGGCCGGTGAACGCGCCCAGGGACTGCGCGACGACGACCAGGTCCCTGCGGTCCCCGATGGCCTCGACGGCGACGTCGGTGTACTCCGCCAGCCCCGCCGAGTCGTCGTCACACGGCAGGTCGACCGCGACCACGTCGTGCCCCCGCTCACGCAGCTGGTCCGCCAGCAGGTGCCAGTACCAGGGTCCGCTGCCCGCGGGCGGGATCAACACGTACGTTGCCATTCTCAGTGATCCTCCAGAGTAGATGAGGTGGCCGGTGCCCGTGCCAGGCGGGCCAGGAACATAGGCCTGGGAAAATGCGCCACCGTGATCGACCCGAGCCTATCGCAGATGCTTTGTGGAATCGGGTAGATCCGCCGCGCGTCCGCCGCGATGTCACCGATCGCGCGCGTCGGCGGGTCGTCACCTCCGGGCGCGCGGGAACGCCGATTGTGGCGAGACCGAAAGGGCGCTCACCATAAGGCGGCCGGCCCGCCCGGCGAAAAGCTGCCATGAATCGCGGGCATCCGCGCGAGGATCGCGCGGATGCCCGCGATTGTCGGAGGCGACATCGGTCGGCGCCCCGACCGTGCCCGGCACGACAGCTCTCCGCGGGCTCCCTCGCGGAGCGTGCGGGCGCGGCCGCGACGCCGGCCGGGTCAGGCCCGCGCGCGGTGGTGGGCGGTCAGCCGCTCCAGGATCGGGACGACGTCGTGCGGGCTCGGCATCGACAACCACTCCTGGTGTACCCGCGCCGCGCCCTGCCGGTACGACGGATCCTCGAGCACCTGCACGAGTTGCTTGCGCATGTCGTCGACCGACTGCTCGGCCCGGTTCAGCGCGATTCCCGCGCCCCGCGCGGCCATGTACGGGCCGGTGACCGGGGACTCGATTCCCCACATCTCCACCGGGACGATCTGCGGGACCTGGAACGGGATGGCCGCCGCCCAGGTGCCCACGCCGCCGTGGTGGATGAAGGCCGAACAGGTCGGCAGCAGCAGGTCGAGCGGAATGTACTCGATGATCCGCACATTGTCCGGCACCCGGGTGACGCCTTCGAGTTGGGCGTCGTTGAGGGTCGCCACCATCTCCACGTCCAGATCGGCGACCATGTCGAACATGTCGTTGATCAGCGAGTGGATCGCGCGGGCGAGGTCCTCGGCGCCCTTGCCGAACTGTCGCATCGACGCGCCGAGGCAGAACGCGATACGCGGGCGGTCCGGCCGGTCGTACAACCATTCCGGCATGACCGCCGCGCCGTTGTAGGGCTCCCACCGCATGGACACGGCGGACCGGGTGGTGGGCAGGCGCATCCCGGCCGGGGTCGGGTCGATGGTCCACTGGCCGAACAGCAGCTCGTCGTCCACCTCGAAGCCGTAGGGCTCGGCGACCGGGCGCACGTAGCCGGTCAGCGGATCCTCGCCCAGCGGGACCCCGGTCTCCCGGCGCTGCACCCAGCGGTCGTACGTCCAGGCGAACATGTCGTGCCCCCAGAGCAGCCGGGCGTGCGCGGCGCCGCAGGCCCGCGCCGCCACCGCCGCCGACGGCCAGCAGGGCTCCCAGATCACCAGGTCCGGCCGCCAGCCCTGGGCCAGCCGGATCAGGTTCTGCACGCCGGAGGCGTCCACCGCGGTCGCCGGGTCGGCGGGGTGGAAGTTCCAGGTGCACGGCAGCATGAAGTTCCGGAAGAACTCCCAGGGGTAGGCCTCTTCGGGATCGGTGAGCCCCAGCGCCTCCGACAGGTCCCCGTACCGCTCCGCCGCCAGCGCCCGGAGTTCGGCGCTGCCCGCGCCCACCGTCTCGGGCAGGTCGTCGCCGAGGGACACCGCGGTCAGCCCCGCGTCGGTGACCGCCTTGGCCACGGCCGGCCCGGAGACCACGCAGACCTCGTGCCCGGCGGCCTTGAGGGCCCAGGCGAGCGTCACCGACGGGTAGAGGTGCGCGATGGCGGGCCAGACCGCGAACATGACTCGCATTCAGTTTCTCCTTGTGAGACGGGATGGCTCCGGTGGCGTTTCACGCCCCGGCGGCTGGCACGGACAGGACACGAGACGCAGCCGGCACCCGTCCGGGTACCGGCTCCGCCCCACGTCCGCGACTTGCTTCGGGCACGCGTCTCGCTGCCCGTCAGCCCTTCAGCGGGCTGGACTGGTGCGACATCAGGTGCCAGTCACCGTCGCGCCGGGCGACCACCCAGGTCGTCCGGACCTCGTCCTCCGGCGCGAGCTCGCCGGCGCCGTCGCGGACGATCCCGCCCTGGGTGACCGCCAGCGCGACGTCGTCGGTGAGCATCTTGATCTCCAGGGGCTCGTCCACCAGCCGCGCGCCCTGGTACGGACCCGCGAACGCCTCCCGCAGGTACGCGCGGATCTCCTCGCGCCCCTTCAGCTGGTTGTCACCGGCCAGCATGCTGCCGTTCTCGGTGAAGACGTCAGCGACGGCGTCGGCGTCGTTGCTCTCCCAGGCTCCGCGGAAGCGCAGCGGCACCGTGAGCACGGCGCCCTCCGTTCCGTTGGCGTACTGGCCGTAGTGGCTGGCCCACTGCTTGGCGCCTTTGACCAGTTCGGCAGCCTTGCTCATCGGGTTGTCTCCTTCGTGGGTCGGGCGGCGTGCCGGGTTGTGGGTGGTTACCAGCGCAGGGTGGCGCCGGCGCCTCGGGGGCTGTTCTGGTAGCC
>NZ_JBFABA010000076.1:0-21983 GCF_040640115.1 Micromonospora sp. NPDC023644 | reverse complement strand
CCAGCTCGCCGGCCCGGCGCGCCACCGGTTCGGTCAGCCCCCGCCAGGCCACCCCGGCGGCCCGCCACGCGCCGGGATCGGCCGCCCACAGCTGCCGGTAGCCGACGCCCGCCGCGCCGTCGCCGGGGTGCGCCGGCCGCCCGGCCGGGTGCGTCGCGGTCGTCCGACCGGCCGCGCGCCGGACCGGCGCGGCCCGAGCCGCCGGCGCGGTCACCGGGGCAGCGCGGTGAGCCGGCCGGCCGCCCGGTCGTCCACCGCCTCGTACGCCTCGGCGGCGGCCCGGACCGCCCCGGCCGTGGTGGCCACCCGGGCGCCGAGCCCGCCGAACCAGGCGTGCACCGCCGCCTCCAGCCCGGCCAACGCCGCCCCGGCCGACCACTCGGGAGCCGGCACCACCAGCCCGGACGCCCCGGCCAGCCCGTGCCCCAGCCGGTACGCGTCGTCGTCGAGCATGCTCGCGGCCCGGCGCAGCGCGTCGGGTCGTACGGTCAACGGCTCCTCGGTCATCCTCGGCCCCCCGCCTCGCGAAAACGTCGACGGCCGCGACGCTAGGCGGCGTCCACACCCCCGCGCCCGGCCTGTGGACGACGGCCCTGCCGGCGGACGGCCGGTCGTCCACAGGCGTTGCCCCGCAAGGAAGCGGCGGCTAATGTGCGGCCGCCCGCGCCGGTAGGGTGAGCGGGTGATCGTCGCTGTCGGCATCGACGTCGTCCTCGTCGAACGGTTCGCCAAGGCCCTGGCCCGGACACCGCTGCTCGCCGACCGGCTCTTCACCGAGGCCGAGCGCTGCACCCGCTCCGGCAACCCGCGCTCACCCGAGTCCCTGGCCGCCCGCTTCGCGGCCAAGGAGGCGGTCGCCAAGGCGCTCGGCGCCCCGGCCGGCCTGAGCTGGCACGACTGCGAGATCGTGCCGGACCCGGACGGCCGCCCCTGGCTGACCGTCTCCGGCACGGTCGCGGCGGCGGCCACCGAGCGCGGGGTCAACCGCTGGCATCTCTCGTTGTCCCACGACGGCGGGATCGCCTCGGCCATGGTGGTCGCGGAACAGTGATCGGGGGCGCGCCGGCTCCCGGCGCGCCGGCAACCGGACGGGACGGGGTGGCATGAGACCGGTGTGGCGGGTCGCGGACGTACGCGCGGCGGAGGCGGGCCTGATGGCCACGCTCCCGCCCGGGACGCTGATGAGGCGGGCGGCCGCCGGGCTGGCCCGCCGCTGCGCGCTGCTGCTCGCCGACCGGGGTGGCGTCTACGCCGCGCGGGTGCTGCTGCTGGTCGGCTCCGGCGACAACGGTGGCGACACGCTCCTCGCCGGCGCGCACCTGGCCCGGCGGGGCGCGGCCGTGTCGGCGCTGCTGCTGAGCCCCGGCCGGGCGCACGCGGAGGGGCTGGCCGCGCTGCGGGCTGCGGGCGGGCGGGTCGTCGACCGGCCGCCGGGGACCGTCGACCTGGTGCTCGACGGCATCGTCGGGATCGGCGGGCGCGGCGGGCTGCGGGAGGCCGCCGACCAACTCGCCGCCAGCCTGGTGCGGCACCGCGGGCGCGACGGCGCCCCGGCCGCCGTGGTCGCCGTGGACGTGCCCAGCGGGGTCGCGGTCGACACCGGGGGAGTGCCGCTGACCGCCTCGGGCCGCCCCAGCGCGGTCCGGGCCGACGTGACCGTGACGTTCGGCGGGCTGAAGCCCGCCCTGGTGGTGGGCCCGGCCGCCGCGCTCGCCGGTGCGGTGGAGCTGGTCGACATCGGGCTGGGGCCGTGGCTGCGGGGCAGCCCGGCGCTGGGTGTGACCGAGTGGTCGGACGTCGTCGACTGGTGGCCGCGGCTCGGCCCGGCCTCGGAGAAGTACACCCGGGGCGTGGTGGGCGTCGCCACCGGCTCGGCGACCTACCCCGGCGCGGCCGTGCTCTCCGTCGCGGGGGCGCTGGCCGGCCCGACCGGCCTGGTCCGCTACGCCGGCTCGGCCCGGGCCGACGTGCTGCGCCGGCATCCGTCGGTGATCGCCACCGGTCGGGTCGCCGACGCCGGGCGGGTGCAGGCGTGGGTCTGCGGCTCCGGCCTGGGCACCGGCGAGGAGGCGGCCAGGGAGCTGCGGGCGGTGCTCGCCGCCCCGGTGCCGGTGGTGCTCGACGCCGACGCGCTGACCCTGCTGGTCGACGGCTCGCTCGCCGACCGGCTGCGCACGCGGGACGCCCCGATCGTGGTCACCCCGCACGACCGGGAGTTCGCCCGGCTCTGTGGGGAGGAACCGGGCGCCGACCGGGTGGGCGCCACGCTGCGGCTGGCCGCCTGGATGAACGCGGTGGTGCTGCTCAAGGGCGACCGCACGGTGATCGGCACGCCGGACGGCCGGGCGTACGTCAACCCAACCGGATCCCCCGCGCTGGCCACCGGCGGCACCGGCGACGTGCTGGCCGGGCTGCTCGGCGCGCTGCTCGCAGCCGGGCTGGCTCCGGAGCGGGCGGCGGCCGCCGCCGCGTACCTGCACGGGCTGGCCGGCCGGGAGGCGGCCCGGGGCGGGCCGGTGACGGCGCCCGACGTGGCCGACGCCCTCCGCCCGGTCCTCGCCCGCATCTCCTGACCCGGCCCCACCTCCCGCGCCGGGGCGCACCGGCTGGGCCGGCCCCGGCCGGCGAGGAAAGTAGGCTGGGGGCATGTGGCAGGCCGAGGTGCGCGTGGACCTGGACGCGATCCGCGAGAACGTGAGCCGGCTGAGATCCGGCACCGCCGCCGAGCTGATGGCGGTGGTGAAGGGCGACGGCTACGGCCACGGCATGGTCCCGGCCGCCCGCGCCGCCCTCGACGGCGGGGCGGACTGGCTGGGGGTCTGCACGCTGGACGAGGCGCTCACGCTGCGCCGGGCCGGGATCACCGTGCCCGTGCTGGCCTGGCTCCTCGCGCCCGGGCTGCCGCTGCACGAGGGTGTCGCCGCCGGGGTCGACCTCGGCGTGGCCAGCCTGCCCCAGCTCGACGAGATGGTCGCGGCGGGCCGCGCCGCGGGCCGGCCGGCCCGGCTGCACCTCAAGATCGACACCGGGCTGGCCCGGGGCGGCGCGACCGTCGCCGACTGGCCGGCCCTGCTCGACGCCGCCGCCAAGGCGCAGGCCGACGGCCTGGTCGAGGTGGTCGGGGTGTGGAGCCACTTCGTGTACGCGGACTCGCCCGGCCACCCGACCATCGACCGCCAGCTCGCCGTCTTCCACGAGGGGCTGGGCATGGCCGAGCAGGCCGGCCTGCGGCCGCGCTACCGGCACCTGGCCAACTCGGCGGCCACCCTGACCCGGCCGGACACCCACTTCGACCTGGTCCGCCCCGGGCTG
This sequence comes from Micromonospora sp. NPDC023644, assembly GCF_040640115.1. Lineage (NCBI taxonomy): Bacteria > Bacillati > Actinomycetota > Actinomycetes > Micromonosporales > Micromonosporaceae > Micromonospora > Micromonospora sp. NPDC023644. The sequence goes on along the minus strand of NZ_JBFABA010000076.1, from coordinate 18,671 downwards.
GCCGTCTACGGCCTCTCCCCGGTCGCCGGCGAGAGCTACGGGCTGCGCCCGGCGATGACCGCCCGGGCCCGGGTGATGCTCACCAAGCGCGTCCCCGCCGGCTCCGGCGTCTCGTACGGGCACACCTACACCACCGAGCGGGACGCGAACCTCGCGGTGGTGCCGCTCGGCTACGCCGACGGGGTGCCCCGGCACGCCTCGAACAGCGGCCCGGTGCAGCTCGGCGGCAAGCGCCGGACGATCTCGGGGCGGGTCTGCATGGACCAGTTCGTGCTCGACTGCGGCGACGACCCGGTGGCCGCCGGCGACGTGGTGACCCTCTTCGGCAGCGGCGCCGACGGCGAGCCCACCGCCGACGACTGGGCCGAGGCGGTCGGCACCATCAACTACGAGATCGTCACCCGGTTCGGCAGCACCCGGGTGCCCCGCGTCCACGTCGGCGAGCGGCCGTGACGACGCGTCCCCGCATCCCGCTGCCGCGTACCGGGCACGCCAGGGCGGCCGTCGGCGCGTTGGCCGCCGTCGGGGTCGCCGCCGTCGGGCTCGCGGCCGGCGTCGCCACCGAACGCGCCCTGGTCCGCAAGCTCAAGGCCGACCCCACCGACCGGTACGCCGGAGAGGTCTTCGGCGAACAGCGGTACGACGAGTCCTTCCGGCTGGAGATGCCCGACGGGACCGACATCCACGTCGAGGTGGTGGAGCCGACCCGGCCCAGGCCCGGCAACCCGACCGTGGTGCTGGTGCACGGCTTCTGCCTCGACATGGGCACCTTCCACTTCCAGCGCAAGCTGCTCGCCGAGCGGGGCGAACACCGGATCGTCGCGTACGACCAGCCCGGGCACGGCCGGTCGGGGCGGCTGGAGACCGGCGAGTACGACCTCACCGCGCTCGGCCGGACGCTGCGCGAGGTGATCGACCGGACCGCCCCGGAGGGGCCGCTGGTGCTGGTCGGCCACTCGATGGGCGGGATGACCATCATGGCCTTCGCCGAGTTGTTCCCGGAGCTGTTCGGCGACCGGGTCGTGGGCACCGTGCTGATGGCCACCTCGGGCGGCCTGATCGCCGAGACCAAGCTGGTCGCGCCCGCCCTGCTCGGCCGGGTCGGCGCGCCGGTGCTGCACATGGTCGGCAACGTCACCCGCTACGGCGGCCCGGTGATCGACCGGGCGCGCCGGTCCACCACCAACGTGGCCTGGCTGCTCACCCGCAAGTACGGCTTCGGCACCCGCCATCCCAGCCCGGCCCTGGTGTCGTACGTCGAGACGATGAACTCCCGCACCTCGGCCGACACGGTGACGCGCTACCTGCGGACGCTGGCCACGCACTCCCGGTTCCCGGCGCTCGCCGCGCTGGCGGACACCCCCGTGCTGGTGGTCGTCGGCGACAAGGACATGATCACCCCCGTGACGCACTCCGAGGAGATCGTCCGGCGGCTGCCGCACGCCGAGTTCGTCAAGATCACCGACAGCGGGCACGTGGTGATGCTGGAGCACGCCGACGAGGTCGACGAGGCGCTGGTCCGCTTCCTGGAGGCGTTGTGAGCCACGTCGTGAAGCTGCCGACGGTCGACGACACCCACGAGTTCGGGCGGCGGCTGGCCGGGCTGCTGCGCGCCGGCGACCTGCTGCTGCTGACCGGACCGCTCGGCGCCGGCAAGACCGCGCTGACCCGGGGCATCGGGGCCGGCCTCGGGGTGCTCGGGGCCGTCACCTCGCCCACCTTCGTGATCGCCCGGGTGCACCGGCCCGACCCCGCCCGGGGCGGCACGGTGGCGCTGGTGCACGCCGACGCGTACCGGCTGGGGGACGCCGCCGACCCGCGCGCCGAGATCGACGACCTCGACCTGGACGCCTCGGTGGACGAGTCGGTGACCGTGGTGGAGTGGGGCGAGGGCCTGGTCGAGCAGCTGGTCGACGCCCACCTGCGGGTACGCGTCGACCGGCGCGACGACGACACCCGGGTGGTCGAGCTGGAGCCGGTCGGCGGCGACTGGGAGCGGCGCCTGGCGGCCCTCGGGTGAGCGCTGTCGTACCGGCTGCCTAGAGTGCGCGGGACGGACCCGATAGGCGAAAGGTTGCCGATGCCCGACGACGCCCCCACCCTGGACCTGCTGGCGCTGCTGCCGGAGGACTGGCGTGCCGTGCTCGCCCCGCACCTCGACCCGGCCCGCACCGCCGAGCTGGCCGCGTTCGTCGCGGGGGAGTACGCGACCCGCACCGTCTTCCCGCCGGTCGAGGACCTCTTCTCGGCCTACCGGCTCTGCGCGCCGGCCGACTGCCGGGTGCTGATCCTCGGGCAGGACCCCTACCACAAGGCGGGGCAGGCGCACGGGTTGAGCTTCAGCGTGCGGGAGGGCGTGAGCGTGCCGCCGTCGCTGCGCAACGTCTTCAAGGAGCTGGGCGAGGACCTCGGCGTGCCGAAGCCGCGCGGCGGCAACCTCAGCGGCTGGGCGGCGCAGGGCGTGCTGCTGCTCAACTCCGTCCTCACCGTCCGCGAGGCCACGCCCGGCTCGCACGCCAACCGGGGCTGGGAGGAGTTCACCGACGCCACCATCCGCGCGCTCGACGCGATGGACTCCCGGGTGGTCTTCCTGCTCTGGGGCGGCTACGCGCGCAAGAAGGCGGCCCTGGTCACCAACCCGCAGCACGTGGTGCTGGAGGCCGGGCACCCCAGCCCGATGAACCCGCGCGGCTTCCTGGGCAGCCGCCCGTTCAGCGCGGCCAACAAGGCGCTCGCCGACGCCGGCCTGCCCACGGTCGACTGGGAGCGCTCCGCCGGCTGACAGCTCCGCACTTTCGCGGTCATCGCGCGGTGACCGTCCGTTGTAGCCTGTGCCTCGAGCGGTCGGCGAGCCGGGAGGCGACGATGGCGGCGACGGTCAGCGAACAGCGGTGGCGGGTGGCGCGGACGGCGTTGGCGGACCAGACGGACCGCTTCCTCGACCTGGTCCGCGCCACCCCGCCGGAGACGATGGCCACCGCCCACTGGTCGGTGGCCGACACGCTGGCCCACGTGGGCTCCCTCGCGTGGTACTACGTGTGCCTGGTGGACCCGGAGCATCCACCCCTGCCGGTGCCGGGCCTGCACCGGCAGCTCCCCGACATCACCGTCGACACGGTGGCGGACTTCAACGACGTGCTGCTCCGGCACCTCACCGACCGCGAGCCGCAGGCCCTGGCCGACCGGCTGCGGGCCGACGTCGGGCAACTCCTCCTCGCCTGCGATCACCGGCGCCCCGACGAGACGGTGCCCTGGCTCGGCGGGGCCCGGGTGCCCCTCGCCGGCCTCTGCGCGCACCTGGTCAACGAGCTGCTCATCCACGGTCACGACGTCGCCCGCGCCACCGGGCGGCCGTGGTCGCTGCCCGGCCGGGACGCCGCGCTGTTCATGGAGCTGTTCCTGGCCGGGGTGGTCCGGCACGGCTACGGGCGGCTGATCGACGGCGGCGCGCCGCCGAGCGAACGCCCGGTCGTGGTCGAGTTCCGCTCGGCGTACGCGGAGCCTGTCCGGCTCCTGCTGCACCGGGGGCGGATGACGTTCGCCGACCCCGACGCCCGGCCCGACGCCCGGATCGACCACGACCCCGGCACGCTCAACCTGATGATGTTCGGCCGGGTCAGCCGGGCCCGGGCGGTGCTCACCGGCAAGGTGCGCGTCACCGGGCGGCGCCCCTGGCTGCTGCCGGCCTTCCTGCGGAAGTTCCGCACCCCGAGTTGACCTCTGCCTGCCGCCGCCGCCCTGCCGGCGGCGGGCCCGTCGGCCGCAGACCTTTGTCGCCGCCGGCCGGGCGTGACCGGGGTGACGACAGTCCTCCGCCGGCCGCGGACCGTCGGCCGCCGGCCGGGGCGTGACCGGGGGTGACGACGGGGGCGACTAGGCTGGCTTACCGTGCTCGTACTGGTGGTGGACAGCTCGACCCCCGCGGTGACCGCGGCGCTGGTGGAGGTCGCGGCGGACGGCGTGGTGACCCGCGCGCACCGCTGCACGGTCGACGCCCGCGCCCACGGCGAACTGCTCGCGCCGCAGGTCGACGCCGTGCTCGCCGAGGCCGGTGCGCGCCCGGCCGACCTGGGCGCGATCGTCGCCGGGCTCGGCCCCGGCCCGTTCACCGGGCTGCGGGTGGGCCTGGTCACCGCCGCCACCATCGGCCAGGTGCTGGGCGTCCCCACGTACGGTGTCTGCTCGCTGGACGCCATCGGCCACCCGGCGGCCGCCGGCGAGCCGGTGCTGGCGGCGAGCGACGCGCGCCGCCGGGAGATCTACTGGGCGGTCTACGACGGCGCGGGCCAGCGGATCGTCGGGCCGGAGGTGTCCGTGCCGGCGGTCGCCGCCGAGCGCGCCCGCGACCTGGCGGTCACGGCTGCGGTCGGCGACGGCGCGCACCGGTACGCGGACGCGCTCGCCCTGCCCGTGCGGGACGAGCCCCGCTACCCGGACGCGGGCGTGCTGGCGACCCTGGCCGCCGAGCGCATCCGGGCCGGCGCCCCCTCCGAGGCGCTCACCCCGCTCTACCTGCGCCGCCCGGACGCCGTGGCGGCGACCGCCCGCAAGCCGGTCCTGCCGTGAGCGCGAGGAGTGAGCCGGTTTTGCGAGCCCCGCAGTCGCGAACCGAGGTGACGCCATGAGTGTGGGCCTGGGGCGGTTCCGGTGGTGGCACGTCGACGAGGTGCTGCCGATCGAGGCGGACCTGTTCGGCGCCGAGCAGTGGTCGGCGGCGATGTTCTGGAACGAGCTGGCCAACGGGCACTTCTACCTGGTCGCCGCCGACGACGACGGCGCCGTGCTCGGCTACGCCGGGCTCGCCGTGGCCCCGCCCGACGAGGCGTGGGTGCAGAACGTCGCGGTGCGCCGGGACGCCCAGCGGCGCGGCGTCGGCCGGCTCCTGCTGGAGGCGCTGCTGGCCGAGGCCGCCCGGCTCGGCGCCCGCAGCACCCTGCTGGAGGTCGCGGCGGACAACGCCCCCGCCCAGAAGCTCTACGCGGCGTACGGCTTCGAGCCGATCGGCGTGCGGCGCGGCTACTACCAACCGAGCAACACCGACGCGCTGGTCATGCAGCGCAACGCGGGATGTGAGCGATGACTGACGAACCCCTGATCCTCGGCATCGAGACCTCCTGCGACGAGACCGGGGTCGGCATCGTGCGCGGGCACACCCTGCTGGCCGACGCGCTCGCCTCCAGCGTCGAGCAGCACGCCCGCTTCGGCGGCGTGGTGCCCGAGGTGGCCAGCCGGGCCCACCTGGAGGCCATCGTGCCCACCATGGAGCGGGCCCTGAAGGAGGCGGGGGTGACGCTCGCCGACATCGACGCGATCGCCGTCACCTCCGGTCCGGGGCTGGCCGGCGCGCTGCTGGTCGGGGTTGCCGCCGCGAAGGGCTACGCGATCGCCGCCGAGAAGCCGGTGTACGGGGTCAACCACCTGGCCGCGCACGTCGCCGTGGACACCCTGGAGCACGGCCCGCTGCCCGAGCCGGCGATCGCCCTGCTGGTCTCCGGCGGGCACTCCTCCCTGCTGCTCGTCGACGACCTGGCCCGGGGCGTCACTCCGCTCGGCGCCACCATCGACGACGCGGCCGGCGAGGCGTTCGACAAGGTGGCCCGGCTGCTCGGGCTGCCGTTCCCCGGCGGCCCGTACATCGACCGGGAGGCCCGGGCCGGCGATCCGGGCGCCATCGGTTTCCCGCGCGGCCTGACCGCCGCCAAGGACCTCGCCGCGCACCGCTACGACTTCTCCTTCTCCGGGTTGAAGACGGCGGTGGCCCGGTGGGTCGAGGCGCGGCAGCGGGCCGGCGAGCCGGTGCCGGTCGCCGACGTGGCCGCGTCCTTCCAGGAGGCGGTCTGCGACGTGCTGGTACGCAAGGCGCTGGACGCCTGCCGGACCAACGGCGTCGGGACGCTGGTGATCGGCGGGGGCGTGGCGGCCAACTCCCGGCTGCGGGCGATGGCCGAGGACCGGGCCGCCGCGCACGGCATCCGGGTCCGGGTGCCCCGGCCCGGGCTCTGCACGGACAACGGCGCGATGGTCGCCGCCCTCGGCTCGCACCTGGTCGCCTCGGGAGTCGCGCCGAGCCGCCTGGACCTGCCCGCCGATTCCGCCATGCCGCTGACCACGGTCAGCGTGTGAACCCCGAGGATGGCTGACGTGATCGTGCGGATGTGGGAGGCGCGGGCGGAGCCGTACGGCGCTGCGGACCTGATCACCTGGGTCTGCGACACCGCGCTGCCGGAGTTCGAGCACGACCCGATGCACCTGTCCAGCGAGGTGTTCTCCTCCACCGACCACCGGGTGGTGGTCATCTCCAAGTGGCGTAGCAACCCGCGCCCGCTGCCGGAGCCGCCGGCGATGCTGCTGGCCCGCCCCCCGCACTCCTGGGACTTCACGCAGGTCGACCGCTGAGGCCGGGGCGGGCGGCGGCCGCCGCGCGCCAGCGGTCCTTCGGTGGGCGGGGACGTGAGCTGCGGCACGCCGCGGCGGTAATTGGTTGGCGGGACGGTCGGCCCGCCACCTAGCGTCGGTGGGCCATGCGCTTTCCACCGGCCGGGGACCCCGGCGTACCCGACACCCGCTCGGCGACCCGCTACCTCGTGTGGCTGGCCGGGCGGCACAAGGCGCTGCTCACCGCCGGCATCCTGCTGGGCGTCGTGTGGATGGTCGCCCAGGCGCTGGTGCCGGCGGCCGTCGGCCGGGCCGTCGACGGGCTCACCCGCCGCGACGAGGACGCGCTGCTCACCTGGGGGCTGGCCCTGCTCGGACTGGGCGTGCTCCAGGCCGTCGCGGGGATCCTGCGGCACCGGTGCGCGCTGCACAACTTCCTCGGCGGGGCGTACCGGACGGTGCAGTTGACCGTGGGCGCGGCCAACCGGCTCGGCGCCGCGCTGCCCCGCCGGGTCTCCGCCGGCGAGGTGGTGAGCATCGGCACGGCCGACATCAGCCAGATCGGTTCGGCCATCGACATCACCGCCCGGGGCACCGGCGCGATCGTGGCGATCCTCACCGTGGGGGTGATCCTGCTCGGCGCCTCGGTGCCGCTCGGGCTGGTCGTGGTGCTCGGCGTGCCGCTCCTGATGGCGGTCGTCGGGCTGCTCATCCGGCCCCTGCACCGGCAGCAGCAGGCGTACCGGGACTCGGAGGGGGCGCTGACCGCCCGGGCCGGTGACATCGTCTCCGGGCTGCGGGTGCTGCGCGGCGTCGGCGGCGAGCCGGTGCTCTCCGCCCGCTACCGGACGCGGTCGCAGGCCCTGCGCGCCGACGGCCTGCGGGTGGCCCGGATCGAGTCGCTGCTGGAGGCGGCCCAGGTGCTGCTCCCGGGGGCCTTCCTGGTGCTGGTCACCTGGCTCGGCGCCCGGTTCGCCCTGCGTGGCGAGATCAGCGCCGGTCAGCTCGTGGCGTTCTACGGCTACACCGCGTTCCTGGTCAGCCCGCTGCGGCAGCTCACCGAGGCGGTGGACAAGCTGACCCGGGGGCACGTCGCCGCCCGGCGGGTGGTGCGGCTGCTGCGGCTCACCCCGGAACTGCGCGACCCGGCCCGCCCGGCCACGCTGCCGGACGGCCCCGGCGAGCTGGTCGACGCGGCCTCCGGCGTGACGGTGCGACCGGGCCGGTTCACCGCGCTCGCCGCGACCGCGCCCGAGGACGCGGCGGCGATCGTGGACCGCCTCGGCCGGTACGTCGACTCGGACGCGACGCTGCACGGCGTACCGCTGCGGGAGGCGGCGCTGGCGACGGTGCGGGAGCGGATCCTGGTGGCCGACAACGACGCGCACCTCTTCACCGGCCCGCTGCGCGCGGAGCTGGACCCGCACGACCGCACCGACGACGCGACGATCACGGCGGCGCTGACGGCGGCGAGCGCGACCGACATCGTCGAGGCCCTGCCGCAAGGGCTGGACAGCGCGGTCGCCGAGCGCGGCCGGGAGTTCTCCGGCGGCCAGCAGCAGCGGCTGCGGCTGGCCCGGGCGCTGGTCGCCGACCCGGAGACCCTGCTGCTGGTCGAGCCGACCAGCGCCGTGGACGCGCACACCGAGGCCCGGATCGCGGACCGCCTCGGCGCGGCCCGGCGGGGCCGCACCACGCTGGTCTGCACCACCAGCCCGCTCGTGCTGCACCGCGCCGACCACGTGATCTTCGTGGAGGACGGCAAGGTGGTGGCCGAGGGATCGCACACCGCACTGCTCGACGGCGAGCCGCGCTACCGGGCGACGGTCAGCCGGGGGGAGGACTGATGGCCACCGCCCTGCCGGTCGCCGACGGGCGCCAGGTGCGCCGCTACGCCCGCACGCTGGCCCGCCGGCATCCGAGGGCGCTCGGGGTGGCGCTCGGCCTGCACGCGCTGGCCGCCGCGGCCGGCCTGGTCGCGCCGTGGCTGCTCGGCGACCTGGTCGAGGGGATCTCCCGCGGCACGTCCGGCGTCACCGTCGACCGGATCGCCCTGCTGATCGCCGGGTTCGTGCTGGTGCAGTCGGTGCTGGTCCGCTTCGCCCACCTGGCCTCGGCCCGGCTCGGCGAGCGGGTGCTGGCCGAGCTGCGTGAGGAGTTCGTCGACCGGATCCTGGCGTTGCCGCTGGCCACCGTGGAGCGGGCCGGCACGGGCGACCTGCTCACCAGGACGTCCCGGGACGTCTCCGCGCTGTCGCGGACGGTCCGGTTCGCGGTGCCGGAGACGCTGATCGCGGTCGTCACCGGCTGCTTCATCGTCGGCGCGCTGCTCCTGGTCGACCCGCTCTTCGCGCTGCCCTGCCTGCTCGCGGTGCCGCTGCTGTGGGCCGGCACCCGCTGGTACCTGCGCCGCGCCCCGGACGGCTACCTGCGGGAGAACGCCGCCTACTCCGACATCACCGACGGCATCAGCGAGACCGTCGAGGGTTCGCGGACCACGGAAGCGCTGCGGCAGCAGGCGCGCCGCCGGGCCCGCACCGACGCCGACATCCGCCGGTCGTACGCGGCCGAGCGCTACACCCTGCGGCTGCGCACGGTGTTCTTCCCGGTCGCCGAGATCGGCTACGTGCTGCCGGTGGTGGCGACGCTGATCATCGGCGGCTGGTTCTACCTGAAGGGCTGGGTGAGCCTCGGCGAGGTCACCGCCGCCACGCTCTACGTGCAGCAGCTGATCGATCCGGTCGACCGGCTGCTCTCCTGGCTGGACGAGCTGCAGGTCGGCGGCGCCTCGATGGCCCGCCTGCTCGGGGTGGCCGACGCCGGCCCGCCGGCCGGAGCCCCGACCCCGCCCGCCGCGGGCGCCCCGGGCCCGGCCGATCCTCCGGCCGCAGGGGACCGTCGGCTCGCCGCCCGGGACGTCCGGTACGCCTACCGGGAGGGCCGGGACGTGCTGCACGGGGTGACCCTGGTGCCGGAGCCGGGGGAGAAGCTGGCCATGGTGGGCCCTTCGGGCGCCGGCAAGTCCACCCTCGGCCGGCTGCTCGCCGGGGTGCACGCGCCCCGCACCGGCTCGGTCACCGTGGGCGGTCGGCGGCTCGACGAGCTGCCCCTGGCGGAGCTGCGGACGCACGTCGCCCTCGTCACCCAGGAGCACCACGTCTTCATCGGCACGCTGCGGGAGAACGTGGCGATGGTGCGACCGGGTGCCGACGAGTCGGCCGTCCGGGCTGCGCTGGCCGCCGTCGACGCGCTGGACTGGGCCGACGGGCTGCCGGACGGGCTGGACACGGTGGTCGGCGCCGGCGGGCACCCGCTGTCGCCCGCGCAGGCGCAGCAGCTGGCGCTGGCCCGGCTGGTGCTGGCCGACCCGCACACGCTGGTGCTGGACGAGGCCACCTCGCTCATCGACCCCCGCGCCGCCCGGCACCTGGAGCGGTCCCTCGCGGCCGTCCTCCAGGGCCGTACGGTCGTGGCCATCGCGCACCGCCTCTTCTCGGCGCACGACGCCGACCGGGTGGCGGTGGTGGAGGACGGGCGGATCTCCGAGATCGGTTCGCACGACGAGCTGGTCGCGGCCGACGGCTCCTACGCCGCCCTCTGGCGTTCCTGGCACGGCACCGGCTCCTGACCCGCCGCGCGGCGTCGCCCTGAGGGCTCGCCGTCGACGCCGGCGGGCAGGGGCGCCTGTTTCCGGGTTCGAGGGCGCCGCGTGCGACCGCCGTACCACGATGGTGGGGCGGCAGGCGACCGGCGCGTGCCCGTCACCGTGGCGCCGGCCGGTGACGGGGGTGCGGCGTGGGCGGTCTCGAACTGATCGTGGTGCTGGGCGTCACGGTGCTGGTCGGCACCACCCTCGGCGGGCGGTACAGCGTGGCGCCCCCGGTCCTGCTCATCACGATGGGCGCGCTGCTCGCGCTCCTGCCGCCGCTGTCCCACGTGGTGCTGGAGCCCGACGTGGTGCTGCTGCTGTTCCTGCCGGCGATCCTCTACAAGGAGAGCATCACCACCAGCCTGCGCGAGATCCGCACCAACCTCCTCGCGATCGCGCTGCTCGCGGTGGGGCTGGTGGTGGCGACGATGGTCGCGGTGTCGCTCGTCGTGCAGCGGTTCGGCGTCGACCCGGCCGCCGCCTGGGTGCTCGGCGCGGTGCTCGCGCCGACCGACGCCGCGGCGGTCGCCGGCCTGGCGAAGCGGATGCCGCGCCGGATCCTGACCACCCTGCACGCGGAGAGCCTGATCAACGACGGCACCGCGCTGGTGCTCTTCTCCGTCGGGGTGGGCCTGATCGTGGGCGGCACCGAGCCGGGGTTGCTCGGGTTGAGCGAGCGGTTCGTCCTCGCGTCGGTCGGCGGCGTCGCCGCCGGCCTGCTGGTCGGCGGGGCGGTGATCCTGGTCCGGCGACGGCTCGACGACCCGCTGCGCGAGGGCGCGCTGAGCGTCCTCACGCCGTTCGTCGCCTTCCTCCTCGCCGAGCTGGTGCACGCCAGCGGCGTCCTGGCGGTGGTGGTCGCGGGCCTCATGCTGTCGTACGCCGCCCCCCGGGTCATCCGGGCCCGATCCCGGGTGCTGGCGTACGGCTTCTGGGACCTCGCCACGTTCCTGATCAACGGCGGGCTCTTCGTGCTCCTCGGGATGCAGATCCCGCGCGCCTTGCGCGGGGTGACCAGCCTGTCGGTGATGCGGGCGGTGGTCATCGCGGTGGTGGTGACCGGCGTGGTCGTGCTGACCCGGATGCTCTGGATCCACCTGGCGGCGTTCGCCTTCCTGGTCGTCGACCGCCAAGCGGCGCAGCAGGACGAGCGGGTCAACTGGCGGGTGCGGACGGCGGCCGGGTGGGCGGGGTTCCGGGGCGCCGTCTCCCTCGCGGCGGCCCTCGCGGTGCCGGTGACCACTTCCACCGGCACCCGTGTGCACGACCGCGATCTGATCATCTTCGCCACCGCCGTGGTCATCCTGCTGACGATGCTGGTCCAGGGCACCACGCTGCCCGCCGTCGTCAGATGGGCGGGCCTGGTCGGCGACACCCGGCGGGTCGGCGAGCTGCGGCTGGCCCGGATGCGCGCCACCGAGGCCGCGCTGGCGGTGCTGCCCGAGGTCGCCGAACGGATCGGCGCCGCGCCGGAGGCGGTGGAACGGATCCGGGCGGACTACGAGCAGCACCTCGACGACGTCCGCTCCACCGACGAGGGCCGGTCGGCGGAGCGGGCCCGGGAACTCGACCGGCGGCTGCGGCTCGCCGTGCTCGAACACAAGCGCCGCGAGGTCACCAGGCTGCGGGACACGAACGAGATCGACGACATCGTCCTGCGGGAGTTGCAGGCCGTCCTCGACATCGAGGAGATCCGGCTGCTGGGCCCGGAACTCAACGAGTAGCCGCCCCGGCCGCCGTGCCGGCCGCACGGGGGCGGACGGACGTGCCCGGTGCGCGGGGCGGACGTGCGGGCGGGCGGCCGTGCCGCGCGTGCGGGTGTACGGGCGGACGGACGCCGGTGCGCGGGGCGGGCGTGCGGCGGCCGTGCCGCGTGGGTGGGCGTGCCGAGGGCTGCCGGGACTCGGCCGGGCGCTGAGCAACCACCCGCCACCGATACTCTCTGTGACGATGTTGGCGGAAGGGCGTCGGCGTCACACACGGTAGTCATATCTGCGCGGCTTCCCCACCGGCGTCGGCCTCGATTTCGGATCCGAGCCCTTTGACCAGCGATTTCGTCTCGCGGTCGTGGGGTCAGCGGATTATCCTCCCGGTCCCTTTGCTCTGCAGCCGCCGACGCACCAGCCACCGTCCGTAGCCGGTGCGTGGATGGCTGCAGAGCAAAGGGACCGAGACGAGCGACCGGTGGCGATGACAGGCAGCCCTCGATGATTACCCAGAGTCATGTCGGCGACCGGCGACCGGCGACCGGCGACCGGCGACCGGCGACCGGCGACCGACGGCCGACGACCGGCGACCGACGGCGGGCGGCCCGTGAGCCGCCCCCCCCGATCGGCTCGGCGGACCGGTCCCCGCGCCTGCCACGGTCGGCACCCGACGAGGGTGGGACCGGTCAGCCGGCGTCGAGGGGGTCGGCGAGCAGGCGTTCGAAGGCCAGCTCGGCGGCGCCGATCAGCGCCGCGTCGTCGCCGAGTTTCGGGGTACGCAGCCGCACGTGCTCCAGGCAGGCCGGCAGGGCGACCGAGTTGAGCCGGCTGCGCACCTGGGCCGCCGCCGCGAGGTAGAGGTCCCGCATGCCGCCGCCGAAGATGACCATCTCCGGGTTGAAGATGTTCACCAGGTTGGCCACCCCGAAGCCGAGCCAGTCGCCGGCCTGGCGTACCGCCGTCTGCGCCCGCAGGTCGCCCCGGTCGGCGGCGTCGAAGACGGCCAGCAGCGCGTCGCGGCCCCGCGCGTCGGAGCGGCCGGCCGCGCGCAGCAGCGCGTACTCGCCGATCTCGGTCTCCCAGCAGCCCCGGGAGCCGCACTCGCAGGGCGCGCCGTCCCGGACGACCACCATGTGGCCGACCTCGCCGCCGTAGCCGCCGTGCCCGGTCAGCCGGCGCCCGCCGGCGATGATGCCGGCGCCGACGCCCACGTCCCCGTACAGGTAGATGACGTTGTCGCAGCCGGCCGCCGCGCCCCGGGCGTGCTCGGCGAAGGCCGCCACGTCGGCCACGTTGCCGACCGTGACCGGCACGCCGCAGCCCAGCTCGGCGCCGAGCGCCGCGCCGATCGGCTCGTCGACCCACCCGGTGGTCGGGCCCAGCCGGACCAGCCCGTCGGCGCGCCGGACCATGCCGCAGACCGCGACGCCCGCGCCGACGCAGACGGCGTCCGCCGGCGCGCTCTGCTGCATCTCCTTGACCGCCCCGGCCAGCAGCGGGGCGGCCTCCGCGGCGGTCAGACCCCGAGGGCGGTCCAGCTCCCGGCGGTCGAGCACCGCGCCGCCGAGACCGATCCGCGCGGCCCGCAGCCGGTCCACCTCGATGCTGTACGCGTACGCGTGCACCCGGTCCGACTCGGGCCGGACGACCAGCGACGGTCGTCCGGCCCGGCCGGTCTCCTTCGGCGTCCCCTCGCTGACCAGCCCGGCGCCGGCCAGGTCGGCGGTCAGCGCGCCGATGGTGCTGCGGTTGAGCCCCAGCATGGTGGTGAGCTCGGCACGGGTGGTGGCCCCGTGCACGTGCACGTAGCGCAGCAACGCGCCCAGGTTCTGCCGACGGATCTCGTCCTGGCTGGGTCCTGCGCGCATCGCCGTCGTCACTTCCGGTGCCGCGCGGTCAACGGTTGCCGGTGGAGGTGGAGCGCCGACGGGAGAACGCGTCCACGCTGGCGGCGAGCAGCAGCACCACGCCGGTGACCACGTACTTCACCCCCGAGCTGTATTCCATCAGGCCCATCCCGTTGTCGATGACCGCGACGACCGCGCCACCGAGGACGGCGTCGAGCACCCGGCCCTTGCCGCCGAAGAGGCTGGTGCCGCCGATGACCGCCGCGCCGACCGCGTAGAGCAGTACGTCACTGCCACCCGTGTTCGGGTCCACCGAGTTGGCCCGGCTGGCGGCGACGATGCCACCGACGGCCGCCATCGAGGAGCAGATGACGAAGACCGAGATGCGGATACGGTCCACGTTGATGCCGGCCCGGCGGGCCGCCTCCTTGTTGCCGCCCACAGCGTAGACGTGCCGGCCGTAGGTGGTGCGCTGGAGCACGAAGGTCCAGAAGACCAGCAGCGCCGCGATGATCGGTACCACGATCGGCACGCCCTTGAGCGAGCTGACCACGACGTTGCGGCTGCGCTCCAGGTTGAGGATGAAGACCGCGACGCCGAGGACGAGCGCCAGCCCGCCGATCCGGGCGAACACCACCGCGATCGGGTCGGTCACCAGGCCCCGGGCGGCCCGCGTACGGTGCCGGAGCAGCTGCACGGCCGCGTAGCCGGCGACCGCCACCGCGGTCAGCAGCCAGCCCAGGACGGGCGTGAGGTTGCGGTTGGCGATGGCCACCAGCACCTCGTCGCGGACGGAGATGTTGGCGCCCTCCTCCATCAGCATCAGCACGATGCCCTGGAAGGCGAGGAATCCGGCGAGGGTCACCACGAAGGACGGGATGCCGATCTTCGCCACCAGGAAGCCGAGGGTGGTGCCGATCACCACGCCGGTGACGATCGCGGCGAGCACGGCCACGTACCACGGGTAGCCGAGCACGGTGACCACGTTGGCGAGGATGGCGGCGCAGACCCCGCTGGCGAAGCCGGCGGAGAGGTCGATCTCGCCGAGCAGCAGGACGAAGACCAGCCCCATCGCGATCAGCGTGACCGCGGCGCCCTGGGTGAACAGGTTGGCGAAGTTGCCGGCGCTGAGGAACGTCGGCTGCATGATCGAGAAGACCGTGCAGAGCACGACCAGGCCGAGCACGGCGGGCAGCGCGCCGATGTCGCCGCCGCGGACCCGGCTGACGTAGTTGCGGGCGTGACTGCCGAGGGTGGGCGGCGGTGTGACGGCCGCCGGGCCGTCCTTCTGCACGACGGTGGTGGTCATCGGACGCCTCCTGAGTTGCTGTCGGCCGGCTCCGCGCCGTGCCCGTTGCCGCCGTTGGCCGGCTCGGTGGCGAGCCCGAGCCCGCCGGAGCGGCCGGCGGTGATCAGCTCGACCACCTGCGAGTGAGTGATGTCGGTGGTCTTCACCTGGGCGACCATCTGGCCGAGGTAGAGCGCGGCGATCCGGTCGGAGACGGCGAAGACGTCGTTCATGTTGTGCGAGATGAGGACCACGGCGAGGCCGTTGTCGGCGAGCCGGCGGACCAGTTCGAGCACCTGGGCGGTCTGCGCGACGCCGAGCGCGGCGGTCGGCTCGTCGAGGATGACGAGCCTGCTGTTCCAGAGCACGGCCTTGGCGATCGCGACGGTCTGGCGCTGGCCGCCGGAGAGGCTGGAGACGTGCTGCCGCAGCGACTTCACGGTCCGCACGCTCAGCCCGGCGAGGGTGTCGGCGGCCATCTGCTCCATGGTCGGCTCGTCGAGCACGATGCCGCTGCGCTTCTCCCGGCCGAGGAACATGTTCTGCACGATGTCGAGGTTGTCGCAGAGCGCGAGGTCCTGGTAGACGACCTCGATGCCGAGCGCCGCGGCGTCGCGGGGGCTGTTGATGGTCACGGGCCGGCCGTCGAAGTGGAACTTGCCGGCGTCGGTGGGGTAGATGCCGCTGATGCACTTGACGAGGGTCGACTTGCCGGCGCCGTTGTCGCCGACCAGCGCGGTCACCTCGCCCGGGTGGGCGGTGAAGGCGACGTCGCGCAGGACCTGGACGGGACCGAAGCTCTTGTCGATCCCGCGTAGTTCCAGCAGGGGGGTTGCGGACACGGGGGCTCCTTCAGGTGGAGGGGAGGTCTCGGATCCCGTCCGGCGCGAACCGCCGCCCGGCACAGGGTCCGTGCCGGGCGGCGTGCGCGTGGAATCGGGTACGGGTCAGCTGATGCCGGCGTCGGCGCAGAGCTTGGCGTACGCCCCGGCGCAGACCTCGTCCTTGGTGACGAAGCCGTCGGCGATGACGTCCTTGACGTTCTCCTTGAAGATCAGCTTCGGGGTCAGCAGCACCGCCGAGACGTCCCGGCCGCCCTCCGGGTCCTTGACCGTCTGGCCGGTCTCCTTCTTCTCACCCTTGGCCACCGCGATGGCCAGGTCCGAGGCGGCCTTCGCCTCCTCCTTGATCGCCTTGTAGACGGTCATGCACTGGTCGCCGGCGAGGATGTTCTGCAGGCCCTGCGGGGTGGCGTCCTGGCCGGTCACCGGGACCTTGCCGTTGAGCTTGTTCTTCTTCAGCACCGAGATGGCCGCGTTGCCGAGGCCGTCGTTGGCGGCGAGCACGCCGTCGATCTTGCCGCCGGTCTGGGTCAGCATCTGCTCGAAGATGGTGGCGGCCTGGGTGTTGTCCCACTCCGGCACGTTCTGGTCCGGGCCCTTGGTGTACTCCTTCGAGTCGAACTTCGGCTTGAGCACCGAGTCGTACCCGTTCTTGAACAGGGTGGCGTTGTTGTCGGTCGGCGAGCCGTTGAGGTACGCCACGACCGGGTTCTTGGCGCCCTTGTCGGTCAGGCACTTGCTCAGGCCCTCGCCCTGGAGCTTGCCGACGGCCTCGTTGTCGAAGCTGACGTAGTAGGTGGCCGAGCCGCCCAGCGTGAGCCGGTCGTAGTCGATCGTCGCCACGCCCTGGGACTTGGCCTTGTCGAGCACGGCCTTGCCGGTGCCGGAGTCCAGGTTGACGATCATCAGGGCGGTGACGCCCTTGGTGATCATCTGGTCGGCGATGGTCTGGAACGCCGTCTTGTCACCCTGGGCGTTCTGGATGTCGTAGTCGACGCCGGCGGCCTTGAACGCCTCCTCCAGGAACCTGCGGTCCGCGCCCTCCCAGCGGGCGGAGGACTTGCTGTCCGGCAGGATCACGCCGATCTTCGGCTTCTTCTCGGTGGAGCCGCCGGCCTCGGAGCCGGAGTCGTCGCCGCAGGCGGTGAGGCCGCCGGTGGCCAGCAGGCCCACGGCGGCGAAGGTGAGGAAGCCCTTGCGCATTTGCAGGGTCCTTTCGGGGGTGGGGGATGATGTTGGTTTGTTGTGTCCGGCAACGTATTCCGCTTCGCGCCGTGGGCACAAGAGCGCCGAGGTCGCGAGTTTGTTGTCGGCAGTAACAATTCAGCAACGTCCCTGACACCTGGCCGTCGCCCGCCGGGGAGCGCTCTCTCGTCGCCGACGGGAGCGGCGCAGCTCAGCGGGCGGAGAGCGGGGCGGTGGCCGCGCCGGTGAGCGCCACCAGGTCCCGCGGGGCGAGCTGGAGCTGGAGGCCGCGCCGGCCCGCCGAGACGTAGACGGTGGGATGGTCGAGCGCCGACGAGTCGAGCACCGTGGGCAGCCGCCGGCGCTGGCCCAGCGGGCTGATCCCGCCGCGCACGTACCCGGTGGCCCGTTCGGCCACCGCCCGGTCGGCCATGGCGGCCCGCTTGCCGCCGACCGCCGCGGCGAGCGCCTTGAGGTCCAGCTCGCCGGTGACCGGCACGACCGCCACCGTCAGCGCGCCGTCGACCTCGGCGACCAGCGACTTGAACACCCGCTCCGGCGGCACCCCCAGCGCCGCCGCGACCAGCGCGCCGTAGTTCGGCGCGTCCGGGGAGACGTCGTACGGATGGGTGGTGTGGGCGATCTTCCGCTTCGTCAGCAGCGCGGTCGCCGGAGTGCCCTGTCCCGCCATGACGGTCAAGCTAACCCGGCCCCGCGCGACCCGCGAGCCGAAAGCGCCGGGCGGTCGACGACACCGGCGCCCACTCCCTCGCGCGCTACCCGACCGGCCGGCAGAGCAGCACCGTCGGCGCCCCGGCGACCCGGGTCAGCACCAGGCTGGCCGCCGCGCCCCCGGCCAGCCGCAGGTCCCGCCGGAGCTTCTCCGGCTCCAGCGCGGACCCGCGCTTGAGGATCTCCACCCGCCCGACCCGGCGCTCCCGCAGCAGCGCCCGCAGCCGCTTGAGCGAGAACGGCAGCACGTCGGTGACCTCCAGGCAGCGGGCGAACGGCGTCGGCACGGCTGCGTCCGCGTGGAGGTAGGCGATGCTCGGGTCGGCCAGCGTCGCGCCCAGGGTGTCGGCCAGCTCGGCGACCAGGTGGGCGCGGACCACCGCGGGGTCCGGGTCGTACAGGAAGCGGCGCGTCGGGCCGACGGGGGCGTCGGCGTCGCCGGAGCCGGTCAACTGATGGCAGCCGCCGGAGCCGGTCGGTCGGTCGGGCGGATCCCCGGCGTGGCCGGAGGCGTCGACCGGGGCCGTTTCCCTGCCCCGCAGCACGGTGGCCCGGCGGGGCACCTGCGCCAGCTCGCCGCACCACAGGGCCGCCTCGACCAGGTCGCCGTCGACGCTCACCCACTCCGCCTCGGCGCCCGCCGGGATCAGCGCGTGGTCGATGCCGGGCGCCACCTTCACGACGGTGTGCGGCACCCGCTCGGCGAGCCCGACCACGAAGTCCCAGGGCGGCGAGTAGGCGTTCGGATCGAAGATGCGCCGTCCGGTGCCCGCCCTGCGGCGCGCCGGGTCGCAGAACACCCCGTCGACCCGGCCCACGTCGAACGCCGTGGCGTCGCCGCACTCCACCGTGAACAGCTCGGCCAGCCCGGCCGCCTCGGCGTTCGCGGCGGCCATCGCGGCGGTCACCGGGTCGGCCTCCACGCCGTACACCCGGATGCCGGCGCGGGCGGCGGCGAGCGCGTCCGCGCCGAGGCCGCAGCCGAGGTCGGCGAGGGTGCGCACTGGTCAGCGAGATCCACGACGTCGGGCTGGAGGTGCAGCACGA
>NZ_JBFABA010000075.1:0-22378 GCF_040640115.1 Micromonospora sp. NPDC023644 | reverse complement strand
CAGGTGGCATCTCCCTAACCCCCGCCCCGGCGGGCGCACCGGCACCCGGGCCCCCCCCCGCGCCGGGGCCCGCGGGCCCCCCCGGCCCGGGCGCCCCGGGCGGCGGCCGGGCCGACGGCCGGAGCGTCGTCGACGGGCCCGGCAGACCCCGCAGCCGGCGCGGCGGCGGGCGCGGCGGACGCGGCGGGCGAGGGGGGCGCGGCGGGTGCCGGCGCGGCGGCGGCCGGGTGGCCGTCGGGCGCCGGGCGGAGCAGGCCGCGCAGCTCGTCGGCGATGGCCGGGAAGCGCTGGACGACGGTGTCCACGGACACCGCCGGATCCAGCAGGGCGGCCGGCAGGCCGAGGTCGTCGACGACCGCCATGCTGGCCGACTCCAGGGTGGGCTGCTCGTCGGGGTCGAAGAGCCGGGCCAGCAGCCGCCAGTAGAGCACCTGGCGCCGGTTGGCGTCGGCGAGGTCCGCGGAGGTCGGAGAGTCGCTCATCGGCGCAGCAACCGTCCCGCGCGCTCGCGCAGCACCGCCACGGCGTCGCCCGCCTTGGCCTCGGCCTTGGCGAGCTTCGGGTCGGTGATTCCGCCCGCCCAGTCGCCGGTGTGCGCGTCGACCGGCCGGCGCTTGACGGTGGCCCGCACCGCCAGGGGTTGCAGCAGCCACCGCCCGTCGTCCCACCGGACCAGGCCGAGGCACGCGGAGGAGGCGGCCACCAGCTCGGGGGTGAGCGGGCCGCAGGAGGGCAGCCGGTCGACCGCGACGGCGATCGGCTGGCCGTCGAGCGCGAAGGTCGTCTCGCCGTCGTCGTCGCGCACGGTGTAGCCCTCCACCAGCACGGGCTCGGCGATCCCGACGGGGTGCCGCTCCAGCGGCGCCGACGCCGCCGCGACCGCGGTCGGCAACAGGACCCGGGCGGTGGCGAACGGGTCGGCCGGCTCGCCGAGCCGCACCCGGTCGTCGTACCAGAGCAGGTCCGCCCCGTGCAGCGGCAGACCGGTGACCGTGAGGCTGCGCCGCTCGGCCAGCGCGGCCAGCAGCACGGGATGGGCGTCCAGCAGGCGCCACAGCGCCGGCCCGACGATCGTCTCCACCTTGACCGCGCCGACCGCGCAGCGGACCAGGCGGGGCGGCCCGCCGTCGGCCGGTTCGAGGATCGCGTGCAGTTGCGCCTGCACGGCGGTGTCGTGCTCGTGCACGTCGACGCCGAGCAGCAGCAGCCGCCCGGAGACCTCCTCGACGGCGGTCGGGACGGAGGTGGCCGGCGCGTCCTGGGCGAGCAGCACGCCCCGGGCCCAGAGGTCGGCCCAGCGCCGCAGCGGCGGCTGCGCCATCGTGGCCACCGGCACGCAGGCCCCCAGCTCGGCGGCGAGCCCGTCGAGCAGCACCGCCAGCCGCCGCAGGCCGGGCTCGGCGAGGGCGGCCTCGATCGGCGCCCCGGCGGCGGCCACCAGCTCGTGGTCGAGGCCGCCCCACCCGGTCACCGCCACCTCGTGCAGCCAGGCGCGCGCGGCGGCGCGGGCCGGAGACCCGGCTCCGGAGGGCTCGACCGCGCCCGGGACCCAGGGGTCGCGGGCCCGGCCCAGGGCGGTGTCGAGCTGCCCGAGCAGCGCGTCGTGGGCGGCGCCGAGCAGCGCGCACCGGGCGCCGGCGAGCGCGAGGAGGTGTTCCTCGACCACCGAACCGGCGGTCACCTTGCCGGCCGCCTCGGCCAGCCGGTCACCGAGCGGGGTGGCGGCCAGCGCGCCGGCCAGGGCGGCCAGCGCGGCGGCGTCGTCCTCACCCACCCGGGCGAGGCCGCGGAGCAGGGCGTCGTCGAGGCCGGCGACCAGGTCGAGGGCGTCGGTCAGGCCGGTCGGGGCGCCGTCGCGCAGGACGGCGAGCTGCGTGCCGAGCATCAGCGGCCCGCCCCGGTGGCCGGGAACCAGTGCAGCTCGGGCAGGGGGACCGTGCTGCCGGGCAGTTCCAGGTAGGACAGGTGGCGCAGGAAGCGGCTGAACACGACGGCGGCCGGGGTCGGCTCGTGCCGCCCGGCCAGGGCGGCGAGCAGCTCCCGGGCGGTGTCCACCTCCGCGCCGACGTCGACCCGCAGGTAGCGGGCGACCCGGTCGGCGCCGTACTGCACCAGCGCTTCCTCGGCCAGGGCGTGCAGGTGCTTGCACGGCGCGCCGCGCAGCCCGCCGCAGGGACGGTTGTTGTTGGTGCTGCAGTGGTAGGCGTGGGTGCCGGAGGCGATCGACGAGACGTAGACCCGGTCGACGTCCGACCCGCTGGAGACCACGCCCTGCAACCGCCCGTCGGCCAACTCCACGAAGGGCACCTTGGCCAGCTTGCGGGGCCGCGCGGGCGGCACCACCCGCACCGTGCTGCGCCGTCGCCACGCGGTGCGTTCCGCGTCAGCCACTGTCCGACCTCCCGTCCGCCGCTGCCGGCGCCGCCCATGACGATCCGGACGCCGGCGGGGTCGCCGACGTCGCTGTGACGACAAGGATCATGGACCACGGGTACGACACGACCCCGAGGCGGGCTTGCGAACGGCGGTCGCCCGGTCCGTGGGCCCCGGACACGCCGCATCACGGCTCGCTTAAATAAGGCCCGCCTGATATAACGGTCTCGTGCACGCCTTCGACGTACTCGGCGACCCGGTGCGGCGCCGCATCCTCGAGCTGCTCACCGACGGCGAGATGACCGCCGGCGGGCTGTGCGACGTGATCCGGCGGGAGTTCGGGATCTCCCAGCCGGCCGTCTCCCAGCACCTGAAGGTGCTGCGGGACAACGGCTTCGCCACCGTCCGGGCGGAGGGGACGCGACGTCTCTACGCCGTCGATCCCGGACCGCTGCGGGAGGTCGACCGATGGCTCGACCACTTCCGCCGGTTCTGGACGCCGCCCCTGCACGCCCTCGCGACCGAGCTGGCCCGAGGCAGGCGCGAACGGCGGCTGCGCGAGCAGTCGTCCACGACAGACGACACGACCGACCACGGGAGAGACCGATGATCGACGCGACCGAGCAGATCAACGCCGTACGCCGCCAGCTGGGCCGGCGGGTGCTGGAGGCCGGCGAGGCCCGGGTGATGACCATCAGCCAGACGTACGACGCGCCGCTCGAGGACGTCTGGGACGCCTGCACCAACGCCGAACGGATCCCCCGCTGGTTCATGCCGATCTCCGGTGACCTGCGGCTGGACGGCCGCTACCAGCTGGAGGGCAACGCCGGCGGCACGATCGAGCGCTGCGACCCGCCGAAGGGCTTCGCCGCCACCTGGGAGTTCGGCGGCGAGGTGAGCTGGATCGAGGTGCGGCTGACGCCGGTCGAGGACGGCCGGACCCGCTTCGAGCTGGAGCATGTCGCGCACGTCGACCAGGAGCGCTGGGACCAGTTCGGTCCGGGCGCGCTCGGGGTCGGCTGGGACCTGGCGCTGCTCGGCCTGGCCTCGCACCTGGCCGCCGACGGCAGTGGGGTCACGCCGGAGGAGAGCGAGGCCTGGGTGGTCTCCGAGCAGGGCCGGCGGTTCGTGACGGCGAGCAGCGAGCGGTGGGGCGAGGCGAGCGTCGCCGACGGCACCGACGCCGGGGCCGCCCGGGCCGCCATGGAGCGCACCACCGCCTTCTACACCGGCGCGCCGACGGCCTGACCGCGCGGCGACGACGACAGCCTGCCGTGGGCGGGGCGCCGGCGGCCTGACCGGGGGCAGCGGCACCGGCGGCCTGACCGCGGACGGGGGCGGGGCCGGAAAAGCGCGCGCGTTCCGTCGGACCCCTCGGGCAGACTCGCCGCCATGTCGCCACGATCCGTCGCCGAGCTCGTCGCCGCCGTCCGGGCCGGCGAGAAGATCCGCTACCTGCACTTCTGGGGTCACCGACCGCAGCGCGACGGTAGCGCCGGGCCCGGCTGCCTGAGCCAGTGGTGGCCGGCCCCGTTCGGCGACGGCGAGCGGACGTACGCCACCGCCGAGCACTGGATGATGTGGCACAAGGCGATGCTGTTCGGCGACACGGCGGTCGCCGAGCGCGTCCTGGCGGCCGGGCATCCGCACCGCGCCAAGGCGCTCGGCCGCCAGGTGCGCAACTTCGACCAGGCGACCTGGGAGGCCCGACGCCACGACATCGTGGTGGCGGGCAGCGTCGCCAAGTTCGGCCAGCACGACGATCTGCGGGCGTTCCTGCTCGGCACCGGCGAGCGGGTGCTCGTGGAGGCCAGCCCGGTCGACCGCGTCTGGGGCATCGGCCTGGCCGCCGACGACCCGCGCGCGGACGATCCGGCGCGCTGGCAGGGCGCCAACCTGCTCGGTTTCGCCCTCATGGCGGCCCGCGACGCGCTGCGTGCGGGCCGCCCGTGACCGCCGGGACCCGCCGCCGCGCGCCTGGGGCGGCGGGCCGCGGCGGCCACCGGCGCGCCGGGTAACGTGCTGCGGCATGACCGCCGTGGCGTACTCCCACTGCTCCTTCTGCGGCGCCACCTACCCGCCGGCGGCCGGGTGGCCGCGGGTCTGCGCGGCCTGCGGCGAGACGGTCTGGCGCAACCCGCTGCCCGTCGCGGTGGCGGTGCTGCCGGTCCGCACGGCCCGGGGCCTCGGCGTGGTCGTCGTCCGCCGCGACATCGAGCCGGCACGCGGCCAGCTCGCGCTACCGGGTGGCTTCGTCGAGTACGGCGAGGAGTGGCAGGAGGCGCTGATCCGGGAGCTGTGGGAGGAGACCGGCCTGCGCGCCGACGCCGCCGACGCCCGGCTCCTCGCGGTGCACGGCGCCCCGGCCGGCGGCACGATGATGGTCTTCGGCGAGCTGCCCGAGCGGCGGGCCGAGGCGCTGCCGCCGTCGGCGCCGACCCAGGAGGCCACCGAGTGGCTGGTGCTCACGGAGCCGACGGAGCTGGCCTTCTCCACCCACACCCGGGTGCTCGCCGACTTCCTCGCCCGGCGCGCGGGCTGAGCCGGGCCGCTCAGTCGGCCAGGTACCGGGCGGGCACCGCGTCGGTGAGCCATACGCCGTTGGCGCTGCGGTAGAAGGCGTGCCCGTCACGGGCCATCGCCGCCGCGTCCACGGTCAGCACCACCAGCTCGCCCGCCCGGCGCTCGCCCACCCGCCGGGCGGTCGCCACGTCCGGCGACAGGTGGACGTGGTGCCGGCCGGCCCGGTGCAGGCCGGTGGCCCGGATCGAGTCGAGCGCGACGCGGCTGGTGCCGTGGTAGAGCCGCGCCGGCGGTGGGCTGGGCGTCAGCCCCAGGTCGACCGGGATCGAGTGCCCCTGGTTGGCCCGGATCCGCTCGACGCCGTCGGCCCCGCGTTCCACGGCGAAGCGCTGCTTGTCGTTGTCGGCCACCACGGCGTCCAGGTCGGCGCGGTCGATCCGCAGCGCGGCGAGCAGGTCGTCGACCGACACCCAACCGGCGGCGTCGGGCACGAGGCCGAACTGGGCGGGCTCGTGCCGCAACGCCAGGGACATCCGCTTGCTCAGCCGCACCATCGCCCGGTGATCCATTGCCGGAGTCTCCCCCGCCGGGCCCCGGCGGCGCCATCGGATTCGCCGGGCCCCGGCTCCGGGCGCGAGACGGCGCTCAGGCGGCGGCGCGATCGGCCGCCGGCCGGCGGCGGCGGGCCGGGTCGGTCAGCGCGGGCGGGCGCCAGACGCCGTCCGGGGGGTACAGGTCGGTGCCCGGCGGGACGATCTCGTCGATCCGGTCGAGCACGGCGTCGTCCAGCACCAGCCCGGCGCCGGAGAGCAGGCCGTCGAGCTGCGCCATGGTCCGTGGCCCGAGGATCGTCGAGGTCACCGCCGGGTGGGCGGCGGTGAACGCCACGGCCAGCTGGGGCAGGGTGAAGCCGACGTCGCCGGCCAGCTCGACCAGCCGCTCGACCGCCTGGTACTTGGCGGCGTTGCCGGGCGCCGACGGGTCGAACCGGCCCGGGGTCAGCGCCGGCCGGCCGGCGGTCAGGTCGACCGGGCGGCCCGCGCGGTGGCGGCCGGAGAGGAAGCCGGAGGCGAGCGGGCTCCAGACCAGCACCCCCATGCCGTACCGCTGGCAGACCGGCAGCACGTCGGCCTCGATGCCCCGGGCCAGGACGGAGTACGGCGGCTGCTCGGTGCGGAGCCGGCCGAGGCCGCGCCGCTCGGCCACGTGCTGCGCCTCGACGATCTCCTCGGCGGGGAACGTGGAGCAGCCGAACGCCCGGATCGTGCCGGCCCGCACGAGGTCGCTGAGCACGCCGAGGGTCTCCTCCACGTCCGTGGTGTGGTCGGGGCGGTGCACCTGGTAGAGGTCGATCCAGTCGGTGTCGAGCCGGCGCAGGCTGTCCTCGACGGCGCGCAGGATCCAGCGTCGCGAGTTGCCGCCCCGGTTGGGCCCCTCCCCCATCGGGAAGTGCACCTTGGTGGCGAGCACGACGTCGTCGCGGCGGCCCCGCAGCGCCCGGCCGACGATCCGTTCGCTCTCGCCGGCCGAGTACATGTCGGCGGTGTCGACGAGGTTGACGCCGCGGTCGAGGGCGGCGTGGATGATCCGTACGCAGTCGTCGTGGTCGGGGTTGCCGACCGCGCCGAACATCATGGTGCCGAGGGCGTGGACGCTCACCTCGATGCCGGTGCCGCCCAGGACGCGGTGGCGCATGCTCGTGCTCCTCGTGGTCGCCGTGCCCGGCGGCGGGTCCCCCGGGCGTGCGGGTCACGGTAGGAATTCGAGTGCGCTGGAAGTCAACACCGCGACGACCGGCGACGCTCGACCGACCGCCGGCACCCGGGGCCCCGCGTCGCCGGCAGCCGATATCCTCGACCGGGTGAACCCGGCCCGGCAGACCGAGCGCAGGCTGATCGCCTCCAACAAGAAGGCGCGGCACGACTACACCGTCCTCAAGACCTACGAGGCGGGCATCGTGCTGGCCGGCACCGAGGTCAAGTCGCTGCGCGAGGGCCGGGCGTCGCTGGTCGACGCGTTCGCACAGGAACGCGACGGCGAGCTGATGCTGTACGGGCTGCACATCGCCGAGTACGGCTTCGGCAGCTGGACCAACCACGCGCCCCGGCGCACCCGCAAGCTGCTGCTGCGTCGGGTGGAGATCGCCCGGATCCTGGAGCGGACCCGCGAGGGCGGCCTGGCCCTGGTGCCCCTGTCGATGTACTTCTCGGGCGGCTGGGCGAAGGTCGAGCTGGCCCTGGCCAAGGGCCGCAAGTCGTACGACAAGCGGCAGGCGCTGGCCGAGCGGGACGCCGAGCGGGAGATCGCCCTGGAGCTGGGCCGCCACCTCAAGGGCCGCACCGCGCGGCGGGGCTGACCGCCTCCCCGTCGGCGCCGCCCCCGCACCGTCGTCACGGTGGGTCGGCGCGGCACGCCGGACAGTCGTTGACGCGACGCCCCCGTCGTGATGTGCTCACTCGGCCACGGTAATGAAAACCGTAGTCATTACCGGCGAACCGGAGGAGGAACATCATGTCTCTCACCGTCCCGCCCGCCCTGCTCGACGCCGCCGAGCGCGGCCCCGTCGACGACGCCGAGTTCGTCGCCTGCGTCCGCGACTCGCTGCCGTACGCCTGGCAGACGGTCAGCCGGGTGGCCGCCGAGCTGGCCTCCACCGGCGCGGACCACGCCGACAACGTGATCCCGCCGCCCACCGAGGCCGAACGCGGCCAGTTGCTGCGGGCGCTCGCCAGCGACGCCATCCGGGCCGGCCTGGAACGGCACTTCCAGGTCAAGCTCGCCTTCCAGAACTGCCACCGGGTCGCCGCGTTCCGCCCGGCGGCCGTCGACTCCGACGCGTACCGGCGGTTCATCTCCGCCCGGGGCCAGCTTCTCAACCAGTCCCCCGAGCTGCGCAACTGCTGACCCCGTGCGGCCGGCGGGCGGGACGGGCGGCGAAGGCCCGTGCCGCCCGCTGGCCCGCCGTCAGCGAGCGCCCGGCGACGGCGGCGCGGACGGCGCGGGGGGCGGCGGCGCGGACGGGTCGGCGGGGTCGGCGGGGTCGGCGGCCGGCACCCGGCCGAGGCAGCGCGGGTCGGCCCGCCCCGCCGGCTGCCGGGGAATCATCCAGTCCAGCGCCGTCTCCTCCACGTGCCAGCCGTACACGGCCACCCGGCTGACCGGGATCCGCCCCGGGTCGGGGCAGAGGAGCTGCCCGCGTACCCGGTCGTTGGGTAGGAAGCGCACCTCGCCCCGCCCGTCGAGCACGATCGTCATCCGGTCGGTCACGGTGACCGCCTGGCCGCGTACCACCTCCCGGACCGGGCCCGCCTCCGGGCCGACCTCGACGGCGACGGCGGGCAGCAGCGGCACCCGCAGGAAGACCACCCCCGTCACCAGCGGCACCACCGCGGCCACCGCGTAGGCGAGGGCGCGGGTCAGCGCCGGGGCGACCGGGCGCGGCACCGGGCCGGTGAGCACCACGGCCCCCAGCGGCGGCACGACCAGCAGCAGCGCCGTGGCCAGCTCGCCGGCGCGGATCGCGGCCGGCACGGCGGGCGCCAGCCAGGCGTAGCTCGCGGCCGCCGCCACGACCGGCAGCACCAGCGCGGTGCCGATGAGCCGGCGCGGGCGGTCCGGGTGCCGCAGCCGGGTCCGCAGCGCCAGCAGCCAGAGGGCGAGCATCAGCAGCAGCGGCAGGAACCGCAGCTGCCAGGTGAGCGCCGCCAGCGCGATCGCCGCCACCAGCACCCAGCCGGGGGTACGCACGGTGCCGTAGGCGAGCAGCGAGCGTTCCGGGTCGAACCGGTCAGGCGCGCTGACCTGGAGCAGCCGGCCGAGGACGGCCAGCACCAGCACGACGAGCGGGAACGCCCACACCAGCGCGATCAGCAGGGCGCTGAGCAGCCCGAGCGGGCTGACGTACTGCACCAGCAGCAGCATCGTCGGCATGTCCTGCCGGCTGAGCCGCCAGAGCCGCAGCACCAGCAGCAGCACCGGGAACGCGGGCAGCAGCGTCAGCAGCCACTGCTGCGCCTGTTGCGCCTGCTTGGTGCCCGGGCGGCGCTCGGCACGCCCGATCGCGGCCGGCTCGGAGACGGCAGGGCCCATCTCTCCCACGGCCACTGCCGCACCTCCACCTTCTCCTCGGGCTCCGGCTGCCGGCCGACCGCCACCTGCTGCAGGTTGCTGTACTGCTGCTCCGAGGCCAGGTACCGGTCGAACGCCGCCTTCCACCGGTAGCCGTCGGGCCCCTCCGCCGACTGCTGCAGGGAGAGGTTGACCAGGTCCCGCATCGCCGGATTGGGGCCGGTGTTCACGCCCCATTTCTCCGCCGCCTCCTCGCCGATGTCCCAGTGCCGCAGCTCCTGGCGCCGCAGCAGCTTCACCGCCGGCGGCAGTTCACCCGGCGGGCGGGGGCCCACGAAACCGGCCAGGATCGCCGCGTCGGTGGTGACCGCGTGCACCTCCTTGTCGTAGAGCGCCTGGATGCACTCGCTGATCCGGTTGCGGCCGATCGGGCTCGCGCCCGCGTCCCGCAGGCGCCGCTCCGACGTGGACGTGCCCAGCGTGCAGACCTTCGCCTTGTCGAGGTCGCGCAGGCTGGCGACCTTGCGGCTGTCGGACGCGAGCGTGAGCACCGACTGCTCGGTCTCCAGGTAGGGGAAGGAGAAGACCACGCCCTGGTCCCGGCGCTGCTCGGTGACGCTGTAGGAGGCGATCACCAGGTCGACGGTGACAAATCTGCCGTCGGCGTCGCGCGCCTGCCGGCGGGCCCGGTCCTCGCTCTCGATCGACAGCAGCGTCACCTCCGGCGCGTCGAAGCCCAGGTCCTCGGCGATCATGTACGCGATGTCGATGTCGAAGCCCTCGAACGCGCCGTTCTCCAGCTTCTGCGCCACGCCCGGCTGGTCGTCCTTCACCCCGATGACCAGCCTGTCCCGGTTGGTCAGGCCGGCCCGCTCGCGCAGCTCGTCCCAGGTGGGCGGGCCGGTGGCCACGATCACCCGGACCGTGGCCGCCACGACCACCACCAGCAGGAGCAGCAGGGCCGCCAGGCGCACCTGCCGGGACCTGGACGCGCGGGCGGGAGCCGCCGGCGCCGGCGGGGTGCCGGTGGTCTCGTCGTCCTGACCCAACTCGGCCCTCCCCGGTCGCCGTCGCGGTGCGAGCCCTTCATTGTGGTCTATCCCGCCACGCCACGACAGCAGGCGGTCGGGCGGTCGTGTCGCCGCCGCGCGACGCCGCGTACGCCAGTCTCCGTGGCCGTCCCGGGCGGCAGCCGCGATGGGCACCCGCGCCTCAGCCTCGCATCTGCGGTCGCTAGGGTGGGCCGGTGACGACGTTCCGGATCTCGGAGGCCGCCGAGCTGCTCGGGGTCAGCGCCGACACCGTGCGCCGCTGGGTCGACGCCGGGCGGCTCGCCGCCGGCCGCGACGCGCACGGTCACCGGGTGATCGACGGGGTCGACCTCGCCGCGTTCGCGCGCGGCCAGGCCGCCGACCCGGACGACCGCTCGGACGCCTCCTCGGCCCGCAACCGGCTGCGCGGCATCGTGGTCAACGTTGTCAAGGACACCGTGATGGCGCAGGTCGACATCCAGGCCGGGCCGTTCCGGGTCGTGTCGTTGATGAGCCGCGAGGCGGTCGACGAGCTGGACCTGCGCGTCGGCTCGCTGGCCGTCGCGGTGATCAAGTCGACCACGGTGGTGGTGGAACGCGCCCGGCCGTCGGGGGGCTCCCGGGCGAGGCAGGCGTCGTGAGAGCGGGTCGGCCGCGCAGGGTCGCGGCGGTGGCGACGGCGGCCCTGCTGGCCCTGGCCGGGTGCGGCGGCGCGGCGGGCACGGCCGGGGGCGGGTCGGCCGGCGGCACGGTGACCGTGTTCGCCGCGGCCTCGCTGACCGAGTCGTTCACCCGGCTCAGCCGGGACTTCGAGGCGACCCACGAGGGTGCCACCGTCGTCTTCAACTTCGCCGGCAGCGCGGCGCTGGCCGCCCAGATCAACCAGGGCGCGCCGGCCGACGTGTTCGCCTCGGCGGCGGCGCGGAACATGGCCACGGTCACCGGGGCGGGCAACGCCGCCGGCGACCCGGCCGTCTTTGTCCGCAACCAGCTCGTCGTCGCCGTGCCGAAGGGCAACCCCGGGGGCGTCGCCGGGCTGGCCGACCTGGCCCGGCCGGGCGTGAAGGTCGCGCTCTGCGCGGAGCAGGTGCCCTGCGGCGCGGCGGCGCGCACGGCGCTCGACGCCGCCTCGGTCGCCCTCACCCCGGTCACCCTGGAGCAGGACGTCCGGGGCGCGCTGTCCAAGGTGCGGCTCGGCGAGGTCGACGCGGCCCTCGTCTACCGCACGGACGCACTGGCCGCCGCGGCAGACGTGACGGCCGTCGAGTTCCCCGAGTCCGCGCGTGCCGTCAACGACTACCCGATCGTCGCGCTGCGCGACGCGCCGAACCCCGGCGGCGGGCGGGCCTTCGTCGCGTACGTCCGCTCGGAGCGGGGGCGCGCGGTGCTCACCGAGGCGGGGTTCCAGGTCCCGTGACGCATACCCACGGCCTGCGGACCCGCCGGCGGGGCGCCCGGGTGCCCGTCGCGCTGCTGCTGCCCGCCGCGCTGGGCCTGCTCTTCCTCGTCCTGCCGCTGGTCGGACTGCTGGCCCGTACGCCGTGGGCCACCCTGCCGCAGCGGCTCGCCGCGCCGGGCGTGCTCACCGCGCTGCGGTTGTCCCTGCTGACCGCCACCCTGGCCACGCTGCTCTGCCTGGTGCTCGGGGTGCCGCTGGCCTGGCTGCTGGCCCGCGTCGAGTTCCCCGGCCGACGCCTGGTACGCGCCCTCGTCACGGTGCCGCTGGTGCTGCCGCCCGTCGTCGGCGGGGTGGCCCTGCTGCTGGTCTTCGGCCGGCGGGGCCTGCTCGGCGGCTGGCTCGACGCGACCTTCGGGATCACCCTGCCGTTCACCACCGCCGGCGTGGTGCTGGCGGAGGCGTTCGTGGCGATGCCGTTCCTCGTGATCGCCGTGGAGGGGGCGCTGCGCGGCGCCGACGGCCGGTACGAGGAGGCGGCCGCGACCCTCGGCGCCGGCCGCTGGACGACGTTCACCCACGTCACCCTGCCCCTGGTGGCCCCCGGCCTGGCGGCCGGCGCGGTGCTGTGCTGGGCCCGGGCGCTCGGCGAGTTCGGCGCCACCATCACCTTCGCCGGCAACTACCCGGGGCGTACGCAGACCATGCCGCTGGCGGTCTACCTGGCCCTGGAGACGGACGTGCAGGCCGCCGTGGTGCTCAGCCTCGTCCTGCTCACCGTCTCGGTGGCCATCCTCGCCGGGCTGCGCGACCGCTGGATCACCAGCCCGTGAGCGCGCCCCTGCTCGACGCGCACCTGCTGGTGGAGCGGGACGGGTTCCGCCTCGACGTCGCGCTGCGGGTCGCCGCCGGCGAGGTGGTCGCGCTGCTCGGCCCCAACGGGGCGGGCAAGACGACCGCGCTGCGCGCGCTCGCCGGCCTGCTCCCGCTGACCGCCGGGCACGTCACCCTCGACGGCGTCGACCTGGACCGGCCGGGGCGGCGGGCCTGGACGCCGACCGAGCGCCGGCCGATCGGCGTGGTCTTCCAGGACTACCTGCTCTTCCCGCACCTGAGTGCGCTGGAGAACGTGGCGTTCGGGCCCCGGCGGCACGGCGCCGACCGGCGCACCGCCCGCCGGACCGCCCTCGACTGGCTGGACCGGGTCGGCCTGGCCGAGCACGCCCACCGCCGGCCCCGGCAGCTCTCCGGCGGGCAGGCGCAGCGGGTCGCGCTGGCCCGCGCGCTCGCCGTCGAGCCGGCGCTGCTGCTGCTGGACGAGCCGCTCGCCGCGCTCGACGCGCGCACCCGGCTGGACACCCGGGCGGAGCTGCACCGGCATCTCGCCGCGCACCCGGGGGCCGCCCTGCTGGTCACCCACGACCCGCTGGACGCGCTGGTGCTGGCCGACCGGCTCGTGGTCGTCGAGGAGGGCCGGGTGGTGCAGGAGGGGGACGCCGCGACCGTCACGGCGCGGCCCCGCACCGACTACGTGGCCCGGCTCGTCGGGTTGAACCTGCACCGGGGCCACGCCGACGGGCACCGGGTCAGGGTGGCCGACGGACTGACCCTCACCGTCGCCGACCGGCTCGACGGGGCGGCCTTCGTCGCCTTCCGGCCGTCGGCGGTGGCCCTGCACCCGTCGCGCCCCGAGGGCAGCCCGCGCAACACCTGGGCGGCGACGGTGGCCGGCGTGCAGCGGCACGGCGACAACCTGCGGGTGCGGCTCGACGGGCCGATCGGGGTGGCCGCGGACGTCACGCCGGCCGCCGCCGCCCAGCTGCGGCTGGTCCCCGGCCAGCCGGTCTGGGCCGCGGTGAAGGCGGCGGAGACGCACGCCTACCCCGCCGGCTGACGCCCCCGGCACTGGCCGGCCCCGGTGTCCGGGGCGGCGGCCGGCGCGAGGTCAGCCGGGTCGAGGCCGAGCGCGGCGGCCCGCGCAACCACTGCCCGCGCAACCAGTGCCCGCGGCGTCGGGGTGCGGTCGACGGCGGCGCACCGGAGCCCCGGCGCGGAGCCGGGGTGGCGCGGAGCCCGGGCGGGTCAGGCGGCGGGGTCGGCGGCCAGCAGGTCGGCGTGGGCGGCGCGGAGCCGGGCGAGGCCGGGGTCGCTGCCCGGCGTGACGCGCCGGTCGAGCTCCGCCCACACCTCGGCGAGGGCGGCGGTGACCGCGCGCAGCTCGGCGGAGTGCCGTCGGCTGCTGTGCCGGTGCGCCTCGTCGAGGCGCCGGGCCCAGCCGGCGGTGACGGCGCCGAGCCGGTCCGCGTCGGCGCGGGCCTGGGCGGCGCTGCGGGCGGCGGCCGCCGGGACGATCGCGGCGACCGGTCGGGGGTCACCGTCGCGGGTGACGACGGTGACGGTGTCGGTCAACTCGGCCAGCGCGACGAGCTGGGTGAGCCGGGTGCGCGCCTCGCGCAGCGGCACCGAGCGCGGCTGGTCGGTGTGCGGGGTGAGAGCGGGGACAGCCATGGATGGATGGTCGCCGCCGGGTACGACATTTCCGCAAGCCCGCCGTCCAGGGTGGACCTGCGGGACCGGAAAACTGGCGCGAACCGGGGTCGCCGCGGCGGATACGCTGCCCGCCCGACGCCGCGCCGCGAACCGGCGCGGCGGACCCCGCCACCTGAAGGAGCTGCCGTGTCCCGCCTCGACGTCCGAACGGTCGACCTGCGGACGATCAACTCGCTGACCAAGTACCCGTCGATCCCCACCTACCACGCCCTGGACCCCCACGACGGCGGGCTGCTGGCGGAGTGCGTGGCGTTCACCGGGCCGGTCACCCTCACCGAGAAGATCGACGGGACGAACGCCCGGATCGTCGTGCTGCCGGGCGGCGCGTACCTGATCGGCAGCCGCGAGGAGCTGCTGTACGCGCGGGGCGACCTGATCGGCAACCCCGCGCTCGGCATCGTCGACGCCCTGCGCGACGTGGCCGAGCGGCTGACCGGCACGGCGGCCGACGACCGGGTCACGGTCTACTACCTAGAGGTGTACGGCGGCAAGGTCACCGCCGCCTCCCGGCACTACACCGCCGAGCGCCGGGTCGGGCACCGGCTCTTCGACGTGGCCGTGCTGGACGACCCCGCGCCGATGCTCGACTGGCCGGCCCCGCGGATCTCGGCCTGGCGCGACGGCGGCGGCCAGCGCTTCCTCCGCGAGGCGGAGCTCGTCGGGCGGGCCGACGCGCTGGGCCTGCCGACCGTGCCCCGGCTGGCGACCGTCGCCGCCGGCGAGCTGCCTCGTGACATCGACGGGACGCACCGGTTCCTGGCCGACCACTGCCCCGGACCCTGGTGGCCCTGGACGGGCCGGCCGGCCGCTCGGAGGGGCTGGTGCTCCGCGCGGCGGACCGCTCGGTCATCGCCAAGGCGCGGTTCCAGGACTACGAGCGCACGGTGCGGCGCCGCGCGGGCCGGCGCTGACCAGGGTTCGGCGGCGCGCCGGTCGGGCGCGCCGCCGTACCGGCGGGGAGGCGACGGACGGGGGCCGCACCGCGATCCGGCGCGGGCGAGCGCCGAGGCGCGCGGGGATGTCCGGCCCCGTACACCTGGACAACTACAGTTAACAATCTTAATAATTGTGCATCCGTCGATCCGACGGCCCTCGTACCCGGGAGGTCCGGATGCGTCGCCCTGCCCGAAACCTGTTGCTGGCCGCCGTGGCGGCCCTCGCCACCGTCACCGCCACCACCCTGACCCTGGCGGCGCCGGCCCGCGCCGCCGGCCCGACCGCCACCTTCGTCAAGACCGCCGACTGGGGCACCGGATGGGAGGGCCGCTACACCGTCACCAACGGCGGCCCGGGCACCATCACCGGTTGGCAGGTCGCCTTCGCCCTGCCCACGGGCACGACGCTCGGCTCCTACTGGGACGCCACGGTGAGCAGTGCCGGCCAGCGGCACACCTTCACCAACCGCTCGTGGAACGGCACCGTGGCCCCCGGCGCCTCGGTGTCGTTCGGCTTCCTGGCCACCGGCTCCGGCGCCCCCACCGACTGCACCCTCAACGGCGTGCCGTGCTCCGGCGGCACGCCCACCAGCCCGCCGACCACCGCGCCGCCGACCAGCGCCCCACCCACCACGGCGCCGCCGACGACCGCACCGCCGACGACGCCACCGCCGACCACACCGCCGCCCACCACTCCCCCGCCCGGCGGGCTGCCCCGGCACGCGCTGATCGGCTACCTGCACGCCAGCTTCGCCAACGGCTCGGGCTACCTGCGGATGGCCGACGTGCCCGCCGACTGGGACATCGTCAACCTCGCCTTCGGCGAGCCCACCACGGTCACCTCGGGCGACATCCGGTTCCAGCTCTGCCCGCCCGCCGAATGCCCGGGCGTCGAGACCGAGGCCGAGTTCGTCGCGGCGATCCGCGCCAAGCAGGCGCAGGGCAAGAAGGTGCTGCTCTCCATCGGCGGGCAGAACGGGCAGGTCCAGCTCACCACGACCGCCGCCCGGGACACCTTCGTCCGGTCCGTGTCGGCCATCATCGACCGGTACGGCCTCAACGGGCTCGACATCGACTTCGAGGGGCACTCGCTCTACCTGGACGCCGGCGACACCGACTTCCGCAACCCGACCACGCCGGTGATCGTCAACCTGATCTCCGCGATCCGCACCCTCAAGCAGCGGTACGGGGCGGGCTTCGTGCTCACCATGGCGCCGGAGACGTTCTTCGTCCAGCTCGGCTACCAGTTCTACGGCTCGGGCCCGTGGGGCGGGCAGGACCCGCGCGCCGGGTCGTACCTGCCGGTGATCCACGCGCTGCGCGACGACCTCACCGTGCTGCACGTGCAGGACTACAACTCCGGGCCGATCATGGGGCTCGACAACCAGTACCACACGATGGGCAGCGCGGACTTCCACGTCGCGATGACCGACATGCTGCTCGCCGGCTTCCCCGTCGCCGGCAACCCCGACCGCGTCTTCCCGCCGCTGCGCGAGGACCAGGTGGCCTTCGGCGCGCCCTCCTCCCCCAGCGCCGGCAACGGCTACCTCGCCCCGGCCGGGGTGCAGGCCGCGGTGACCTGCCTGGTGAAGGGGCAGGGCTGCGGCCCGTACACCCCGCGCAGCGGCACCAACCCGGCCTTCCGGGGGCTGATGACCTGGTCGATCAACTGGGACCGGTTCTACGCCTGGGAGTTCCGCCTCAGCCACGGCCCGTTCCTGCGGGCGCTGCCCTGAGCGCGTGCCGCCGTCCGGGCCACCCCGGCCCGGACGGCGGCCCGGCCGGGTCACGCCGACCCGGCCACCGGGGTCGAGGCGGGGACCCTCGCTTCGGCCCACGCCGCCGCAATCCGGTTGCGCCGGCGGTCCGGCCCGGCCCACGATCCGGTGGCGGACACGGGACCGGACCGCCGCCGCGCCTCACGGCCGGGCGGCGCGGCGTCCGTGGGGGGGCGGGAGGGCGGACGTGAAGGGCATCAGTGAACTGGCGGCCGGGATCGACGCGCGGGCGGTGGTGCTCGTCGAGGGGGCGAGCGACCGGGTGGCCCTGGAGACGCTCGCCGCGCGCCGCGGCCGGGACCTCGACGCCGACGGCGTACGGGTGGTGGCCATGGGGGGCGCGACGAACATCGGCCACTTCCTCGACCAGCTCGGTCCGGCGGGACGCGGGCTGCGGCTGGCGGGCCTCTACGACGAGGCCGAGGAGGGCTTCTTCCGGCGCGGGCTGGAACGCTGCGGCCTCGGCGCCGACCTGTCCCGGGCCGACCTGGCGGCCCTCGGGTTCCACGTCTGCGTGGCCGACCTGGAGGAGGAGCTGATCCGCGCGGTCGGCGTCGCCGGGGTGCGGGCGGTGCTCGCCGCCGAGGGCGAGCTGCGCTCGTTCGACCTGTTACAACGGCAGCCGGCCCAGCGGGGGCGCGCCGTCGAGGCGCAGCTGCGCCGCTTCCTCGGCACCCGGTCCGGTCGCAAGAGCGCGTACGCGCGGCTGCTCGTGACGGCGCTGGCGCCGGACCGGGTGCCCCGCTCACTCGACGCGGTGCTCGCCGGCGTCTGACCGGACGCCGCGCCACTCGGGCGCCAGCACCGACCACACCTCGATGTCGATGCGCCCGGCCGGCCCCGGGTAGACCTCGCGCAGCGTCCCGTCGAGGCGCATGCCCAGCCGCCGGGCGGTGGCGATGCTGCGGGCGTTGTCCGGCTTGGTGCGCCACTCGATCCGGTGGATGCCGCGCTCGCGTACCGCCCAGTCGACGATCCGGCCGACCGCCCGGGTGACCAGCCCGTGGCCCTCGCCGGCGGGCTCCAGCCAGCAGCCCGCCTCGCAGACGCCCGACGCGGTGTCGAACGAGACGAACATGACCCCGCCGACCAGCACGCGCCGGTGCCAGATGCCCCAGATCCCGCCGGCGTCCCGCGCCCACAGGTCCGCGTAGCGCTGGAGCACGGCCCGGGCACCGGCCTGGTCGGTGACCATGAACGAGGGCGACACCCAGGGCGCGATGTGTGCGCGGGCCCGGTCGAGGTGGGCGAGGAACTCCTCGGCCCGCCACGGCTCCAGCGGACGCAGCTCGGCGTCCTCGGTCAGGGACAGGGCGAACACGGTGGACCTCCCGATGCAGACGGCTGAGCGGGCAATGTACCGCTATACACCTCGCGTATACGCCGTGTGTATAGTCGCCGGCATGTCGATCGGACAGACCTTCCTCGGCCTCCTGGAGGCCACCCCCCGCCACGGCTACGACATCAAACGCCTCTACGACGAGCGCTTCGGCCACGCCCGCCCGCTCGCGTACGGGCAGGTCTACGCCACCCTCTCCCGGCTGCTGCGCGGCGGCCTGGTCGAGGTGGACGCGGTCGAGCCGGGCGAGGGCCCGGAGCGCAAGCGGTACGCGATCACCGAGGCCGGTGTCACCGACGTCACGCAGTGGCTGGCCCGGGCCGAGAAGCCCGAGCCGTACCTGCAGAGCACCCTCTACACCAAGGTGGTGCTGGCCCTGCTGACCGGCCGCCCCGCCGCCGACGTGCTCGACGTGCAGCGCGCCGAGCACCTGCGGATGATGCGCGAGCTGACCCGCCGCAAGCGCGACGGCGACCTCGCCGAGCAGCTGGTCTGCGACCACGCGCTGTTCCACCTGGAGGCCGACCTGCGCTGGCTGGAGCTGACCGCCGCCCGCCTCGACGAGCTCGCCGCGGCGGTCCGGTCGTGAGCGCGCCGCTGCTGGAGGCCGAGGACCTGCACCGCTCCTTCGGGCCGACCCGGGCGCTCGCCGGGGCCAGCCTGCGCGTGCACCCGGGCGAGGTGCTGGCCGTCATGGGCTCGTCGGGCTCCGGCAAGTCCACCTTGCTGCACTGCCTCGCCGGCATCGTCCGGCCCGACTCCGGCCGGGTGCGCTACGCCGGCCGCGACCTCACCTCCCTCGGCGACGCCGAGCGCAGCGCGCTGCGCCGGCAGGAGTTCGGCTTCGTCTTCCAGTTCGGCCAGCTCGTACCGGAGCTGACCTGCCTGGAGAACGTCGCGCTGCCGCTGCGGCTGGCCCGGGTCGGCCGCCGCGAGGCGGAACGGCGGGCCGCCGAGTGGCTGGACCGCCTGGAGGTCGCCGAGGTGGCCGGCAAGCGGCCCGGCGAGGTTTCCGGCGGGCAGGGGCAGCGGGTGGCGGTCGCCCGGGCGCTGGTCACCCGGCCCCGGGTGGTCTTCGCCGACGAGCCGACCGGCGCGCTCGACTCGCTCAACGGCGAGCGGGTCATGCGGCTGCTCACCGCCGCCGCCCGGGAGAGCGGGGCGGCCGTGGTGCTGGTGACCCACGAGGCGCGGGTCGCCGCGTACTCCGATCGGGAGGTCGTGGTCCGCGACGGCCGCACCCGGGACCTGGAGGTCGCGGCGTGAGGCCGCTGCGCGACCGCGCGGCCGACCTGGTCATGGGCGCCCGGATGGCGTTCAGCGGCGGCCGGGACGGCTGGCTGCGGGCGGTGCTCACCGCGGTCGGCGTCGGGGTGGGGGTGGCGATGCTGCTGCTCGCCGCCGCGGTGCCCGGCGCCCTGGACGCCCGCCAGGCGCGCGGCGACGCCCGCGACGACCTGCGGATGGGCGAGCGGATCCCGGCCGCCGCGAACACCCTGCTGGTCCGCCAGACCGACACCGAGTTCCGGGGGCAGCCGGTACGCGGCCGGGTGCTGCGGCCCGAGGGACCGGCCGCGCCGGCGCCGCCGGGGGTGGCCGCGCTGCCCCGCGCCGGCGAGGTGCTGGTCTCCCCCGCCCTGCGCGACCTGCTCGGCTCCGGCGACGGCGCCCTGTTCGCGCCCCGCCTCGGCGGGGCCACGGTCACCGGCGTCATCGCCGACGAGGGGCTGGCCGGCCCGCGCGAGCTGGCCTACTACCTGGGCAGCGACACCCTCACCGCCGAGGACGCGACCCGGCTGGACGCGTTCGGCGGCGGGCTGCCCGGCGAGGCCTTCGACCCGGTGCTGATGGTGCTGGTGGTCGTCATCTTCGTGGTCCTGCTGCTGCCCATCGCGGTGTTCCTCGGCGCGGCCGTGCGGTTCGGCGGGGAGCGGCGCGACCGGCGGCTGGCCGCGCTGCGGCTGGTCGGCGCCGACGCCGCGATGGTCCGCCGGATCGCCGCCGGGGAGGCCGCCGCCGGCGCGCTGCTCGGCGTCGCGGCCGGCGGCGCGCTCTTCGCGCTCGGCCGGCAGGTGGTGCCGCTGGTCACCCTCATGGACCTGAGCGTGTACGCCGCCGACGTGCGCCCGCCGCTGCCGCTGGTGGCCGCCGTCGTGCTGGCGGTGCCGGCGCTCGCCGTCGTGGTGACGCTGGTGTCGATGCGCGCCGTGCTGGTCGAGCCGCTCGGGGTGACCCGGCGCGCGACGCCGGTGCGCCGCCGGCTGGTGTGGCGGCTGCTGCTGCCGGCCGCCGGGCTCGGGCTGCTGTTGGCCGGCACGGCTGGCGTCGCGCCGCTGGGCGGCGAGCGGCAGACCGCGGCCGGCGCCGTGCTGCTGCTGGTCGGCGTGGTCACCCTGCTGCCCTGGCTGACCGACCTGCTGGTACGCCGGCTGCGCGGCGGCCCTGTCGCATGGCAGCTCGCGGTGCGCCGCCTCCAGCTCGACAGCGCCGCCTCGGCCCGGCTGGTCAACGGCATCGCGGTCGCCGTGGCGGGCACCATCGGGTTGCAGATGCTCTTCGCCGGCGTCGCCGGCCGGTTCACCTTCGACACCGGGCAGGACGTCTCCCGGGCCCAGGTGCAGGTGCAGTTCCCGGCGCGGGCGGACGCGGCGGCGGCGCTGGACCGGCTGGCCGGCGCGCCCGGGGTGACCGCCAGCAGCGCCACCCTGACCACCTCGGTCACGACCGAGGGGGCGTACGCCGCCCTGCGGATCGGCGACTGCGCGGCGCTGGCCGAGTTCGCCCGGCTCGACCGGTGCGCCGACGGCGACGTGTTCCTGGTCGCCGAGCCCGAGGGCCAGTCCGCCGGCATCCGGCCGGGCGGCACGGTCGCGGTCGCGGACGCCGACGGGGTGACCTGGCGGGTCCCCCGCACCGCCCGGGAGGCGCCGGTGCGCGCCGACCCGGCCGGCTACCGGCAGGGCGGGGTGCTGGTGACTCCCGGCGCGGTCGAGGCCGCCCGGCTGGGGCCGCTGCGCGCGGAGGCGTACCTGCGGCTCGCGCCCGACCGGCCGGACGCGGTGGAGCACGTGCGTAACGCCGCCGCCGGCGTCGACCCGTTCGCCTCGGTGCTCACGCTGACCGGGGAGCGCCGGGCCACCCAGTTCGTCAACGTCCAGCGCGGCCTCTACGTCGGCGCGGTGGTCACCCTGCTGCTGATCGGGGCCAGCATGCTGGTCGGCGTGCTGGAGCAACTGCGGGAGCGCCGGCGGCTGCTGGCGATGCTGGTCGCGGTGGGCACCCGACGCGCCACGCTGAGCTGGTCGGTGCTGTGGCAGACCGCCGTGCCGGTGGTGATCGGGCTCGCCCTGGCGGTCGTGTTCGGGCTCGGACTCGGCGCGGTGCTGCTGCGGATGGTGCAGACGCCGGTCGCGGTCGCCTGGCCGGCGCTGGGCGTCTCCACCGGCCTCGGGGCGGCGGTGGTGCTGCTGGTCACCGGGCTCAGCCTGCCGGTGCTGTGGCGGCTGACCCGCCCGGACGGCATCCGCACCGAGTAGGGCGTCCCCGCCCGCTGGGCGACGACCGACCGAGGCGGATCGCGGAGAAACAGCGTCCACGCGGCGAACGGCCCGGGCCCCGCACGGGGTCCGGGCCGTCCCGGCACTCGTCCGGTCGGCATCGCGAGCCCGGGCTCCTCAGATCCCTGTCGACGTGTCGCTACGCCGACTCCAATTGGGCGAGCAGCTCGGCGAGATGCAGGGCTCGGACCGCCGACCGGCGCCGGCGCAGGCCCGTGCGCAGCTGCCGCAGGCAGCCCGGGTTGACCGCCACCACCAGGTCCACCCCTGCCGCCTCGATCT
Source organism: Micromonospora sp. NPDC023644 (assembly GCF_040640115.1). Classification (NCBI taxonomy): domain Bacteria; kingdom Bacillati; phylum Actinomycetota; class Actinomycetes; order Micromonosporales; family Micromonosporaceae; genus Micromonospora; species Micromonospora sp. NPDC023644. The sequence continues at coordinate 546 of NZ_JBFABA010000075.1, read as the reverse complement.
CGTCGAGCTTCGCGTCCAGGATCCGGCGCGACTCCTTCGGCCGCAGCAGCGAGTACGTGCCGGCGGCCCCGCAGCAGGTGGCCGCCGAGGGCAGCTCCACGTGGTCGGCGACCTGGCGCAGCAGCGCCCGGGGCTCGGCGAAGACGCCGAGGCCGTTGCGCAGGTGACAGGAGTCCTGGAGGGCGACCCGGGCGCGCCGCCCGCCCACCCGCAGCTCGGCCCCGGCGGGCCGGTCGGCGAGCCAGGTGGACAGCTCGCGCACGCGGTCCCGGCCGAGCACCGAGGCGAGGTGCGCGGCGCAGCCGCCGGAGGTGGTGACGATGGTGCCGGGCAGGTCCTCGCCGAGCCGCTCCGCCAGCCGCTCGCCGCCGGCCAGGTCGCCGTTGTGCGCGTGCAGCGCGCCGCAGCAGCCCTGGGCGGTGGGGACGGCCAGCTCGGGGGCGAGCGCGTGCGCCGCCCGGCTGACCGCCGGGTAGAGCCCTCGCTCGACGCAGCCCAGCATGAGCTGCGCGCCCGGCGCGTCGAGGGCGGCGGACCCGGGGGCGG
>NZ_JBFABA010000074.1:0-22529 GCF_040640115.1 Micromonospora sp. NPDC023644 | reverse complement strand
CCGGCGCCCGCGGCGGCCGGCCCGCCGGCGGCGGTGGCAACCGGCCGGGTGGCGGCAAGCGGCGCTGAGCCGGGCCGGGCAGACCCGGTAGGAACCGAACCGACGGCGTCCTTCATGCTGTGCGAGCAGCATGCAGGACGCCGTCGTCGTGAAGGGGAGCGGAACTGCCGTGACGGAGACCCACAGCACCGTGGTCCGGGGGGACAGCGGCCCGGACGCCGCCGCGCTGGTCGCCAGCCGGGTGCTCGACGTGCCCGACTTCCCGAAGCCCGGTGTCATGTTCAAGGACCTGATGCCGCTGTTCGCCGACGGCGACGCGTTCCGCGAGGTGATCGACGGGATCGTCGCGTACCACGGGCGGGACTCGTTCGACGTCGTGGTCGGCATCGAGGCGCGCGGGTTCGTGGTCGCGGCGGCCATCGCGTACGCGACCGGGGTCGGCGTGGTGCCGGTGCGCAAGGCCGGCAAGCTGCCCCGGCCGGCCTACTCGGCCTCCTACGCCCTGGAGTACGGCGAGGCCACGCTGGAGGTGCACGAGGACGCCTTCACGGCCGGGCACCGGGTGCTGGTGGTCGACGACGTGCTGGCCACCGGCGGCACCGCCGAGGCCACGCTGGACCTGGTGGAACGGGCCGGCGGGACCGTCGCCGGCTTCACCGTCCTGCTGGAGCTCGCCTTCCTCGGTGGCCGGGAGCGGCTGGCCCCGCGTCCGGTGCATGCCCTGTTGACCGTTTGACCCAGCCGGCCGTCGGGCGGAGGCGGTGCGGACCGTCCGGCGGAGCGGCGGGGCACCGTCCGTGCGGGTAGCATTGCCCTTTGCTGACCGGGCGGGACCCGTCCGGGCGGCGCGAGACCAGGCCGGCCGGCGCACGGTCGGTGACTTCCCGGCGAGCGGTGAGGAGGCCGGTGTCCCACGATGTCGCCCCTCCGGTGGAGGGCACGGTGTACCCGACAGGCGACGCGGACGGCTCGGTGACCGCACGGAACGGTGACGCGCAGGCCCCGGAGGCGGGCCCCGGCGCGACCGGCCCGGCCGAGCCCGTACGCCCCGACCAGCCGGCCGCGACGGCCGGCGGCGCGGGCGCGGCGACCGAGGGGGTCGTGCTTCCCTTCCCCACCGACGGCCTCGACGACCACGTGCCGAGCGCCGGTTTCGCGCTCTCCACCGCCCCCACCGGCCGCAGGGTCCGGGCGCGGCTGGCGCGGTTCAACGCGCCGTGGCAGTCCTCGCAGGTCAGCGAGGTGCTGGAGCCGCTGATCTCGACCCACCGGGACGCCCACCCCAAGGCCGACGCGCGGCTGCTGCAGCGCGCCTTCGACACTGCGGCCCGCTGGCACTCCGGGCAGTACCGCAAGTCCGGCGACCCGTACATCACGCACCCGCTCGCGGTCGCCACGATCCTGGCCAACCTGGGCATGGACACCACCACCCTGGTCGCCGCGCTCCTGCACGACACCATCGAGGACACGGAATACACCCTCGACCAGATGCGGGCCGACTTCGGCGGCGAGGTGGCGCTGCTGGTCGACGGGGTGACCAAGCTCGACAAGGTCAAGCTGGGCGACGCGGCCAAGGCCGAGACGATCCGCAAGATGGTCGTCGCGATGGCCAAGGACCCGCGGGTGCTGGTGATCAAGCTGGCCGACCGGCTGCACAACATGCGTACCCTCACCTTCCTGCCCCGCCCGAAGCAGGAGCAGAAGGCGAAGGAGACGCTGGAGATCCTGGCCCCCCTGGCCCACCGGCTGGGTATGAACACGATCAAGTGGGAGCTGGAGGACCTGGCCTTCGGCACGCTCTTCCCGAAGCGCTACGAGGAGATCAACCGCCTCATCGGGGAGCACCAGCCGCAGCGCGAGGCGCTGCTGCGCCAGGTCACCCAGAAGGTGCAGACCGACCTGAAGGCCGCCAAGATCAAGGCGGAGACCACCGGGCGGCCGAAGCACCTCTACTCGATCTACCAGAAGATGATCGTGCGGGGTCGCGACTTCAACGACATCTACGACCTGGTCGGGGTGCGGATCCTGGTCGACACGGTGCGGGACTGCTACGCGGCGCTCGGCGTGATCCACGCCAACTGGCAGCCGGTGCCGGGCCGGTTCAAGGACTACATCGCGATGCCCAAGTTCAACATGTACCAGTCGTTGCACACGACGGTCATCGGGCCCACCGGCAAGCCGGTGGAGATGCAGATCCGCACGTACGCGATGCACCGCACCGCCGAGTTCGGCATCGCCGCGCACTGGAAGTACAAGGAGCACAAGGGCACCCAGATCGTCGGCCCGCCCGCCCACATCGACGAGATGACCTGGCTGCGCCAGCTGCTGGACTGGCAGCGGGAGGCGGCCGACCCGAGCGAGTTCCTCGACGCGCTGCGCTTCGACCTGTCCAGCCAGGAGGTGTACGTCTTCACCCCGAAGGGTGACGTCATCCCGCTGCCGACCGGCTCGACGCCGGTGGACTTCGCGTACGCGGTGCACACCGAGGTGGGGCACAAGTGCATCGGGGCGCGGGTCAACGGCAAGCTGGTGCCGCTGGAGTCGACGCTCTCCAACGGCGACGTGATCGAGATCTTCACCTCGAAGTCCGACACCGCCGGCCCGACGCAGGACTGGCTGGGCTTCGTCAAGAGCCCACGCGCCCGCACGAAGATCCGGCAGTACTTCAACAAGGAGCGGCGCGAGGAGGCGATCGAGGCCGGCAAGGACGCGATCGTCAAGGCGATGCGCAAGCAGGGCATGCCGTTGCAGCGGATGCTCACCTCCGACGCGCTGATGGCGATCGCCCGGGACCTGCACCTGGCCGACGTGGCCTCCCTCTACGCCGCCGTCGGCGACAGCCAGGTCTCGGCCCAATCGGTGGTGCAGAAGCTGATGGCCGCGTACGGCGGCGAGGAGGGCGCGGCGGAGGACATCGCCGAGACCGCCGTCGCCACCCGGCCGCCCCGCAGCCGGCAGAGCAGCGCCGATCCGGGCGTGGTGGTGCGCGGGGTCAGCGACGTGTGGATCAAGCTGGCGCGCTGCTGCACGCCAGTGCCGCCGGACTCGGTCTTCGGCTTCGTCACCCGCTCCGGCGGGGTGAGCGTGCACCGCGACGACTGCGCCAACGCCGAGGACCTGCGGGCGCAGGCCGAGCGGGTGGTCGAGGTGAGTTGGAAGCTCACCTCGGCGTCGACGTTCCTGGTCGCCATCCAGGTCGAGGCGCTGGACCGGCACAAGCTGCTCGCCGACGTGACCCGGGTGCTCTCCGAGGAGCGGGTGAACATCCTCTCCGCGACGGTCACCACCACCCGCGACCGGGTGGCCGTGAGCCGGTTCAGCTTCGAGATGGCGGACCCGAAGCACCTGGGCCACCTGCTGGCCGCGGTCCGCAAGGTCGACGGCGTCTTCGACGCCTACCGCGTCACCTCCGGCGCCTGACCGCGCCGCCCCTGGCACACCTGCGCCCCGGCCCGGCACCGACCGAGCCGGGGCGCCGCCCTGCGGCCCTCCTACCCGCCCACCCGTCCCACCCTGCCCCCCGGCGCACCCCTGCCCCCGGCGCACCCCTGCCCCTCCGGCGATCATGAGGTTGGCGGCGATCTCGATCTACCTGGCTGCCGCCAACCTCATGATCACCGAGAGCGGGCCGGGGAGGGCGGGCCGCAGCCAGGTTGGGGGCAGCCAGGGGGAGGGCAAAGGGGAGCGCCCGCCGGCGTGGCCGGCGGGCGCTTCGTCGTACGGCGGAAGGTGCGGGTCAGCCCTGGGGGGCGCTCATGGTGAGCTTCTTGATGACGACTTCCTTCTTCGGGTGGCCGCCACCGGCCTGCTTCGCGAAGGCCTTGTCGTCGCCCGCCGCCGCGACCTGCTTGACGAGGTCCATGCCGCCGGTGATGGTGCCCAGGACGGTGTAGTTCGGGTCCAGCGGCGAGTCGCCGTAGACGATGAAGAACTGGCTGCCCGTGCTGCCCGGCTGGCCGGAGTTGGCCATCGCGATCACGCCCTCCGGGTACGGGGGCCGCTTGTCGGTGGGCAGGTTCTCCTCGGCGAGCCGGTAGCTCGGGCCGCCGGTGCCGTCGGTCTCGCGCCAGCCCTTGCCCGTCGCGCTGGGGTCGCCGCACTGGAGCACCTTGATGCCCTCGGTCACCAGCCGGTGGCACTTGCTGTTGTCGAAGAAGTTCTTCTCCGCCAGGTGGGTGAAGCTGCCCGCGGTGCAGGGCACCGCCGCGCGGTCGACCGTGGCGGTGATCGGGCCCAGGTTGGTGTCGATCGTCATCGTCTGGGTGCCCGTGTTCGCCTGCTGCACGGCCGGCAGCCCGACGTCCTTGATCTGCTTGGACCGCTGGTCGGTGGGGACCTCGGTCCAAGCGCACTGCACGTTGCCGGCCGCCGGGCCGGCGGTGTCGGTCTTGTCGTCGTCGCCGAGGGTGGTGACGAGCCAGATCGTGCCGGCGACGACGAGGACCAGGACCGAGGCGGCCCCCACGATCGCCTGGGTCTGCCGGCGCTTGCGGGCCCTGGCCGCGCGCTCGGCCATCTCCTTCTCGAGCCGGGCACGCGCTGCCGCGCGCTGCCGCTCTCTGGTGGACGTCACGCCTGGATCCTCCTGGGCTGTCTGTGGCGCGGTCGGTGCCGCTGAGGTTGGTGGGGCGGCCGGGTCAGCCGGCGCTCGGGCTGGCCGCCGGAGCGCCCGAAGCGGACGGCGTCGGCGCCGAGGTCACCTGCGCCACGGGCTCACCGACGGTCAGGCTCTGCACGACCACGTCGTCGTCCTTGGGCTTGACCTTGGCCCCCGTCCCATTGTCCACGGTCGGCTTGGCCCCGATCTTCGCCACCACGTCGATCCCACCGGTGACCCGGCCGATGATCGGATACTTCGGGTCGGCCGTGGTGAAGTCCTTGAAGAACATCAGGAACTGGCTGCCGTTGGCGCCCGGCGGGTTGGCGACCATCGCGACCGTGCCCTTCGGGTAGGTCGCGGGCTGCCCGGCCGCGGGGCTCGCCGACGGCGACGGCGCGGTGGGGACGTTCTCGTCGTAGAACGAGTAGGTGGGGCCGCCGAGCCCGGTGCCGCTGGGGTCGCCGCAGCGCACCGCGCCCTCGGCGGTGATCTCGTGGCACTTGGTGTTGTCGTAGAACGACCGGCCGGCCAGGTGGGCGATGCTCGCCGCCGCGCACGGGGCGCCGGCGAGGTCGAGCTCGACGGTGATCGGCGCGCCCTGGTTGGTGGTGACCGTCATCGGGCGCACGCCCTCGGTGGGCAGCCCCTGGGTGGCCGGGGTGCCGACGTCCTTGAGGTTGGTGTTCGCGGTGGCGTCCTGCGGGGTCCACAGGCAGACGTCCTCGGCGGCCGTGTTCTTCTTCGGCTCGTCGTCGAAGGCGCCCAGCGCCCACGCCGAGCCGGCCACGATCAGCGCGAGGACGACGGCGACGCCGACGCCGGCCTGGATCTGCCGACGACGCTTGACGGCGGCGGCCCGGCGGGCGAGTTGCCGGTCGAGCTTGGCGCGCGCCAGTTTGCGCTGCCGGTCCCTGCTGGAAGCCACCCGTGCTCCCCTTCCTCTACCCTGGTCGTCACCGGTGGTCGGGCGTCCTGCGCCCGTTGGGCGGCAAGTGCGCCACGCCACACGCCCGCCAGAGTGTACGGCTACCGGCTGGGAAAGTGGTGTACGAGGTCCGGGCCGGGTTTATCGGAACGCGTCACTGCGTCCCCGAGGGCGTCCCGACCGTGCCCCCGCGGGGCGTCCGGGCCGTGCAGCCGGGGGCGTCCGGAACGGGCGCGGGCGTCGCCCGTGGGGCACCCGGGACGGACGCGCAGAACCTCCTCGCGCCGCCCGATAGGCTGCTGACAGCGAACAAGCTCGACGGAAAGGGGAGCGGACGTGCTCGTGGCCGGCTTTCCCGCGGACGCCTTCGGCACCAACTGCTACGTGGTCGCCGCCGCGCCGGGGGAGCAGTGCGTGGTGGTCGATCCCGGCATCGGGGTAATCGACCGGCTCGACGCCCTGCTGGCCGAGCATCGGCTGCACCCGGCCGCCGTCCTGCTCACCCACGGCCACCTCGACCACACGTTCTCGGTGGCGCCGGTCTGCGGCGCACGCGGCATCACCGCCTACGTGCACCCCGGCGACCGGGAGATGCTCGCCGACCCGGCCAAGGGGCTGTCGGCGGATCTCAGGGCGCTCTTCGGCGGGCGGCTGCCGTACACCGAGCCGGAGGACGTGGCCGAGCTGACCGACGGCGCCACGCTCGCCCTCGCCGGGTTGGAGATCACCGTCGACCACGCCCCGGGCCATACCGGCGGGTCGGTGCTCTTCCGGCTGCCGGCTGCCGGCTCGTCGTGGGAGGCGGAGCAGCTCTGCCTCTCGGGCGACGTCCTGTTCGCCGGCTCGATCGGCCGCACCGACCTGCCGGGCGGCAGCATGACGAGGATGGTCACCAGCCTCCGGGACAAGATCCTCCCGCTGGCCGACGACACCGTCGTGCTGCCCGGCCACGGCCCCGCGACCACCATCGGCCGCGAGCGCGCGACCAACCCGTACCTCCTCGAGGTGCAGGGTGGCGGCGCGCGACCGGCGGCCCCCGCCCGCGGCCTCTAGCCGGCCGCACCGACTTCTCGCCCCGCGGCCTCCAGCCGGGCCGCACCGACTTCCCGCCCCGCGGCCGGTGGCCGGCCGCGCCGACTCTTCGCCCGCGCCGACGCGCGGGACCGCGAACGGAGCATCATGAGCAAGCCCACGCCCATCTCCGGCTTCCCGGAGTGGACGCCCGCGCAGCGGATGATCGAGCAGTACGTCCTCGACAGGATCCGCGACACCTTCGAGCTGTACGGCTTCGCCCCGCTGGAGACCCGCGCGGTGGAGCCGCTGGACCAGCTGTTGCGCAAGGGGGAGACCTCCAAGGAGGTCTACCTGATCCGGCGGCTTCAGGCCGACGCCGACGGCCCGGCCGGCGACGACGCGCTCGGCCTGCACTTCGACCTGACCGTGCCGTTCGCCCGCTACGTGCTGGAGAACGCCGGCAAGCTTCAGTTCCCGTTCCGCCGCTACCAGATCCAGAAGGTGTGGCGGGGCGAGCGACCGCAGGAGGGGCGCTACCGCGAGTTCCTCCAGGCCGACATCGACATCGTCGACCGGGACACCCTCGCCCCGCACCACGAGGCGGAGATGCCGCTGGTGATCGGCGACGCGCTGCGTTCGCTGCCGATCCCGCCGGTGAAGATCCAGGTCAACAACCGCAAGATCTGCGAGGGCTTCTACCGGGGCATCGGGCTGACCGACCCGGAGTCGGCCCTGCGCGCGGTGGACAAACTCGACAAGATCGGCCCGGCGAAGGTGGCCGAGCTGCTGGCGCAGACCGCCGGGGCGAGCGAGGCGCAGGCCAAGGCGGTCCTGTCGCTGGCGGAGATCTCCGCCCCGGACGCCTCCTTCGCCGACGCCGTCCGCGCCCTGGGCGTCAGCGACCCGATGCTCGACGAGGGGATCGAGGAGCTGGTCCGGGTGGTGGAGACCGCCGCCGCGCACTCCCCGGGTCTCTGCGTGGCCGACCTGCGCATCGCCCGCGGCCTGGACTACTACACCGGCACGGTCTACGAGACGCAGCTGGTCGGCTACGAGCGGTTCGGCTCGATCTGCTCCGGCGGCCGGTACGACAACCTGGCCAGCGCCGGGGCCACCAGGTTCCCGGGGGTGGGCATCTCGATCGGGGTGACCCGGCTGCTGGGGCTGCTCTTCGGCGCCGGCGCGCTGTCGGTGTCGCGGGACGTGCCGACCTGCGTCCTGGTCGCGGTGACCAGCGAGGAGCAGCGCGCCGCCAGCAACCGGGTGGCCGACGCGTTGCGCTCCCGGGGCGTGCCGACCGAGGTGTCGCCGAGCGCGGCGAAGTTCGGCAAGCAGATCCGCTACGCCGAGCGGCGGGGCATCCCGTACGTCTGGTTCCCCGGGGTGGACGGCGCGGCCGACGAGGTGAAGGACATCCGTTCCGGCGAGCAGGTCGCCGCGGCGGCGGGGGAGTGGACGCCGCCCCGGGCGGACCTCAGGCCGCTGGTCAGCTGAGACATTACTGGCGCGTACGCGCGATCGGACCTACGGTGGCGTAAGTTACGCCACCGTAGGGAGATCGTCGTGACCGCACTCAGCCAGACCGCCCTGCTCCTCGAGCTGGAGCCCGTCGTCGAGCGGAACCTCGACCGGCACCTGGCCGTCGCCAAGGAGTGGTTCCCGCACGAGTACGTGCCGTGGAGCGAGGGGCGCACCTTCGACGGGCCGCTGGGCGGCGAGGCGTGGTCCGAGGGCGACTCGACGATCCCCGACGTGGCCCGCACCGCGCTGATCGTCAACCTGCTGACCGAGGACAACCTGCCCTCGTACCACCACGAGATCGCCACCCTGTTCGGCCGCGACGGCGCCTGGGGCACCTGGGTGCACCGGTGGACCGCCGAGGAGGGCCGGCACGGCACCGCCATCCGCGACTACCTCACCGTCACCCGGGCGGTCGACCCGGTGGCGCTGGAGCGGGCCCGCATGACGCACATGTCCGCCGGCTACGCCAACGTGCACGACGACGAGGTGCTGCACTCCCTGGCGTACGTCTCGTTCCAGGAGCTGGCCACCCGGATCTCGCACCGCAACACCGGCCGGGTCACCGGCGACCCGGCGTGCGAGGCGCTGCTGGCCCGGGTCGCGGCCGACGAGAACCTGCACATGGTCTTCTACCGCAACCTGCTGGCCGGGGCCTTCGAGCTGGCGCCGAGCCAGGCGATGCGGGCGGTCGCCGACGTGGTGGCCGACTTCCAGATGCCCGGCAACGGCATCGACGGCTTCGCCCGCAAGTCGGTGGCGATCGCCCTCGCCGGCATCTACGACCTGCGTCAGCACCGCGACGACGTGGTGGCGCCGGTGCTGCGCCAGTGGGACGTCTTCAACGTGACCGGCCTGGACGCCGACGGCGAGGCCGCCCGCGACCAGATCGCCGCCCACCTCGACGAGCTGGAGCGCGCCGCGTCCCGCTTCGAGGAGAAGCGCGACGCCCGCGCGGCCCGCCTCGCCTCCCGCTGACCCCGCCCCCGGCGACAGGGCCGTCGATCATGCAGTTGTGGCGGGGGACAGAACGCCTGAACCACCGGGATCCCGGCACCACGACTGCATGATCGGCTACTCGGTGGGCGCGGGGCCCAGGGGGAAGAGGAGGCAGGTCGAGGTGGCGTGGGCGACCAGGCGCGCCTTCGCGTCGAGCAGCCTCGCCTCCGCCAGGGCCGTGCGGCGACCACTCTGCAGGACGGTGCCCTCGCAGCGCAGGGTGCCGCTCGCGACGGTGACCGGGCGGAGGAACTTCACGTTGAGGTCCAGCGAGGTGTAGCCGATCCCGGCCGGCAGGGTGGTGTGCACCGCGCACGCCGCGGCGGTGTCCAGCAGGGTGGAGATGACTCCGCCGTGCACGGTGCCGAGCGGGTTGTAGTGGAACTCCTGGGGGACCAGTTCGACGGCCACCCGGCCCTCGTCGGCCTCCATCCGGGACATGTCGACCAGGTGCATGATGGGCGGCGCCGCGAGTTCCCCGGCGATCATCGCGCGGAGCAGCTCCAGGCCGCCGCGCCGGCCGACGTGCGCGGCGTTGATGCCGGGGTCGGACCACGAGAAGGTACGGCTGCGCGCCGGATCCTGCGTCTGCGTCATGGACGCAGCCTCGCAGCGCGTTGCTGAGTCTGTCAATCAGACCTAGCCTGGGTCGCATGAGACCCGCGGCACTGGACTGGTCGGTGGAGAACTGCACCATCGCCCGGGCGATGGAGATCCTCGGCGAGCGGTGGACCCTCGTGGTCCTGCGCGAGGTCTTCAACGGCGTCCGCCGCTTCGACGACATGCGCGTCCGCACCGGCGTCCCCCGGCAGGTGCTGACCAACCGGCTGGCGATGCTGGTGGAGCGCGGCGTCCTGCGGCGCGAGCCCTACCGGGAGCCCGGCAGCCGGGAGCGCCACGAGTACCGGCTGACCGAGATGGGGCTCGACCTGTGGCCGGTGCTGGTCGCCGTGCTCGGCTGGGGGGACCGCTACCTGGCCGACCCGGAGGGCTCGCCGTTGACTGTCGCGCACCGCGACTGCGGCGCCGAGATCGGTGTCGCGCTGCGCTGCGAGCGCGGGCACGAGGTCGACCGGCCGCGCGACGTGGTGCCGCGGCCGGGGCCCGGGGCGCGCCGCCGCGCCGGGTGAGCGCGCCGGCGGGTCGGCCTGCCCCGGGCCGCCGCCGCGACGCGCGGACGGTGGTCGCCGTCCGCGCGTCGGTCCGGTCCGCTACCAGCCGAATCCGGCGGCGTACGAGACGCTCGCCAGGACCTGCTGCCCGGAGGTGTTCGGGTGGAAGTAGTCCCAGGTGGAGAGCTGCCCGAGGGTGAACGGGTAGCCGAACACGGCGTTGTCGTCGAAGTCGCAGTTCGGGCCGTACGCGGCGCAGGCCTGGGCGAGCTGCGCGTTGTAGTCGACCACCCGCTGGCGTACCCGGTTGCGCCGGTCCACGTCCGCCTGCGCGGTGGAGGTCGGGTTGGCCAGCATCGACTGGCAGATGCCGAACAGCGACCAGGCGCTGCGGGCGCTGCCGCTGTCCTTGCCGACGGCCCAGAGCCGCTGGATGTCCGGCACGCTGATCACCTGCACCCGGGCGGTGGGCAGCCCGGTCTTGAGGCGGGCGAGCGCGGCGTCGATGTTGGCCCGGTAGGTCGTCACCGGCGTCATCGCCGCCTCCGTGCTGGTGCAGGCGTCGTTGGCGCCGATCAGCATGGTGACGTAGTCGACGCCCTGACTGACGGCGGTGCCGGCCTGGCCGTACATGTCGGCGGACTTCGCGCCGGTGCGCGCGTCGTTGTGGTTGCGCCCGTTGATGGCGGCGTTGGTCGCGCGGATGCGCAGGTACTGGCTGTTGACGGCGGAGTCGCCGCCGGTGCTGAAGGAGCGGGAGGTGCAGTCGGAGTACCAGCCGCAGGCGTTGAAGCCGCGGGTGATCGAGTCACCGAGACTGGCCATCGAGTTCGGGGGTGGACCGGGGTCGGCGGCGGCCGGGGTGCCGGCCAGCAGGACGAGGGCGGTGAGGGCGGCGAGGGGGGCGAGCAGCCGTCGGACGGACTTCATGGTGGCCTCCGGATCGCGGGTGCCGAATGGTGGGACGGTGGACCGAGCGTATAGATGCGCGTCAGTGTCCACAATGTTTCCGGCAGATGGCCCCCGCAGTCGGGGCGAAAAGGACAAAGTCGGGTCTTGCATACGAACTCAAGTATGTGAATACTTCAGTGAGCTCAGCCGGTACCCCCAGATCGGCAGGGCCGCTCCCGGCCCGGGTCACCCCGACGCGGGCCCGCCACCCCCTCCCTGGAGGTTGTTACATGCGACCCACGAGGTCCTCGCTCCGTCGCGCCGCCGTCGTCGCCGCGGCCGGCGCCATGGTTGCCGGCTCGCTGATCGGCGCGCCCGCCCAGGCCGCACCCTCGCTCGCTTCGCCCGACGCCGCCGCCAGCCTGGCCGAGCGCCTCGGCGACCGGTCCGCCGGCACGTACGCCGACGCCAACGGCAAGATGGTCGTCACCGTGACCGACGCCCTCGCCGCCCGGCAGGTCAGCGCCGCCGGCGCCACCCCGAAGATCGTCAAGCGCGGCGCCAGCGAGCTGGCCCGGGCCACCTCGGAGCTGGACCGCTCCGCCAAGATCCCCGGCACCGCGTGGTGGACCGACCCGGCCACCAACCAGGTCGTCGTCTCCGTCGACAGCACCGTCACCGGCGCCAAGCTGGAGCGCGTCAAGGCCGCCGCCGCGCGGATGAACGGCGCGATCCGGATCGAGGCCGAGGCCGGCGTGCTCGGCACCCGGATCTCCGGCGGCCAGGCCATCTACGCCGGTGGCGGCGGTCGCTGCTCGCTCGGCTTCAACGTCCGCAGCGGCACCACCTACTACTTCCTGACCGCCGGGCACTGCACCAACATCTCGTCGAGCTGGTACAGCAACTCCGCCCAGACCAGCCTGCTGGGCAGCCGCACCGGCTCGAGCTTCCCGGGCAACGACTACGGCATCGTGCGGCACAACAACTCCGCCAACGCCGCCGGCAACGTCTACCTCTACAACGGCAGCTACCGGGACATCACCGCCGCCGGCAACGCCTACGTCGGCCAGTCGGTGCAGCGCTCCGGCAGCACCACCGGCCTGCGCGGCGGCTCGGTGACCGCGCTCAACGCCACGGTGAACTACGCCGAGGGCTCGGTCTCGGGCCTGATCCGCACCAACGTCTGCGCCGAGCCGGGCGACAGCGGCGGCTCGCTGTTCAGCGGCTCCACCGCCCTGGGCCTCACCTCCGGTGGCAGCGGCAACTGCCGCACCGGCGGCACGACCTACTTCCAGCCGGTCGGCGAGGCGCTGAGCCGCTACGGCGTCAGCATCTTCTGATCGAACGCACCGCAGCGGGCCGCCGGGTGATCCCGGCGGCCCGTCCGCGTGCCGGGACCGGTTCGCCGGACTCGACCGGGCGGGTCGGGGTACGTTCCGGCCGGTGAGCACCCCCGCGACCCCGCCCGCCGACACCGCCGCGTCCGCCTGGGCCCCGCTGCGGCTCGCCGCGTTCCGCAGCCTCTGGCTGGCGGTGCTGGCCAGCAACGTGGGCACCTGGATGCAGACCGTCGGCGCCCAGTGGCTGCTCGTCGACGATGCCAACGCCTCGACCCTGGTGTCGCTGGTGCAGACCGCCAGCATGCTGCCCGTGCTGCTGCTCGCCCTGCCCGCCGGCGCGCTGGCGGACACCCTCGATCGCCGCCGGCTGCTGATCGGCGTGCAGTGCTTCCTGGCCGCCGTCGGCGTGCTGCTGACCGGCCTCACCGCCGCCGGCCGGATGCCGCCGGCGCTGCTGCTCACCCTCACCTTCGCGCTCGGCGTCGGTCAGGCGCTGACCCTGCCGGCCTGGCAGGCGATCATCCCCGAGCTGGTGCCCCGCTCCCAGCTCGTCTCCGCCTCGGCGCTCGGGTCGATAAGCGTGAACCTGGCCCGCGCGGTCGGACCGGCGGTGGCCGGCGTGCTGGTCGCCCGGGCCGGCGTCGCCACCGTCTTCGCCGTCAACGCGGTGTCGTTCGCCGTCTTCGCGCTGGCCCTGCTGCGCTGGCGGCCCCAACGGACCGGCGGCGACGACCTGCCCGAGCGGTTCACGGCCGCGCTGCGCGCCGGCGGCCGGTACGTGCGGTACTCGCCGGTGGTCCGGCGGATCCTGTTGCGCGCGGCGCTGTTCGTGGTGCCGGGCAGCGCACTGTGGGCGCTGCTGCCCCTGGTCGCGAGCCGCCGCCTGCACCTGGGCGCGGGCGGGTACGGCGTGCTGCTCGCCGCGCTCGGCGTCGGCGCGGTGGCCGGCGCCCTCGTGCTGCCCCGGATCCGGCTGGCGCTCACCACCAGCCGGCTCCTGCTGCTGGCCGGCCTGGTCTACGCCGCCGTCCTGGTGGTGCTCGCCCTGGCGCCGGGCCCGGTGCCGGTCGCCCTTGCCCTGGTGCCCGCCGGCATGGCCTGGATGACCGTGCTGTCGAGCATCAACGCCGCGATGCAGCTCTTCCTGCCCGGCTGGGTGCGCGCCCGCGGCCTCTCGGTCTACCAGATGGTCTTCGCCGGCGGGCAGGCGCTCGGCGCGGTCGCCTGGGGCGCGCTCGGCGAGCTGACCAGCCTCGTGGTGGCGCTCGCCGTGGCGGCCGGGACGATGGCGGCCGGCGCGGCGACGGTGCCGCTCTGGCCGCTGCGCGACACCCGGGGCCTCGACCGGGACCCGGCGGTCTGGTGGCCCGAGCCGCACCTGACGCTGCCCGCGGACCCGCGCACCGGGCCGGTGCTGGTGACCGTCTCCTACACGGTGCCGCCCGAGCGGCAGGCCGAGTTCGTCGCGGCGATGCGCCTGGTGGGGCGGTCCCGGCGGCGAACCGGGGCGATGCGCTGGGGCCTGTTCCGCACGGGCGAACGCCAGGACGGCTTCGTCGAGGTCTACCAGGTGCCGTCCTGGGAGGAGCACCTGCGCCAGCACGGCGGCCGGCTCACCGGCGCCGACCGTGGGGTGGAGGAGCGGGCCCGGGCACTGACCGTCGGCGACATCGTGGTGCACCACCTGCTCCCCGCCGACCCGCGCGACTGACGGCCGGCGGCGGAGCCGGTCCGCCACGGATGGGCGGAGCCGCGCTCCGCGCCCGGCGGAGGGCGCCTGCCTCACCCCGCAACGGGGTGCGGGGGAGGGCTGACAGAATGCCAGGGGTAACGGTGGACCGCAGATGAGGAGACGCAAGTCGTGATCCGTACCCATGACGCCGGCAGCCTGCGCGCGACGGACGCCGGCACCACGGTGACGCTCGCCGGGTGGGTGGCCCGCCGGCGCGACCACGGCGGCGTGATCTTCGTCGACCTGCGCGACGCCTCCGGCGTGGTCCAGGTGGTGTTCCGCGAGGAGGACGCGCACGCGCTGCGCAACGAGTTCTGCGTCCGGGTGACCGGCGAGGTGACCCGCCGCCCCGAGGGCAACGAGAACCCGGAGCTGCCGACCGGCGAGATCGAGGTGACCGCCGCCGAGCTGGAGGTGCTCTCCGAGGCGGCGCCGCTGCCCCTGCCGGTGGACGACCAGGTCGAGGCCGGCGACGACATCCGGCTGCGCTACCGCTATCTCGACCTGCGCCGCAGCGGCCCGGCGAAGGCGATGCGGCTGCGTTCGCGGGCCAACCAGCTCGCTCGCGCGGTGCTGCACGAGCGGGACTTCCTGGAGATCGAGACCCCGACGCTGACCCGGTCCACTCCGGAGGGCGCGCGCGACTTCCTGGTGCCGGTGCGCCTGCAGCCCGGCAGCTGGTACGCGCTGCCGCAGTCGCCGCAGCTGTTCAAGCAGCTGCTGATGGTCGGCGGCATGGAGCGGTACTACCAGATCGCCCGCTGCTACCGCGACGAGGACTTCCGCGCCGACCGGCAGCCGGAGTTCACCCAGCTCGACATCGAGATGTCCTTCGTCACCGAGGACGACGTCATCGACCTCGGCGAGGCGATCGTCTCGGCGCTCTGGAAGGACCTGGCCGGCCACGAGATCTCCCGGCCGATCCCGCGCATCACCTGGCACGACGCGATGGCCCGCTACGGCTCCGACAAGCCCGACCTGCGCTACGGCGTCGAGCTCACCGAGCTGACCGACTACCTGCGCGGCACCGAGTTCCGGGTCTTCGCCGGCGCGATCGACGCGGGCGGCTACGTCGGCGCGGTCGTCATGCCGGGCGGCGCGTCGCAGAGCCGCAAGGAGCTCGACGGCTGGCAGGACTGGGCCAAGGCGCGCGGCGCGCGGGGCCTGGCGTACGTGGTGCTCGACGCCGAGACCGGCGAGGCGCGCGGGCCGGTGGCGAAGAACCTCTCCGCCGCGCACCTGGGCGGGCTCGCCGACGCGGTCGGCGCCAAGCCGGGCGACGCGGTCTTCTTCGCCGCCAGCACGAACACCCGCGAGGCGCAGGAGCTGCTCGGTGCGGCCCGCATCGAGATCGCCAAGCGGGCCGGGCTGGTCGACGAGAGCGCCTGGGCGTTCTGCTGGGTGGTCGACGCGCCGATGTTCGAGCGTACGGACGAGGGCGGCTGGACGGCGGTGCACCACCCGTTCACCTCGCCGAACGCCGAGTGGGTCGACCGGTTCGAGGAGGCGCCGGACCGGGCGCTGGCGTACGCGTACGACATCGTCTGCAACGGCAACGAGATCGGTGGCGGCTCGATCCGTATCCACCGGGGCGACGTGCAGAAGCGGGTCTTCGACCTGCTCGGCATCACCCCGGAGGAGGCGCAGGACAAGTTCGGCTTCCTGCTGGAGGCGTTCAAGTACGGCGCCCCGCCGCACGGTGGCATCGCGTTCGGCTGGGACCGGGTCTGCATGCTGCTCGCCGGCGCGGACTCGATCCGCGAGGTCATCGCCTTCCCGAAGACTCGGGGCGGCTTCGACCCGCTGACCGGCGCGCCGACGCCGATCACCACGCAGCAGCGCGCCGAGGCCGGCATCGACGCCAAGCCGAAGCCGGCGGCGGCGCCGCACACCGGCACGGCCGGCCCGGCCGCCCCGGTCGCCGACCCGACCTGACGGACCGGCCGACCCGGCTCTCCCGCCGGGCCGGCCGACCCGCCCCGGCCCGGCTCGCCCGCCGACCGGTAGGCCTGCGTCATGATTCGCCGGACGACATGACGCGGGCCTCCCGGTCGTCCACGGGAGGCGGGAGCGGGAGGAAAGCGGGATGACGCTGCTCGTGGTGGGGGCCAGCGGGTACCTCGGCGGCGAGGTCTGCCGGCGGGCGGTCGCGGCGGGGGAGCGGGTGGTGGGGACGTACCACTCGGGCCGGGTCGAGGCGCCGGGGGTCGAGGCGTGCCGGCTCGACGTGACGGACCGGGCCGCGGTACGCGAGCTGGTCGCCCGCGTCCGCCCCGACGCCGTGGTGGGCACGCCCTACCGGTACGGCGAGTGGGCGGTGACCGCCGACGGGGCGGCCCACGTGGCGTACGCCGCCGCCGAGGCGGGGGCGCGGCTGGTGCACCTGTCCAGCGACGCGCTGCACGCCGGCCGCCCCGAGCCGTACGCCGACGACGAGCCGCCGAGCCCGGTCTTCGCGTACGGGGCGGCGAAGGCGGCGGCGGAGACCGCCGTGCGGGCGATCGACCCGGGCGCCGCGCTGGTGCGTACCTCGCTGATCGTGGGCGACGAGCGGAGCCAGCAGATCCGGCTCTGCCTCGACGCCCTCGCAGGGCGGGCCGCCCTGTTCACCGACGAGATCCGCTGCCCGGTGCATGTCGCAGATTTGGCCGCCGCCGTGCTCGACCTGGTGGGCAGCCGGTACGCCGGCCCGCTCAACGTGGCCGGCCCGGACGCGGTGAGCCGGGCCGAGCTGGGGCTGCTGGTGGCGGCGCGGTTCGGCCTCGACCCGGCCGGGCTGAAGACCACCACTGTCGCCGCCTCGGGCCTCGTCCGCCCCGTGCAGGTGCGCCTCGACTCGTCCCGCGCCGCCGCCCTGTTGCCGACCCGGCTGCGCGGCGTCCGCGAGCTGCTCGCTTCCTGAGCCGCCCAGCCATCGGCCACCACGCCGCACACCTTCTGTGCACAACTATTGTGCAAATAATGTGTGCAGAAGTATTGTGCATTCATGGAGAACGAGCGACCGACCGCCCCGCGCACCGTCCACCTGGACGCCCGGCAGGTGCGCACCCTCGCCCATCCGCTGCGGATGCGGCTGCTCGGCACGCTGCGCGCGGACGGCCCCGCGACCGCGACCACGCTGGCCGAGAAGCTGGCCACCAACACCGGGGCGACCAGCTACCACCTGCGTCAGCTCGCCGAGGTGGGACTGGTGACGGAGGACCCCGACCGGGGCACCGGCCGACAGCGGTGGTGGCAGGCGGCGCACGACATCAGCAACTTCGAGCCGACCGACTTCGACGACGACCCGGACGCCCGGGCGGCGGTGCAGTGGATCCAGGCCGACCAGGCGCGGCTGCTGGCCGAGCAGGCCGAGCGCTGGATGGCCGTCGCGCACGGCTACTCCCGCGAATGGCGCGACGCCGCCGGCATGAGCGACGTGTTGCTGACGCTCGGCCCGGCGCGCCTGCGGGCCCTCAACGACGAGGTGTGGCAGCTGCTCCAGCGCTACCGCGACGAACCGGTGCCCGACGAGCCGGAGGCGGAGTCGGTGCTCGTCTTCCTGGCCGCCTTCCCCCGGGTGGAGCAGGGGCGGTGAGCGCGCTGTCCGTACGCCAGGTCCGGCGCCGCTTCCTGCTGCTGCACGGGCTTCGCTGGCTGCCCACCGGGCTGATGGTCCCGGTGATGATCCTGCTCATGCAGGAGCGCGGCCTGACGCTGTCCCAGATCGGGCTGGTCACCGTCGCCCAGGGCCTGGTCGTGCTGGCGCTGGAACTGCCCACCGGCGGCCTCGCCGACGCCCTCGGCCGCCGCCCGGTCCTGGTGGTGGCGTGGCTGGTCAACCTCGGCTCGCTCGCGCTCTTCGCCGTGGCCGACTCGTTCGCGCTCTTCCTACTGGTCTGGGCGTCGCAGGGCGTCTTCCGGGCGCTCGACAGCGGCCCGATGGAGGCCTGGTACGTCGACGCCACCCTCGCCGCCGACCCGGACGCCCGCTACGAGCCGGGCCTCGGCCACGCCGGCACGGTCGTCGGCGTCGCCATGGCCGCGGGCGCCCTGCTCGGCGGCGGCCTGGTCGCGCTGGGGCCGGTCGGGCCGGTCAGCGCGCTGACCGTGCCGGTGCTGGTCGCGATCGCGCTCCAGGCGGTGGCCCTGGTCGCCCTGCTGGTGCTGCTGGTCGAGGTCCGCCCGGGCAGCGGCGCCGGCGCGCTGCGGGCCTCGGTCGCCGAGGCGCCCCGGATGGTCGGGCAGGCGTTCGGGCTGCTGCGCCGCTCCCGGGTGCTGCTCGCCCTGGTCTGCGTGGAGCTGTTCTGGGGCTTCGGCATGGTCACCTTCGAGTCGCTGCTGCCGGTCCGGCTGGCCGAGGTGGTCGGCGACCCGGACCGGGCGGCGGCGCTGCTGGGGCCGGCCAGCTCGGCGGCCTGGCTCGCCGGGGCGGCCGGCGCGGCGCTCACCCCGCTGCTGCTGCGCTGGCTGGGCGCCGCGCCGAGCGCCGCCCTGCTGCGGATCGTGCAGGGCGCGACGATCGTCGGGATGGGCCTGCTGGCCGGCCCGGTCGGGGTGCTGGTCGCCTACCTGGCCTGCTACACCGTGCACGGCGCGTCCAACCCGCTGCACATGGGGCTGCTGCACCGGCAGGTCGACGGCCCGTACCGAACCAGCGTGATCTCGCTCAACTCCATGATGGGGCAGCCCGGTTTCGCGGTCGGCGCCATCGTGCTCACCGCGCTCGCCGACTCGGTCAGCGTCACCGTCGCCATGCTGGTCGGCGCCGTGGTGCTGGCCGTCGCCGCGCCGCTCTACCTGCCCGCCTGGCGGGCGGGCCGACGGACCGGGCCCGCCCGGGCCACCGACCCGGCCACCGACCCGGCCACCGACCCGGCCACCGAGCCGGCCGGCGGGCCGACGGCCGAGCCGGGCCGGTCCGGCGCGGGGGCGCCGGAGTCGGAGCCGGCGGCGCTGCCCCGGTCGAGGTGACCCGGCGGCACCGCAGCGGTCCGCTGGTCGGGTGGGGGCGGTGCCGACGAGGAGCCGCGACGACTCGGCGGTGTCGCGCCTCCGGCCCGCCGGCGGGTGGGCGGCCCGGACGCCGCGGGGACCGTCCCGCGGCGGGCGCTCAGCCGAGGCGCACCGAGCTGCGGGTCAGGCCGGCGGTGAAGCCGAGCCGCCGGTAGAGCCGGATCGCCCCCACGTTGACGCTGTAGACGCCGAGCGCCACGGTGTCGTGGCGGGCGAGCAGGGCCCGGGTCATCGCGGCGGTCAGCGTCGCCCCCAGCCCCCGGCCGCGCCGGTCGGGGGCGACGGTCAGGCCGGCGAGGAAGCCGATGTCGCCCCGGCTGCGGTCGGCGCCGCAGGCGACGATCCGGTCGCCGTCGCGGATGCCGTACCAGTCGACGATCCTCGGGTCGCCCGGGCGCGAGGTGGTGGTGGGGAACGACTCGTCGATCAGGGCGGTCAGCGCCGGGTGGTCGGCCTCGGTGAGCCGGACCACCCGCTCCTCGTCGGGCTGGCGCGGCGGCGCGGCCGTGGTCCAGAGGAAGTCCCACTCGTCGTGCCGGGCCACGGCCAGCCGGTCGGGCAGCGCCGCCGGGTCGAGCCGCGGCAGGTGCAGCCACTGGCCCGGCCGGAGCGCGCCCCGCGCGACCAGGTCGGCGAAGATCTTGACCGCCGGCCCCGGGGCGCCGATCGCGCCGCCGGCCGGCCCGTGCTCCGCCGGCAGCAGCCAGCCCACCGCGTCGCCGCGCCGCCAGCCGCGCGGCCGTTCGCCGCGGGTGAGCGCGTGCCGGGCGTACGGGTGGTGACCGGCGGCCGCCAGGATGGCGTCCCGTCCCTCCAGGACCTGGTCGGCGATGATCATGTCCGCAAGCCTAGGACGCGGTCCGGCCTCCCGCCGGCGGACCCCGACGTCCGACCGGTGTCGGGGCCGGCCGGACACGGGCCGCTCCACGGTGGAGATTGGCGAGCGGACCGATTGGGTACATCCCGCGCCGACCCACTGGGAACCCCCACCGGAGGAACGACATGCTCGCCATTCTCGCGGCGATCGTTTTCGGCTTCGCCCTGCTCATCGACCTGCTGGACACCAACTTCGGTGCTCCGGACCTGTTCAACTGGAACACCCTCGTCCTCATCGGCCTGCTGCTGCTCTCCCTCTACCTGGCCGGCGTCGGCAGGGGCCCGCGCGGCGGTGGCGGCGGTGGCGGCGGCCGGTGGTACCGGGGCCGGCGCCCCGGCCGCGGCTGACCGCAAACGATCATCCAGGGCCCGGCTCGACGGCGCGCTTCCGGCGCCGCGGGTCGGGCCCGGTACTGTTCCCGTGATGGAGTCCGACGCCCTCTTCTCCCTCGGTGAGCCCGCCGGGGCGCCCCCCACGCCCGCGGGTTCCGTCGGCGTGGACGGGTTCACGGCGGTGGGGGAGGACTCGCCGCTGCCCGTCCGGATGCGCCCGCGCAGCATCGACGAGCTGGTCGGGCAGGATCACCTGCTCGCGCCGGGTGCCCCGCTGCGCCAGCTCGTCTCGGCCACCGCGCCGATGTCGGTCATCCTCTGGGGCCCGCCCGGCAGCGGCAAGACGACCATCGCGCACCTGGTGGCCCGGGCCACCGACCGCCGGTTCGTCGCCATGTCGGCGCTCACCGCCGGGGTGAAGGACGTGCGCGCGGTGATCGAGACCGCCCGCCGCCAGCGCCGCTCCGGCGGCCCGCAGACCGTGCTCTTCATCGACGAGGTGCACCGGTTCAGCAAGACCCAGCAGGATTCGCTGCTCGCCGCCGTCGAGGACCGCACCGTCACGCTGCTCGCGGCGACCACCGAGAACCCGTACTTCTCGGTCATCTCACCCCTGCTGTCGCGGTGCGTGCTGCTCACCCTCCAGCCGCTGGACGACGCGGCCGTGCGCAACCTGCTGCGCCGCGCGGTCGCCGACGAGCGCGGCCTCGGCGGCGCGCTCACCCTCGAGACCGACGCCGAGGACCATCTCGTACGCCTCGCCGCCGGCGACGTGCGCAAGGCGCTCACGGCGCTGGAGGCGGCGGCGGCCTCCGCCACGGCCCTCGGCGCCGAACGCATCGAGCTCGCCACCGCCGAGCAGGCGGTCGACGTGGCGGCCGTGCGCTACGACCGGGCCGGCGACGCCCACTACGACGTGACCAGCGCCTTCATCAAGAGCATGCGCGGCTCGGACGTGGACGCCGCGCTGCACTGGCTGGCCCGGATGCTGGTCGCCGGCGAGGACGCCCGGTTCATCGCCCGGCGCCTGGTCATCTTCGCCAGCGAGGACGTCGGCATGGCCGACCCGACCGCGCTGAGCGTGGCCACCGCCGCCGCGCACGCCGTGGAGTACGTCGGGCTGCCCGAGGCGCAGCTCAACCTCGCCCAGGCGGTGATCCACCTCGCCACCGCACCGAAGTCCAACTCGGCCACCACCGCGATCGGGGCGGCCATCGCCGACGTGCGCGCCGGCCGGGGCGGGCCGGTGCCGCGCGGGCTGCGCGACGCGCACTACTCGGGCGCCAAGGGCCTGGGGCACGGGACCGGCTACCGCTACCCGCACGACGACCAGCGCGGCGTGGTCACCCAGCAGTACGCCCCCGACGACCTCGCCGGCACCGACTACTACCGGCCCAGCCAGCACGGCGCCGAGCGCTCGGTCGCCGCGCGGCTGCCGCTGCTGCGCCGTATCGTCCGGGGGCTGCCCGCACCGGCCGCCCCCGCGGAGACGCCGGTGGCGGTCGGAAGCGGACCGGCGGGCAGCGGCCGCCGACAGACGGACACGGGCGGCGCCGGCGCGGCACGAGAGGGCGGCAGTGAGACCGCCGGGGAGGGTCAGCAGTGAGATCGCGTGGTTCGGAGCGACCGGAGGACGGCCCCGAAGAGCGGCGCGACTCCCGTGCCAAGGGTCGCCGCTGGGGGCGGGGCAAGGCCGAGGCCGAGCCCGAGGAGCCCATCAGCGGCGAGGAGTTCGGCTGGATCGACGACCTGCGCTCGGCGAAGCAGCAGCGCACCGAGCTGGGTCCGGACGGGGTGGAGCCCGCCTCGCCTGCCGGCCCGCGTCCGGGTGCCCCGACGCCTCCGGGCCAGGCAGGGCCACCGCCCCACCGTGGTCCCGGTCCGGCCGCCGCGCCCCCCGTGCGTCGCGGCGAGGCCGAGCCGCCGCGACCCCGCCCGGTGGACGGGCCCTGGCCCGGCGCACCGGAGCCACCCCGACCGGCCGGCCCCGTGGCCCTCGGGCTTGTCCCCCCGCACCAGCCCGCCCGCCGGCCCCCGGCGGCCGGGCGGCCGCAGCCCGGCCCCGACGGCCCGGACCGACGGCCACACCCCGCCCCGGGCACCGCGACGGCTCCGCAGGCCGGTCCGGCGACGGGGCCGCCGGCCGGCACCGCGACGGGGCCGCAGGCGATCCCTCCGGCGGGCGCACCGGCCG
>NZ_JBFABA010000073.1:0-22589 GCF_040640115.1 Micromonospora sp. NPDC023644 | reverse complement strand
CACCGCACATGATTCGCCAACCCACGGTGCGTCACCTGCACACCCTTCGGCCGACCCGTCGAACCCGACGTGAAAATCACATACGCCAACTCGTCGAGATCCGTGGCGCGGGCCGGCAGCGG
Source organism: Micromonospora sp. NPDC023644 (assembly GCF_040640115.1). Classification (NCBI taxonomy): domain Bacteria; kingdom Bacillati; phylum Actinomycetota; class Actinomycetes; order Micromonosporales; family Micromonosporaceae; genus Micromonospora; species Micromonospora sp. NPDC023644. The sequence continues at coordinate 22,467 of NZ_JBFABA010000073.1, read as the reverse complement.
CGCTTCGCTCTCCCCGATCTCCTCGACGCGCACCACCTCCACGCCGACCGGGGCGAACCGGTCGGCGTACCGGTGCGAGGTGACCGCGACCCGGGCACCGGCGTCGGCCAGCATCGCGGCGATGCGGCCCGGCGGGTACGACGGATCCACCGGCACGAACGCCGCACCCGCCTTCCACACCCCCAACATCGACGCCACCAGCTCCACACCACGGTCCAGCAGCACACCCACCACCGCACCGGCACCCACACCCCGCGCGGCCAGCCACCGGGCGACGTTCTCCGCCCGCGCGTCCAGGCCCGCGAAGTCGACCGAGCGGCCGCCCGGCACCGACACGGCCTCCGCCGACGGCACCTCGGCCGCCCGCGCCTCGAACTCGGCCAGCACCGAACGCGACACCGGCGACACCGCCGACACCCCGTCGGCCGACACCACCGACACCTCACCCGCCGGCAGACACACCACCGACGCGTCACCGTCCACGTCCGCGACCATCGCCTCCAACACCGCCCGGTACATGCCACCGAGGCGGGCGACCTGCGCGACGCCGAGGTGGCGCAGGTTGGCCTCCAGCGTGATGAAGCCGAGCCGGCTGATCACGCCCAGCGGGAACTCGTTCGGGCTGTCGTCGATCGAGTCGGCGTAGTCGATCTCGTCGGTGTCGATCTGGTGGAAGTCGTGGAAGCTGAACCGGACGTCGAGCATCCGGCCGCCGTCGCCGACCTCCCGCTGGAGCACCGGCAGCGGGTACCGGCGGTGCGGCCACAGCTCCAGCTCCGCGGCGAACGTCCGCCCGATCAGCTCCCGCCAGGTCCGCGCGCTCGCGTCGTGCACGAACGGCACGGTGTTCAGGTGCATCCCGTAGACCCGGTCGGCGCCGGCCACCTCGGGCCGGATGTTGCACACCAGCCCGGTGAAGAAGGACTCCGAGCCCGTCAGCTGGCTCATCACCTTCAGGTGCGCGGCCAGCATCACCGACTTGAACGGCACGCCGGTCTGGCGGGCCAGCGCCCGCAGGCCCGGCTCCAGGTCGTGCAGCGGCACCCAGTGGTCGTACTGGGCGCCGGCCTCGGCGGTCGGGTCGCCCCAGCCCTCCGGCAGCACGAACCGGTCCCGGCCGGCGACCCGGTCGTGCCAGAAGGCGCGATCGGGCCCGTCGCCGGTGGAGCGCAGCTCGGCGGCGACCGCGTCGGCGAAGCGCACCGGCGGGGCCGGGCGGGGCTCGACCGGCAGCCCGTCGCGGATCCGGTGGTACGCGCCGACCAGCTCCATCATCAGCGAGTGGTAGCTCCAGCCGTCCATGATCGGGTGGCACTCGGTGAGGGTGAGCCACCAGCTGCCGTCCGCGCAGACCCGCGCGTGCAGCCGGAACAGCGCCGGCCGGCCGAGGTCGAACATGTCGGCCCGCTCGGCGGCGATGAAGTCGCGCAGCTCCCGCTCCAGGCCGGCCCGGTCGTCGGCGCGCGCCCGGTCCATGCCGACGGGCATCTCGGCGGTGGCGTGCACGAGCTGCATGGGCACCGAGTAGCCGGTCAGGTCGAAGGAGGTGCGCAGCACCTCGTGCCGCCGCACCAGCAGCGCGGCGGCCTCCCGGAACGCGTCGAACGAGAACTCGCCGGAGTCGTGGATGCGGTACGTGGTGGCGTTGAGGTAGTGGTTGCGCTCGTCGGCGAGCATCTCCGCGAGCATGCCGAGCTGCACCTGGGTGCACGGGTACGCGTCGACGACGCCGTCGGGCAGCGCGGCCCGGTCGGCCTCGGAGATCAGCGCGAACGGCTCGACGGCCGGCTCCGCGGCGGCGGGCGCGGGCCGGCCGGTGAGGAACTCCGCCAGCTCGGCGATGCTGCGGCGCTCGAAGAGGTCCCGCACCTGCACGTCGAGGCCGGCGGCCCGGATGGCGGCGGCGAGCGCCACGGCGCGGATCGAGTCGCCGCCGACGTCGAAGAAGCCGTCCTCGACGCCGACCCGCTCCAGGCCGAGCAGCTCCGCCCAGATCGCCGCGAGCCGCTCCTCCACCTCGGTACGCGGCGCGAGGTAGGGCCGGTCGGTGGCGGTCACCGTACGGTCGGGCGCGGGCAGCGCCCGCTTGTCGAGCTTGCCGTTGACGGTCAGCGGCAGCCGGGCCAGCGGCACGAACGCCGACGGGATCATGTACTCGGGCAGGGTGCGGGCCAGCGCCGCGCGCACCTGCCCCGGCCGGGGCAGCTCCACCTGCTCGTCGACGACCGAGTACGCCACCAGCCGCCGGTCGCCGGGGGTGTCCTCGCGGACGACGACCACCGCCTCCCGCACCCCGGGCAGGGCCGAGATGGCGGCCTCGATCTCGCCCAGCTCGACCCGGTAGCCCCGGATCTTGACCTGGTCGTCGATCCGGCCGACGAACTCCAGGCTGCCGTCGGCGCGCCGGCGGGCCAGGTCGCCGCTGCGGTAGAGGCGGGCGCCGGGCGGGCCGAACGGGTCGGGCACGAACCGCTGGGCGGTCAGCCCGGGCCGGTTCAGGTAGCCCCGGGCCACGCCGGGCCCGCCGACGTGGATCTCGCCGGTGACGCCGACCGGCACCGGATTGCCGTACGGGTCGAGCAGGTGGATGCTCAGGTCCGCCAGCGGGACGCCGATCGGGTTGGCGGCTCCGGCCAGGTCGTCCGGGGCCACCTCGTAGTAGGTGGCGTGCACCGTGATCTCGGTGATCCCGTAGAGATTCAGCAGCCGGGGCGCGGCCAGCCCGCGCCGGGCCACCCAGGGGCCGAGGTCGCCGTACTCCAGCTTCTCCCCGGCGAAGACGACCGCGCGCAGCGCGAGCCGGTCGATGCGGGGGTCGCCGTCGCGGGCCAGCCCCACCAGGCCGCGGAACGCCGTCGGGGTCTGGTTGAGCACCGTGACCCGCTCCTCGACCAGCAGGTCGAGCATGTCCCCGGGGGAACGGGTGACCTCGCGGGGCACCACCACCAGCCGGCCGCCGTGCAGCAGCGCGCCCCACAGCTCCCACACCGACACGTCGAAGGCGTAGGAGTGGAACAGCGGCCACACGTCGGCGGGGCCGAAGTTCAGCTCGTCCTGCGCCACGGTCGTCAGGCGCAGCACGTTGGCGTGGGTCAGGAAGACGCCCTTGGGGCGGCCGGTCGACCCGGAGGTGTAGATGACGTAGATCAGGTTCTCGGGGTCGACGGCGACGCCCGGGTCGGTGCCGGGACGCCCGGCGATCTCCGCGGCGTGGTCGGGGGCGTCCAGCACCACCACGGCGCCGTCGAAGTCGGCGAACCGCGCCCGGTGGGCCTCGGTGGTCACCACGATCCGCGCGCCCGCGTCGGCGAGCATGAAGTCGAGCCGGTCAGCGGGGACGCCGGGCTCCACCGGCAGGTACGCCGACCCGGACTTCAGCACGCCCAGCAGGGTGGAGACCAGCTCCGCGCGGCGGTCCAGGCAGACCGCGACCAGCCGCTCCGGGCCGGCGCCGAGGGCCCGCAGGTGGCGCGCCAGCCGGTTCGCGGTGGCGTCCAGTTCGGCGTACGTCCAGCGCCGCCCGCCGTCCACGACGGCGATGGCGTCACGGTGGGCGGCGGCGGTGGCAGCGAAGACGCCGTGCACCGTGCCGGTCACCGCGGCGGCGGGCCGGGCCGGGGCGGGGGTCGCCGCCGCCAGCTCGGCGTCGTCGAGGATGCGCAGCGCGGAAATCCGGGCGTCGGGGTCGGCCCCGACGTGCTCCAGCAGCCGGCCGAGGTGGTCGGCCATCCGCCGCACCGTGGCCCGGTCGAACAGCGCGGTCGCGTACTCCAGGTGCCCGCGCAGCCGGCCGTCGGCGCCCTCGACGACGTGCAGTTGCAGGTCGACCTTGGCGACCCGGGTGGGCAGCCAGAGCGTCTCGGCGGTGAGGCCGGCCGGCCAGGCGCCGCCGGGAGCGTCGTCGCCCAGGGTGAAGGCGACCTGGTAGAGCGGGGTGCGGGACAGGTCCCGCTCCGGTTCGCACTCGTCGACCAGCAGCGCGAACGGCACGTGGGCGTGCGCGAAGGCGTCCCGCACGGTGGCGCGGGTGCCGCGCAGCAGGTCGGCGAAGGTGGGGTCGCCCGTCCAGCTGCCCCGCAGGACCAGGTTGTCGATGCCGTACCCGACGAGGTCGCGCAGCTCGGCGCGGTCGCGCACGGACGTCACGCTGCCCACCGGGATGTCGGTCCGGCCGGTGTAGCGCGACAGCAGCGCCTGGAAGGCGGTCAGCAGGGTGACGAAGAGGGTGGTCTCCGCGCCCCGGGCGATCTCCCGCAGCGCGGCGGAGAGGTCGGCGGAGAGCGCGAACGGGACCGACGCGCCCCGCCAGTCCCGCACGCGGGGCCGGGGCCGGTCGGCGGGCAGCTCCAGCGGGGTGATGCCGGCGAGCCGGTCGCGCCAGTGCTCCAGGTGCCGCTGGAGCGGCTCGCCGCGCAGCCGGTCGCGCTGCCACGCCGCGAAGTCGGCGAACTGCACGGCCGGCGGCGCCAGCGGCGACCGCTCGCCCCGGACGAACGCGCCGTACAGCTGGGCCAGGTCGCCGAGGAGCACCGCCGTGGAGGGCGCGTCGCAGGCGATGTGGTGGATCACCAGCACCAGCAGGTGCTCCGCGGGGCCGAGCCGCAGCAGCGTCGCCCGCACCGGCCACTCGGTCGCCAGGTCGAAGCCGGTGGCGGCCAGCCCGGTCGCCAGTTCGGCGGCCCGGTCCTCCCGCTCGGCCTCGGCCACCCCGCAGAGGTCGACCAGCGGCAGTTCCTGCGGGCGGGGCTCGTCGACGACCTGCACCGGCGTCAGATCGGCCATCGCGTACCGGGTGCGCAGGATCTCGTGCCGGGCGATCAGGGCGTCCCACGCCCGGGTCAGCGCGGCCCGGTCCAGCGGGCCGCGCAGCCGCAGCGCCGAGGAGACCAGGTACTCCGGGCTGGTGGTGTCCATCCGGTTGAGGAACCACATCTGCTGCTGGCCGAAGGAGAGCGGCAGGTCGCCCGAGCGGTCGACGGTCGGGATCGCGGCGCGCCGGCCGGCGGCCCGGCCCGCCAACCGGCGTTGGACGAGCGCCTCGCGCAGGTTCGGCTGGTTCGCGGTCGAGGTCATGCCTGGTGCTCCTTGGTCTGCCGCAGGTCTTCGGTCAGGTCGGCGTCGGAAAGCGCGTCCACCTCGGCCCGGATGAGGTCCTCCACCGCGCCCGCCATCGCCTCGACGGTCGGATGCTCGAAGACGAGCCGCAGCGACACGTCGAGGTCGAACTCCTCCTGGAGGCCGGCGACCAGCCGGCCCGCGAGCACGGAGTGCCCGCCCATGGCGAAGAAGTTGTGCCGCACGCCGACGGGCACGCCCAGCAGGTCGCTCCAGATCGCGCAGAGGCGCTCCTCGACGACCGTGCGCGGCGCGACGAGGGCGTCCTCGGCGCCGGCGGCGCCGGTCGACACGGCGTGGGAGAGCAGGTGGAGCAGGGCGGCGCGGTCCACCTTGCCGTTGGCGTTGAGCGGGATCTCGGCCACCGGCACGAGCAGGCTCGGCGTCATGTAGTCGGGCAGCAGCCGGGCGCAGTGCGCCGCCAGGTCGGGCGCCTCGCCCCGGTGGAAGGCGACCAGCCGGTCCTCGTGGACGATGACCACGCACTGGGCGACCCCGGGGTGTTCCTCGACGACCGCGCGGATCTCGCCGAGTTCGATCCGGTAGCCCCGCACCTTGACCTGGTCGTCGACGCGGCCGACGAAGTCCATCACCCCGTCCGGGCGCATCCGGACCAGGTCGCCGCTGCGGTAGAGCCGGCTGCCCGGCGGCCCGTACGGGTCGGGCACGAACTTCTCCGCGGTGAGGTCCGGTCGGCCTGCGTAGCCGGTGGCCAGGCACTCCCCGCCGATGTGCAGCTCACCGACGACCCCGACCGGCAGCAGCCGCAGCGCGTCGTCGAGCACCCGGACGGTGGTGTTCGCCATCGCCCGGCCGATCGGCACGATGTCGGTCGTCTGCGGCGTCCGGACCGGGTGGGCCGTCATGACGACCGTGGTCTCGGTCGGCCCGTAGCTGTTGGTGAGGCCGCCCGGCCCGAGCCGGTCCAGCCACCGGTTGGCGATCTCCCTGCGCAGCGCCGCCCCGGCCGTCCAGATCAGACCGGAGAGCTGGCCCGCCTGCTCGTCGTCGAGCTGCTCGGTGAGCAGCTCCAGGTGCGGCGGGGTCATGATGAACCGGTCGAACGGGCCGGCCTTGACGAGCAGGCCGCCCAGCTCGGCGACGTCGAGGGCGGCGGGCAGCAGGGTCACCGCCTGCCCCGAGACCAGCGGGCTGAACAGGTTGGGGATGGACAGGTCGAAGGCGATGGTGGTGAACAGCGGCGCGCCGTCGCCCCGCCCCGCGCGCGGCCCCCGGTCGCCCCGGGCCTCGGTCTCGACGGCGCAGGCGAGGAAGTTGGACACCGCCCGGTGCGGCAGGAGCACGCCCTTGGGGCGGCCGGTCGAGCCGGAGGTGAACAGCACGTAGGCCGTCTCGAGCGGGTCGGTGTCCCGCTCCGGCCGGCTGGTGGGGCCGGCGCAGAGCATCAGCCGGTGGGTGTCCACGTGCAGCGTCGGCACGGTGAACCTGGGGGCGTACGCGGCCTGGGTGACGCCCAGCTCCACGCCGGCGGTGGCGAGCATGTGCCCGATCCGCTCGGCGGGGTACGACGGGTCGAGCGGCAGCACGGCCGCCCCCGCCTTCCAGGTGCCGAGGATCGCCGCGACCAGGTCGACGCCCCGGTCCAGCAGCACGGCCACCACCGCGCCCCGGGCGACGCCGGAGCGCCGCAGGTGGTGGGCGAACTGGTTGGCCCGGTCGTCCAGCGCCGCGTAGGTGGTGGTGAGGTCGCCGTGGCGCAGCGCCACCGCGTCCGGCGTCCGGCGTCGCTGGGCCTCGAAGAGGTCGCAGACGGTCGCGGCGGAGCGGGGCACGGTGGGCCCGTGCACCTCGTGCAGGAGCTGGTGGCGCTCGCCCGGCGAGAGCAGGTCGAGGTCGTGAAGCGGGGTCTGCGGCTCGGCCGCCGCCGCGGCGAGCAGCCGGACGAAGTGGTCGGCCATCCGCCGGACGGTCGGCTCGTCGAACAGGGCGGTGGCGTACTCCAGGCTGCCGGCCAGGGTGCCGTCCGGGCGGGGCCAGACGTGCATGGTGAGGTCGGTCTTGGCGACCCGGGCCGCCCGGCGCAGGGCGTCCAGCAGGGCCTCGTCGTCGGTCGACTGGCCGGTGATGCCGCCCTCCTGGGCGTTGAGCATCACCTGGTACAGCGGGGTGCGGGAGAGGTCGCGGACGTCGACGAGGTCGTCGACCACCCGCTCGAAGGGCAGGTCCTGGTGGGCGAGGGCGTCCATGGTCCGGGACCGGACCGCCCGCAGGGCCGCCTCGAACGACGCGGCCGGGTCCAGGGTGCAGCGCACCACCACGGGGTTGAGGAACACCCCGGCGACCTGCTCCGCCTCGGGGGGCCGCCGACCGGAGGTGGGCGCGCCGACGGCGACGTCCCACTGCCCGCTGTAGCGGGCCAGCAGCGTGGCGAAGCCCGCCAGCATGGTCATGAACGGGGTCGCCGAGCAGCGCCGGCCCAGCGCGGTCAGCTCCCGCGCCAGCCCGGCCGGCACCTCGAACTCGACGTGCGCCCCGCGCGGGTCGCGCTCGGCCGGCCGGGGCCGGTCCAGCGGGAGGGCCAGCTCGGGCACCCCCGCCAGGTGCTCGCGCCAGAAGCCGAGCTCCCGCTCGACCCGGTCGTCGGTGAGGTACTGGCGCTGCCAGGCCGCGTAGTCGGCGTAGTGCACCGTCAGCTCCGGCAGGTCGGGCTCCCGGCCGGCGGCGCTCGCCGCGCAGAGTTCCCGCAGGTCACGCTCCAGGATGCCGGCGGTGGTCGCGTCGGAGGCGATGTGGTGCAGCGCCACCAGCAGCAGGTGGTCCGCCCCGGCCGCGGTGACCAGGGTGGCCCGCCACAGCGGCCCGGTGCGCAGGTCGAAGCCCTGGCCGAGCTGCGCGTCGACGAGGTCGACGAGCGGGGCCTCGGCCGCGTCGCGGACCGTGAGGTCGACGGGACCGGGCGGGTCGATCCGCTGCTGCGGCTCGCCGTCGCGGGTCAGGTAGCGGGTGCGCAGTGCCTCGTGGCGGGCCTCGAGGGCGGTCAGCGCCGCCCGTACGGTGTCGGGCGTCAGCGAGCCGGGCAGGCGCAGGTAGAGCGGCACCACCCACTCGGGGCTGCCCGGCTGGAGCTGGTCCAGCAGCCACAACCGCCGCTGGGCCGGGGAGAGCGGCAGCGGGCCGGTCCGGGGCACCGGGAGCACCGCCGGCGTCGCGGGGGCGCCGCCGCCCAGCAGGGCGGCCTGCGCCTTGACCGTGCTCGCGGCGAGCAGTTCCCTCAACTCGATGCGTACGCCCGACTCGGCGGCGAGGCGGCTGGCGAGGCGGACGGTCACCAGCGACGACCCGCCGAGCTGGAAGAGGTCGTCGTGCACCCCGACCCGGTCGACGTCGAGCAGGTCCTGCCAGAGCCGGGCGACCAGGCGCTCGGCGTCGGTGCGCGGGGCCAGGTAGGCCGTGCGGTCGGCGGTCTCGACCGGCGGCAGCGCCGCCCGGTCCACCTTGCCGCCGGTGGTGAGCGGGAACTCGGCCACCGGCACGAACACGGCCGGCACCAGGGCGTCGGGCAGCCGGTCGGTCAGGAAGGACCGCAGCTGCGCGGCGGTCAGGGGGCGTCGGCTGGCGACGTACGCGGCCAGCCGGGGGTTGCCGCCGGGCTCGGCGAAGCCGACGACCACCGCCCGCCGGACGTCCGGGTGGGCGGCCAGCGCGGCCTCCACCTCGCCCGGCTCGATGCGCACCCCATTGATCTTGAGCTGGTCGTCGGCACGGCCGACGAACTCCAGGCTCCGGTCCGAGCGCCACCGGACCTGGTCGCCGGTGCGGTAGAGCCGCGCGCCGGGCGGCCCGTACTCGTCCGGCACGAACCGCTCGGCGGTCAGGTCGGGCCGGTTGAGGTAGCCGCGGCCGAGCCCGGCCCCGCCGACGTAGAGGTCGCCGACGACGCCGATCGGCACCGGCCGCCGGTTCGCGTCCAGCACCTGGAGCCGGAGGTTGTCCAGCGGCCGGCCGATCGGCACCGGACCGGTGCGCTGGGCGAGGTCGACCTGCTGGGCGGTGACGTCGATGGCGCACTCGGTGGGGCCGTAGGTGTTCCACACCCGCACCCCCGGCACCGCCGCCAGCCGCTGGCACAGCTCGGCGTGCAGCGGCTCGCCGGCGGAGAAGACCAGCCGCAGCGAGGTACACCTCGGCCAGTCCGGCTCCTCCGTCACCAGGTGCAGCACCGACGGGACGCCCTGGAGCACGGTCGCCCCGGACCGGATGACCGCCGCCACGAGGGCGGCCGGATCGCGTTCGGCGCCGTCCGGCGCGAGCGCCACCGTCGCCCCGCAGATCAGCGGGGCGAAGAACTCCCAGCCGGCCGCGTCGAAGCTCACCGCGGTCTTCTGCAACACCCGGTCCGTCGACGACAGGCCGTGCTGCCGGACCGTCCAGGCCACCCGGTTGCCGATGGCCCCGTGGGTGACGACCACGCCCTTGGGCCGGCCGGTCGAGCCGGAGGTGTAGATGACGTACGCGGCGTTGTCGGGATCGATCCGGACCGGCGGCGCGGTGTCCGGCCCGGCCTCGATCCGGGACCGGTCGGCGTCCAGGCAGACCACGTGCGACGGCCCGGCCAGGCCGTCGTCGCGCAGGTCGGCCTGGGTGAGCACGACGTCCACCCCGGTGTCGGCGACGATCCACCGTCGCCGGTCCACCGGGTGCGCCGGGTCCAGCGGCAGGTACGCGCCGCCGGCCCGCCACACCCCGAGCAGGGCGACCACGAGGTCGACCCCCCGGCGCAGGTGCACGCCGACCGTCGACTCCGGACCGACGCCCAGCCCCACCAGGTGCCGGGCGAGCTGGTTGGCGCGACGGTCGAGTTCGGCGTAGCCGACCCGTACGTCGCCGGCGAGCACCGCGGTCGCGTCGGGCGTCGCCGCGGCCTGACGGGCGATCAGGTCCGGCAGGACGACGGGACCGGCCGTGCCCGCTCCGGCGGCCGGCAGGGTGGACAGAGGGGTGCTCATCGGGGTGCTCCTCCGGGGTGGGGGTCGATCGCGGACGGCCGGGGTCACGCCTGCCGGGGGCCCGTCAGACGGACGCGCCGTCCATCCGCAGGCGCAGGCTCTTCGGCCGCATGTCGGTCCAGAGCTCGTTGATCCGGCTGAGGCACTCGTCCCGGGTGCCCTCGGTGCCCTCGGCCCGCCAGCCGGCCGGCAGCGCCCGGTCGCTCCACCAGACCGAGTACTGCTCCTCGTCGTTGAGCACCACCAGGTAGCTGCGGTCGTCGTCGCTCATGTTCTCTCCCTCGTGGGTTCCGCGGTCGCCACGGCGGCGGCCGGTACGGGTGTGAAGTCGTCGATCCGCACGCCGAGGCCCCGCTGGGCCGTCGTGCGGCGGACGTGTTCGGCCAGCGCGATGTCCAGCACGCCCAGGCCGAACGGGGAGACCACCACCGGCCCGGGAACGTCGGCGGGGGGCAGCGCCGCACCGCCGGCCAGCCGGCCGATGGTGGTGTGGATGAAGTCCCGGCCGCCGGTGAGCTGCTCGGCGAGGTGCAGCGAGGTGCGCTCGCGGCACACGTGGTCGGGGTCGTCGACGACGTTGCGGGCCGCCAGCACCGCCCGGGGGTGCAGGTCGCGCAGCGACAGGTGCAGCACCACGCTCTCCGGCTGGCAGGCGGTGAGCTCCAGGTGCGGTTCGCTGGCGGTGGTGGCGATCGAGACCAGCCGGTGGGCGGCCAGCGCCTGCTCGGCGGCCGCCACCACGCTGATCGTCGTGCCCGGCAGCAGGGCCGCCGCCCGGGCGGCGAACGCCTCGGCCCGGCCCGGGTCCGAGTCGTGCAGCACGAGCGAGACCGGCGGCGCCAGGGCCACGGCCAGGAAGCGCAGCACCTGCTGGTTGATCAGCCCGCAGCCGATCAGCGCCAGGCCGTCCGGGTGGCGGTCGGCGGTCAGCAGCTGCGCGGCGAGGGCCGCGCCGGCCGCGGTCCGTTGGGCGGAGATGACCGAGCCCTCGATCACCGCCTCGGGCTGGCCGGTCTCCAGCGAGTTGAGCACGATGGCCGCGCTGGCCCGGTCCAGGCCCCGCTCGATGTTCGCCGGGAACGAGGAGATCCACTTCATGCCGGCGGCCGGCGGGTCGGCGCCCAGGTACGCGGGCAGCCCGATGATCCGGTTGCGGGCGTTGTCGGGGAAGCGCAGGAAGACCGAGTGCGGCACGCTCGTGCGGCCCTGCTCGTGCAGCAGGTACGCCTGCCGGACGAGGTCGATGACCCGTGCCTCGTCGCCGTCGAGCACGTCCCGGACCACGGAGTGGCCGATGATCAGCATTTGTCGCCCTTCCACAGGTGGCTGACCTCGCCGAACTGTTCGGTCACCCAGCGATCGGAGTAGATGGTGTCGAGGTAGCGGTCGCCGTTGTCCGGGAAGATCAGGACGCTGGTGCTCCCGGCCGGCAGGTCCGCCATCCGGCGCCGCAGCGCGGCCACCGTCGCCCCGGACGACCCGCCGGCGAGGATGGCCTCCCGGACGGCCAGCAACCGGCAGCCGACCACGCAGTCGAGGTCGGAGACGTGCAGCACCTCGTCCGGCCTGGCGCCGGCCGCCAGCGGGGGCACCACCGAGGCGCCGTGCCCGGGAATCAGCCGGGGCGCGGGCGGGTGACCGAAGATCGCGCTGCCGACGGCGTCGACCGCGACGATCCGGGTGGGGTGGCCGTTCTCGCGCAGGTAGTCGGCGCAGCCGACCAGGGTGCCGCAGGTGCCGGTGGAGCAGAACAGATAGTCGACCCGGCCGTCCAGCTCGGTCATGATCTCGGCCATGGTCTGCCGCTGGGCCCGGGCGTTGAGCGGGTTGGTGTACTGGTCCGGGCGGTAGGCGCCGGGCACGGTCTCCACCAGCTCGCGCACCCGGCGCCGCCGCACCGCGAGGTACTCGCCGGTCACCGGGTCGGGGTGCTCGATCATGTCGATCTCGGCCTGGTACGCGGCCAGCACCGCCAGGTTCTGCCGGGTGGTCTTCGGGTCCACCACGCAGATGAACCGGATCCCGAAGTACGCGCAGATCTGGGCCAGGCCGATGGCGAGGTTGCCGGAGCTGGACTCCACCACCACGGACCGTCCCGGCACCAGTTCACCGGACTCGATCTTGCCGCGCAGCATGTTCAGCGCCGCCCGGTCCTTGATGCTCCCACCCGGATTGAACTGTTCGAGTTTCGCGTACGCCCGCCCGGGAAACTCGGGAAACAACCGGTCCAGGCGCACCAGGGGCGTGTTGCCGACCGTGGAGAGAATTCCCTGATCCATTTCAACCCCCTCTCCGGGCTGACGGAAGGTCGCCCGCATCCGCCGTGCGGGCGCTGTGCGGCGACCCGTCGACGACGGGCGCCGGGTCGCCGAGGTGCTCAGCTCATGCCGAGTTCGAGCAGCATCCGCTGGTCGACGTCGCCCGCCAGGCAGGCGTCGGCCACCGTCGCGGCCGGGTCGGCGCAGGCGGCGCCGAGCAGGGCCAGGTACTGGTCGAAGAGCCGCTCGACGGTGGCGCGGTCGAGCAGGTCCGTGTCGTAGTTGAACTCGGTGCGCAGGGCCAGGTCGGGTAGCTGGTGGACCGTCACGGCGAGGTCGAACTGGCCCTCGTCGTAGGGCACCACCACCTGGCGGATCCGGTGCCCGACGAATCCGTTGCTGGTGTCGGACAGGGTGTCGCCGTGCTGCCGGGCGAGCAGCGTGATGGTGACCCGCACCAGCGGGTCCCGGTCCCGGCGGGCCGCCTGGACCAGGGGGAACGGGTAGGCGGCACGCGCCACCCCGTCCGACAGCTGGCGTCCCGCGGCGGCGATGGCCGTCGCGAAGGTGGTGCCCGGGGTGAACGACGAGCGCAGCACGACCGGGTTCACCAGCATCCCGACCACCTCCCGCAGCGCCCGCCCGCGCCGCACCGACACCGGGCAGCCGATGGTGAACTCGCGCTGCCCGGTGCACCGGTGCAGCAGCGCCTCGAAGACGCCGAGCAGGACGGTGAACGGGGTCACCGCCAGGGCGGCGGCCGTGGCGCGCACCTGCCGGGCGACCTCGTCCGGCAGCGTCCGGGCGACGGCCGCGCCCCGGTAGGACCGGGTCGCGGGGCGGGGCCGGTCGGTGGGCAGGGTGGCGGCGGTGGCCCCGGCGCAGGTGCGGGCCCAGTGCTCGGCCAGTTCGGCCCGCCGGGGGCCGGCCAGCATGGCCTGCTCCCGCGCGACGAACTCGTCGTAGCTGGGGTGCGTGGGCCACCGCACCGTGCCCCCGCCCCGCAGCACCCGGTACGCGTCGCCGAGGTCCCGCCAGATCAGCCACTGGGAGAGCCCGTCGGTGGCGATGTGGTGGATGACCAGCACCAGCGCGCAGTCCGTGTGCCGGCGCAGCAGCACCACCCGCAGGGGACCGTCGTGTTCGAGCCGGAGCGGCTGCTCGCCGACGGCGTGGATCAGCGTACGCAGGGCCGCGTCGTCCACGTCGCCGACGTCGCGGACCTCGACCGCGCCCGAGCCGGCGGGGTCGACCAGCCGCACCGGCCCCGCGCCGGTCTCGGCGAACCGGGACCGGAGCAGGTCGTGCCGGGCCTGGACGGCGACGAGGGCGGCCCGCAGCACGTCGGTGTCGAGGACCGGCTCGGCGAGCACGGCCGTCACCACGTTGCTGGTCGAGCTCTCGGGCGCGAGTCGGTACAGCGCCCACTGCGCGGCCTGACCGACGGACAACTCCCGGGCGTCCCCGTCGCCGGCGTTCACTTGGCGCCGAGCACGAAGTCGGTCAGGTCCCGGACGCGGACGAAGTTGCCGACCTCCTCGTCCGGCACCTCGATGTCGAAGTGGACCTCCGCGGCGCCGAGCAGGTCGACCAGCTTGAGCGAGTCGAGGCCCAGGTCCACGAAGGTGTCGTCGGCGGAGATCGGCCGGTCCGGCTCCTCGGTCATCAGCTTGCGGGTCAGCTGCTCGACGTCGGCGGCCACCTGGTCAACGGTCATGTCAGTGTCCTTTCGAGGGGGTGTTCAGGGCATCCGGACGATCTGGCCGGCGTACGCGAGGCCGGCGCCGAAGCCGAGCAGCAGCGCCTTGTCGCCGGGCTTGGTCCGGCCGCTCTCGTGCAGCCGGCTCAGGGCCAGCGGCACCGAGGCCGCCGAGGTGTTCCCCGTGTCGACCACGTCCCGGGCGACCTTCTCCTCCGGGATCTCCAGGATCTCGGCGAGCTGCTCGATGATTCGCAGGTTCGCCTGGTGCGGCACGAACCAGTCGATCTCCGACAGGTCGATCCCGGCGCGGGCGCAGGCCTCCCGCGCGACCGGGGGGATGTTCTTGGTGGACCACCGGTAGACCAGCGGCCCGTTCATCGAGGCGTACTCCTTGCCGTCCCCGGCCCACTTCGTGCCGAGGATCGGGGCCCGCCGGCCGTCGCTGCCCCACACCACGGGCCCGATGTCCTGGCTCTCGGAGCGGGAGATCACCGCGGCCCCCGCGCCGTCGCCGAAGATGACGTAGGTCGCCGGGTCCTCGGGGTCGATGAACTCGGTGAGGTGCTCGGCGCCGACGACCAGCACGTTGCGCGCCTCGCCGAGCCGGACGGCGTTGGACGCGACCGACACCGAGTAGGCGAAGCCCGCGCAGGCGGCGTTCAGGTCGAACGCGCCGGTGGCCGGGATGCCGATGCGGTGCGCGACCTCCGGCGCCCCGCCCGGGATCCGGTCCCGTTTGGTGGCGGTCGCCAGGATGAGCAGGTCGACCTCGGAGGGGTCGACGTTCGCCATCGCCAGCGCCTTCGCGCCGGCCTCGGCCGACATCACCGGCACGGTCTCCCCCGGGCCGGCCGCGTGTCGGGTCCTGATCCCGGTGCGTTCCTCGATCCACTCCGGGGTCACGTCCGTCCGCAGTGCGATGTCCGGGTTGGTGACCACGCGGGTGGGCCGATAGGCGCCGAGCCCGGTGATCGCCGAACCGAAGATGTCCGACATCGTTCTCCCTTCGTCAACCCGGCCGGCAGCCGTGTCGACGACTGCCGGGAGAAAGGCTCGGGCAGCCGCCTCATAGCTTCTCTACATATCGACGCGGCATAGGAATGCCATAGCCGGCGGCGGAAGTCTGCGTCGGGCGCGGACCGCCGAGGCCCGAAGGCCGAGCGAGAAGGTCCAGGATGAGAGACTTCACTGACAGGGTGGCGGTGGTCACCGGCGCCGGCTCCGGCATCGGCCGCGCGCTCGCCGTCGAGCTGGCCGCCCGGGGCGCCCGGCTCGCCGTCTCCGACGTGGACGACGAAGGGCTGCGGGAGACCGTACGGTGCTGCGCGGGCCGCGACGGCCAGGTGCGCGGGTACCGGTTGGACGTGACGGACCGGGCCGCGGTGCTGGCGCACGCCGAGCGGGTCGACGCCGACTTCGGCCGCGCCGACCTGGTCGTCAACAACGCCGGGGTGACCCTGCTCGCCTCGGTCGCCGACGGGGCCTGGGAAGACCTCGAATGGGTGATGAACGTCGACTTCTGGGGTGTCGTGCACGGCACCCGGGCGTTCCTGCCGCTGCTGACGGCGTCGCACGGCCACCTGGTCAACGTCTCCAGCGTGCTGGGGCTGGCCGGCGCGCCGATGCAGAGCGGGTACAACGCCGCCAAGTTCGCCGTCCGGGGCTTCACGGAGGCGGTGGCGCAGGAGCTGCGGGCCGACGGGGTGCCGGTCGGGGTGAGCTGCGTGCACCCCGGCCGGATCAGGACGAACATCATGCGCAACGCCCGCAACGACGGGTTGCGCGACTACCAGGCGGTCCGGGAGCACTTCGAGCGTTCGGTGGCCGTCACGGCGGAGTACGCCGCCCGGGCGATCCTGCGCGGCGTGGCCCGCAACCGGGCCAGGATCCTGATCGGGGCGGACGCCTACCGCACCGATCTCCTGACCCGGCTGCTCGGTCCCTGGTATCCCAGGGTCGTCGCCGGCGGCCGGCGGCCGATCACATCGCGAGGCCGCCGTCCACGGTGATCACCTGGCCGGTCAGGTACGACGCGCGGGACGAGAGCAGGAACGAGACCACCTCGGCGATCTCCTCGCTGCGCCCGAGCCGGCCCAGGGCCACCCGGTCTCGGGCGATGGCGCCCAGCTCGCCGGAGAGCGCGGCGATCATGTCGGTGTCGATGTAGCCGGGCGCGACCACGTTCGCCCGGATGTTGTACCGGCCGACCTCCTTGGCCAGCGCCTTCGTGAAGCCGATGACCCCGGCCTTGGAGGCGGAGTAGTTGGTCTGCATCGGGTTGCCGGCCACCCCGGACACCGAGGAGACCGTGACGATCGACCCGGCGCGGCGGCGCATCATCCGCCGGACCACGGCGCGGCAGAGGTGGTAGGTGCCGTCCAGGTTCACCTCCATGACCGCGCGCCAGTCGGCGTCGGCCATCAGGGCCAGCGGCTTGTCCCGGATGATGCCGGCGACGCTGACGACCGCGTCGGGGTCGCCCAGCTCCCGCTCGGTGGTCGACACGAAGTCGCGCACCGCCCCGGCGTCGGCGACGTCGACCATCATCGCCAGCACGCGCCCGCCGTCGCGGGCCGCCTCCGCGACGACCTCGTCGGCGGCGTCCTTGCTGGACTGGTAGCACATGGCCACGTCGTAGCCGTCGCGGACGAGCTGGTGCACGACCGCCCGGCCGATGCCCCGCGAGCCGCCGGTGACCAGGGCGACCGGCCGCCCACCGGCGCTCACCGCGCCGCCCCGGAGGGGCTCGCCACCGGCTGCGCGGGGGAGCCCGTGTCCGCCGCCGGGGCCGCCGACCGGTGTTCCCGGATCGCCGCCTCCAGGGACGCCCGCAGCGAGTCCACCGACCGCATCGCCCCGACCAGCCGGCCGACGCGCAGCACCACGGTGTCCCCCACCACGCTGTCGCCGGTGACGAAGGCGGTGTCGGCGACCAGCCGATTCATGGTGACCCGGTGCCGCACCGTCTCCCCCGGCAGCACCGGCCGGCCGAAGCGGACGTGCTCGAAGAGCCCGGCGACCGGCACACCGTCGGTGAGCACGTCCGGCATCGGGCGGTCGTGGCGCATCAGCACCAGCGCCGCCTGCCCCCAGGACTCCAGGAGCAGCGACATCGGCAGCGGCCGGTCGCCGGTGACGGTGAGCGAACCCACCAGCCGCCGCCGGGGCACCAGCTCGCTGACCCGGTCGACCAGCAGCATCGGCGGACGGTGCGGGACGATCCGCCTGATCTCCTCGATCCCCATCATGGTCGTCACTCCTCGCTCCCGTAGCGCAGCAGCACCTCGGCGACTCCGACGGCCGCGACCGTGACCTCGCCCCGCCACAGTCCGCCGGTGCGGCGGATCGTCACGACGAGTTCGTCGTCGCCCCGCACCGGCAGCAGGAAGCGGCAGCTGACGATCTCGGTCAGCTGAAGCTCGGGGGCCACGCCGCGGACCGCCCGGTGCACGTACTCGAAGATGTGCACCCCGGGCAGCAGCGGGAACCCCGGATAGTGACCGGCGAAGACCGGATCGTCGAGGTCGGGGCGGATCCGGGCCACGAACGTGTCGGGGGCGACGCGCTCCACGTCGACCGGGACGACCGTCGCGCAGTCGCTCGTTGTCACGGTGTTCACCCGGTGACCGTGCGACCACCGGCTATATCTTCTCTACACCGCCGCCGGCTCAGTTCCCCACCGCGCTCAGCGCCCCGGCGCCGGCCACCAGCACCCGGTCGGCCTGGTCGGCCTTCTCCCGGGCGAAGACGCGGACGAGGTCGTGGAAGCGGAACCGCTGCCGCCGGCCGCCGTCGGACTCGACGATCTCCAGCAGCCGGGCGTCGACCAGCTTCTCCCCCACCTCCTCGCCGGCGTGCCGGGACACGCCCAGCACCTCCGCGGTGCACCAGCTCGGAAAGGCCGGCGCGCGCAGCAGCGCCAGCCGGCGCAGGGCGAGCTGGCCCAGGTCGGCCAGCTGGTGGTAACTGCTGTCCAGTCGTTCCCGGACGTCCATCGAGCCCAGCCGGAGCTCGTCCAGCCGGTACCGCTCGTCGGCGAGCCGGTCCGCCAGGTACCCGAGCGACCAGTGCGGGCGCGCCAGCAGCCGGGATCCGGCCACCCGGACGCCGAGCGAGAGCCGACCGCACAACTCGACGACCCGGCTCGCCGCCTCGGCCTCCTCGGCGACCCGCCGCGCCCCGATGATCCGGCCGAGCAGCGCGAGCGCCTGCTGCCGGTCGAGGGTGCCGACCTCGATCGACGTGGCGCCGGCCAGCTCGGGCATGCGCAGCCGGCTGGTGACGATGACCTGACAGCCGGGGTCGCCGGGCAGCAGCGGGCTCACCTGCGCGTAGTCCGCGGTGCCGTCGAGCATGACCAGCAGCCGCCGGCCGGCGAGCTGGCTGCGGTAGAGCCGGACCCGCTCGTCGAGCCCCTTGGGGATCGCCGACTCGGCGTGGCCGAGGCTGCGCAGGAACCAGCCGAGCACGTCGTACGGCTCGACGGCGTTGCCCCGCGCGCGGCCGAGGTCGGCGTAGAGCTGACCGTCGGGGAAGGCGGCCCGGGTGAGGTGGGCCGCGTGCAGGGCGAGCGTGCTCTTGCCGACGCCGGCCATCCCGGTGACCACGGCGACCGGCGGGCGGGCCTTCGGCTCGGCGGTCAGCACCCGGAGCAGCCCGCTCAGCTCCTCCTCCCGCCCGGCGAAGTCGCCGACGCCGGGCGGGAGCATCGCGGGCCGCACGCCGTGCCAGCTCGGCTCCGCGACGACCGCCGGGGCCGGGGGGCCGACGAGGATCGACCGGTACGCCTCGGTGAGCAGCGGGCCCGGGTCGACGCCCAGCTCGTCGGCGAGCACCCGGCGGCCCTCGTGGTAGGCGGCCAGCGCGTCGGCCTGCCGGTCGCTGTGCAGCAGGGCGGTCATCAGCTGGCCCCGCAGCCCCTCGTGCAGCGGGTGTTCGGCGACGAGCTGGGTGATCTCGGGGACCAGCCGGACGTGGCGGCCCAACCGCAGGTCGGCGTCGATCCGGCTCTCCAGGACCGCCATCCGCAGCTCCGCCATCCGGTGCGCCTCGGCCACCGCGAGGTGCTCGGTCACGTTGGACAGCGCGGGGCCGCGCCACAGCGACATGGCGGCGTGCAGCCGCTCGGCGGCCTCGGCGGGCCGCCCCTCGCGCAGCGCCTCCCGCCCGGCCTCGGCCAGGCGCTCGAACTCGTCGAGGTCGAGCCGGGCGGCGCCGATCCGGATCTGGTACCCCGACCACTGCCGAACGATGTCCACCTCGGCGCCGAGGTACTTGCGCAGCCGCGAGACGTAGTTGTAGAGCTGGGCGGCGAAGGTGGCCGGCGGGCGCTCCCCCCAGAGCAGCTCGCACAGCCGGGTGTCCGGCACCGTACGCCCCTCGGCGAGCAGCAACGCCGCGAGCACGGTGCGCTGCTTCGCCCCGTCCAGCGCCACCTCCGCGTCACCCCTCCAGGCCCCCACCGGCCCCAGTACCCGAAACTCCATCCCTGGCTCCGTTCATCGCGCCGCCCCGGGTAGAACAGTCGCCCGAAGACTCATCGGCGCCGGCACCGTCCACATGCGTGGGCGGCACTCAATTTCCCGCCGACGTCACGCTGGCCATTCAATTGATCACCGATGGTGACTAGGATGGGGTGGGTCACGCGTCCGGCGAGAGGCGCGTGCCGGTAGGGCCGGTCCCGCCGTCCACGGGCCCCGACAGGCCCGCTTGCAGCGGCGCCGCCAGCGCCGGAGCACGAATGTGAGTAGTTTCCACTCATGAACTCCGCGCCCCGCTCTGGCACCGTGCAACGGTGACCTCGACTCCCCTGGCCGGCGCCACCGAACACGCCTGCTCCGGCGTACGGCTGGCCCCGCACTGGTGGGCGTCGGGGCTCGCGCTGCACGAACGCGCGCCCGGCCCGTCCGGCGACGCACCGGGCCGACGCCCCACCCACGCGCCGCGCGCCGCGAACGGCCCGGACGGCGCGCCCGGCGCGGGCGGCCCGGAGGCGGCTGGCGGTGCCGACGGCGCGGACGCCGCCGACCGGCAGCTGGCCCGGTGGCGGGCCGGGCACGGGCCCGGCCTGGCGGCGCGGCTCGGCGAGGTCGGCTTGGACGAGGCGGGGTTGCGCGCGCTGCTGGCCGAGGACCGGTCCGCGCTCGCCGCCAGGACGACCCGCCCGGCCTGGGCGGAGACCGTCGAGGCGGCGCTGGTCGCCGCGGCCACGCCCCGGCCGCCTGCGGACCCGGCGGACTGGCGGGCCGCGCTCACCGCGCCCCTACGGCCATTCGTCGACGTCGCCACCGACCGGTTCCTCGCCGGAGCCCGTCGACTCGCCACGGAGAGGACGGTCGACCTGGCCGTCCTCACCGACCAGTTCGCCGCCGCACTGGGTCGCCACCTGCTCACCGTCGCGGCCCGCACGCTGGTCTCGGAGCTGCACCGACGCCGGGCGGCCGGCCGGCTCGCCGGCGCCGACGGCCGGGCCCGGTTCGCCGACTTCGTGGCACGGCTCTGCGACCCGGCCGGGCTGGCCGGGCTGGTCGACCGCTATCCCGTGCTGGCCCGCCTGCTGGCGCAGGCCGCGACGGCGGCCGCCCGGTCCGCGCTCGAACTGCTGACCCGGTTCGTCGCCGACCGCGACGAGCTGGTGGAAACCCTGCTCGGCGACGGCGACCCCGGCCCGCTGGTCGCGGTCCGCAGCAACCTGGGCGACGCCCACACCGGCGGCCGTACGACCACCGTGCTGCGCTTCGCCGACGGCCGACGCGTCGTCTACAAGCCGCGCGACCTGGCCTCCCAGGTGCGCTTCACCGGGTTCGTCGACTGGCTGGAGCGGCGGGCGCCGGGGCTGGGGCTGCGCGGGGTCGCCGCCCTGACCCGGCCGGGCTACGGCTGGTCGGAGTACGTCGACGCGACGGCGCTGAGCCACCCGGAGCAGGCGGACGGGTTCTACCGCCGGCAGGGCGCCCTGGTCGCGCTGCTGCACGCCCTGCACGCCACGGACATGCACTACGAGAACCTGATCGCCGCCGGCGACACCCCGGTCGTGGTGGACACCGAGACGCTCTTCCACCCCGCGCTGGGCGAGCCGGTGGGCACCGGCGACCCGGCCGCGGACCTGCTGACCGCCTCGGTGCACCGCACCGGCCTCGTGCCGGTGATCGTCGTGGGCGACCAGGGGGCGATGGACCTGTCCGGCGTCGGCGGCGACCGGGGCGGGCCCGCGCCCGCCAGCGCGCTCGACTGGGCCGACCCGGGCACC
The DNA here is from genome assembly GCF_040640115.1 of Micromonospora sp. NPDC023644. Taxonomy (NCBI): domain Bacteria; kingdom Bacillati; phylum Actinomycetota; class Actinomycetes; order Micromonosporales; family Micromonosporaceae; genus Micromonospora; species Micromonospora sp. NPDC023644. The sequence goes on along the minus strand of NZ_JBFABA010000073.1, from coordinate 1,176 downwards.
GACCGGATGCGGCTGACCCGCCGGGCCGTCGACTTCGTCGGCGGTCGCAACCGACCCCGCGTCGGCGACGACGTGGTGGATCCCGGCGCCCACGAGCCGGCGCTGCGGGCGGGGTTCCGGCTGGCGTACGAGACGATCCGGGCGCACCGGCGGGAGTTCACCGACCTGGTCGCCGCCTGCGCCGACGTCCCGGTACGGCTGGTCGCCCGCCCCACCTCGGCATACCACACCCTGCTCACCGAGACCACCCACCCGGACGTGCTCGGCGACGCGCTGGAGCGGGACCGCGCGTTCGGCGTCCTCTGGTCCAGCGCGGGCGGGCACCCGTTCCTCGCCCAGTTCCCCCGGCACGAGGCCGCCGCGCTGTGGGCCGGCGACGTCCCGCTGTTCGATGGCACGCCGGGCAGCCGGGCCGTCCGGGTCGCCGGCGGCGGCGAACCGCTGCCCGTGCCGCTGGCCCGCTGCGGGCTCGACGCCGCGCTGGGCAAGATCGCCACGCTGGGCGAGACCGACCGGCGGCACCAGGAGTGGATCGTCGCGGCGACGCTCGCGACCCGTCGCCCGGTCGACGGCCGGCACGCCGCCGCGCCGACGTCACGGCCGGTCGCGCAGGCCGACGCGTCGCCGGAGCGCCTGCTCGCCGCGGCCTGCGCGCTGGCCGACGAGATCGAGGCCCGGAGCGTGGCCGGCGGAGGCCGGGTGAACTGGCTCGGCCTGGAGCTGGTCGACGACCGGCAGTGGCTCGTCCTGCCGATGGGGGCCGGGCTGGCCGACGGGCACCTCGGGGTCGCGCTCTTCCTCGGCCAGCTCGCCGCGGTGACCGGCACCGCCCGCTACGCCGAGCTGGCCCACCGGGCCGTCGGCGGGGTGCCGGGGCTGTTCCAGCTGCTCGGCGCGCGCCCGGACCTGACCGCCGCGATCGGCCCCGGCGGGCTGTACGGCCTCGGCGGCATCGCGTACGGGCTCGCCCGGCTGTCCACCCTGCTGGCCGACCCCGGCCTCGCCGGGCAGGCCCACGCGGCGGTCGACCTGGCCGCCGCCGCCAGCGCCGGGTCCCCGGCCGTCGCCTGGGCCGACGGCGGCGCGGGCTGCCTCGCCGCCATGGACGCGGTGCACGCCGAGCTGGGCCACGCGCCGGCGGCGTCGCTGGCCCGCGGCTGGGCCGACCGGCTCGTC
>NZ_JBFABA010000072.1:0-23737 GCF_040640115.1 Micromonospora sp. NPDC023644 | reverse complement strand
GGCGGCCCGACCCCGGCCGGCGGGACCGCCGGGGCGAGCCGGTCGGCCCGGGCGCGACCGCCGAGGTGACGGCGGTGGCCGCCACACGCGGCGTCCCCCGGCGGCGCGGCGTCGGTGCGGCAGGGCAGGATGTACGCCGAGGGGGTGGCGGACATGGCTGGGCGGATCCGGGACGAGGACATCGCGCTGGTCCGGGAGCGCAGCTCGATCGCCGACGTCATCTCCGAGACGGTGACGTTGAAGTCGGCCGGCGCCGGCAACCTCAAGGGGCTGTGCCCGTTCCACGACGAGAAGAGCCCGTCGTTCAACGTCTCGCCCGCCCGCAACGTCTGGTACTGCTTCGGCTGCGGCGCCGGCGGCGACGCGATCAAGTTCCTGATGGACGCCGAGCACCTCAGCTTCGTCGAGTCGGTCGAGCGGCTCGCCGACCGGGCCGGCATCCAGCTGCGCTACGTCGAGGGCGACTCCGCCGCGCCGCGCCCGCGCCCGCAGCAGGGGCAGCGGCAGCGCCTGGTCGCCGCGCACGCCGCCGCCGTCGAGTTCTACCGCGCGCAGCTCACCACCGCCGGTGCGCGTCCCGCCCGGGAGTTCCTGGCCCGGCGCGGCTTCGACCGGGCCGCCGCCGAGCGCTACGGCTGCGGGTTCGCCCCGGACGCCTGGGACCTGCTCACCAAGCACCTGCGCCAGCAGGGCTTCACCCACGACGAGCTGGTCACCGGCGGGCTGTCCCGGCCGTCCCGCTCCGGCACGCTGATCGACCGGTTCCGCCGCCGCCTGATGTGGCCGATCCGCGACCTGACCGGCGACGTGATCGGCTTCGGCGCCCGCAAGCTCTTCGAGGACGACGACGGTCCGAAGTACCTGAACACCCCCGAGACGCCCATCTACAAGAAGTCGCACGTCCTCTACGGCGTCGACCAGGCCAAGCGGGAGATCGCCAAGCAGGGCAAGGTGGTGGTGGTCGAGGGCTACACCGACGTGATGGCCTGCCACCTGGCCGGGGTCCCGACGGCCGTGGCGACCTGCGGCACGGCGTTCGGCGGGGACCACATCGGGGTGCTGCGCCGGCTGCTGATGGACACCGACGACGTGGCCGGTGAGATCATCTTCACCTTCGACGGCGACGCCGCCGGCCAGAAGGCCGCGCTGCGCGCGTTCGAGGACGACCAGCGCTTCGTCGGGCGCACGTTCATCGCGGTCAGCCCCGACAACATGGACCCGTGCGACCTGCGCCTGGCCAAGGGCGACCTGGCGGTCCGCGACCTGGTCGCCCGCCGCGAGCCGCTGGTCGACTTCGCGCTCCGGCACGTGATCAACCGGTACGACCTCGACACCGTCGACGGCCGGGTGGAGGCGATGCGCCGGGCGGCCCCGCTGGTCGCCAAGCTCAAGGACCGGGAGAAGCGCCCGGAGTACGTCCGCAAGCTCGCCGGTGACCTCGGCATGGAGATCGAGCCGGTGCAGCGGGCCGTGCTGGCCGCCGCGTCGGCCACCCCCGGCCGGGACGCCGCGCCGGCGCCCCGACCCGCCCGGCCGGAGCCGGTCGTGGACAACCCGCACTCGATGGTCGAGCGGGAGGCGCTGAAGCTCGCACTCCAGGAGCCGGTGCTGGCCGGGCCGATGTTCGACGCGGTCGAGGCGTCGGAGTACCGGCACCCCGTGCACTCGGCGGTGCGGGCGGCCGTCGCGGCCGTCGGCGGGGCCGCCACGGCCACCGGCGGCGCGGTCTGGATCGAGTCGGTCCGCGACGCCTGCGAGGACCTGGCCGCCCGGGCGCTCGTCGGCGAGCTGGCCGTGGAGCCGCTGCGCATCGACGGCGAGCCCGACCCGCGCTACGTCTCGGTGACCATGGCCCGGTTGCAGTGGGGCTCGGTGACCAGCCGGATCAGGGACCTGAAGTCCCGGATCCAGCGGATCAACCCGGTCAACAACAAGGACGAGTACTTCGCCGCCTTCGGCGAGCTGCTCTCGCTGGAGCAGCACGCCCGGGCGTTGCGCGAGCAGGCCGCGGGAGGACTGTAGATGGGACTGTTCCGCCGCAAGCCGAAGCTGCCCCCGGCCGACCGGCCGCCGCTGGCCGCCGACGAGCGGGTGCTCGCCTGGGCCGCGGCCGGCAACGGCGAGGGCGACGGGGTGGTGGTCGCCAGCAACCTCGGGCTCTGGCTGCCCGGTCGGGCGCACCGGCTGGGCTGGCACGACGTCCTCAAGGCGGTCTGGTCCGGCCGCGAGCTCACGGTGACGCCGGCCGAGCGGCTCGCCGAGCGCGACGGCTACCTGGTGGTGGCCGACTGCCCGGCCGAGACCTACCTGCTGCTCGACCCGGGGGAGCTGCCGCACCAGGTGCGGGAGCGGGTCACCCGGTCGGTGGCGTACACCCGGCACCATCCGGTGCCCGGCGGCGCCGGCCGGATCGCGGCGCGCCGGGTGCCGGGGGCGGACGGCCTAACGTGGACGGTCCGCCTCGACCCCGGCACCCCGACGGACGACCCCGAGGTGCTCGCCGAGACCGACCGCCTCGTGGCCGAGGCCCGCGCCGCCACCGCCCCGGCGGACGTCTGACCGGGGCGGCTCACCCGCGCTGGTAGTACCGGGCGGCCCCGGGGTGCAGCGGGATCGGGTCGGTGCCCGAGGCGCTCTGCTGGGTGAAGTTGCCGGCCTCCGGGTGCACCCTGACCAGGTCCGCCTGGTAGGCGAAGAGCAGCCGGGTCAGGTCGTACGCCAGCTGGTCGGGCATGTCGGCGCTGACCAGGATGACGTTCGCCACCGTGACCGTCGGCGTGCCGCTCTTCGTCCTGTAGGCGTCCTTCGGCAGCTCCGCCGTGGTGTAGACCGACCCGTGCCGCGCGGTGAGCGGCTCCATCAGGTCGGCGATCGGCAGCAGCGCGTACGTGCCGGGCGCGCTGGCCAGCAGGTCGGCGATGCCCGGCGTGGGCAGGCCGCCGGAGAAGAACATCGCGTCGAGCGTGCCGGCCCGCATCCGCCGCACGGTCTCCGGCAGTGAGAGCGTGGCCCGGACGACGTCCCGGTCCGGGTCGAGGCCGGCGGCGGTCAGCAGCCGCCCGGCGATGATGTCGGTGCCGGACTTCGGCGAGCCGGTGGAGACCCGCTTGCCGCGCAGCTCCGACAGCTTCGTGATCTTCGCGTCGGCGCGGACGATCACGTGGGTGTAGTTGCTGTAGACCCGGGCCAACGCCCGGACCGGCTGCGGCTGTCCCTCGAAGGCCCCGCGCCCCGCGACGGCGTCCGCCGCCGTGTCGGCGAGACTGAAGGCGATCTCCATGTCGCCGCTGGCCAGCCGGTTGATGTTCTCCACCGACGCGCCGGTGGGCTCGGCGCGCGCCTCGTAGCCGGGCAGATGGCGGCTGATCACGTCCGCGTAGCCGCCGCCGAGCTGGTAGTAGACGCCGGTGGTGTTGCCGGTGGCGAGGAAGATCCGGCCGCCGTGCCAGGGCTGCGGCCCGGCGTCGGTCGTGCCGCACCCGGCGGCGAGCACCGTCGCGAGCAGGGCCGCCAGCAGCCGGGAGGACCGTCCGATCACGCCCGGACCGCCGGCTCCAAGGCCTCCGCCACCCGCTGGACCAGCATGGCGGTCTCGTAGCCGATCTGGCCGAGGTCGCAGCCGGGCGCGGCGAGCACCCCGACGAGCGCGCGCTCGCCGACCGCCATCACCAGCAGCACCCCGCCGTCCATGTCGACGATCTGCTGGCGTACCCGGCCGGCCGACATGAGCCGGGCGGCACCGACGGTCAGGCTGGCCAGGCCGCTGATCACGGCGGAGAGCTGGTCCACCTGGTCCGGCGCGAGGTGGGGCGAGGCCGCCAGCCGCAGCCCGTCGCCGGAGACCGCGAGGGCGTGCGACACGTCCGGCACCTGTTCGGCGAAGTTGGCCAGGAGCCAGTCCAGGCCGGGGCTCACGGATGAAGTCATGGGGTTCTCCTGGGGGGTGTCGTCTGGGTACGTCGGGTCGCGGCGGCCACTCCCTCGGCGAGCGAGGAGAGCCGGGACCGTACGACCTCGGGGTCGAGCAGGTCGCCCGCCGGCCGCGCCGGCGGGGCCTCGTGCAGCGTGGCCGGCAGCTGGCCGCCCCGGGTGCGGCGGGGCAGCCCGGCCCCGGTGAGCGGGGCCGGCGCGGGACGGGGCGGCGACGCGGCGCCGCCCTCGGGCCCGGTCGGGCGCGCGCCGAGCACCGGGAGCGTGATCGTCGGCGCGTGGTGGACGCTGGCCAGGTCGGGCAGGGCGGCGGGACCACCCGTCCCGGTCCGGGGCCGGAACCAGGCGGTCTGGGCGGGGACGACCGGCGCGGGCGGGCGCGCGTCGGGCCCGGGCGGCGGCGCCTGCGGGCGCACCTGCTGGGCGACCGGCGCCTGCGCGCGCGCCTCCTGGGCGTCCGGCGTACGCGCGTCCGGGGCGGAGCGCGGGACGACCTCCTCGATCCGGGTCAGCGCCGACTCCGGGATCTCCACCTGCGCGACGGTGCCCGCGCCGCTGTTGTGCAGCTGCACCCGCACCCCGTGCCGGGCCGCCAGGTGGGCCACCACGTGCAGGCCCATGCTGCCGGCGGAGGCGCTGGAGAGCATCGCGGGGGCGAGCAGCCGCTCGTTGATCGTGGCGAGCCGGCTGTCGCTGATGCCGATGCCCTGGTCGTGCACGCGCAACGTGAGGCCGTCGATGGTGCGCCGGCCGTCGACGTGCACCGGGGTGTTCGGCGGGGAGTAGACGGTGGCGTTCTCCAGCAGCTCGGCAAGGAGGTGGACCAGGTTGCCCACCGCGGCGCCGTGCACCGCGGCGGTCGGCACGTCGACCTCCACCCGCGGGTAGTCCTCGATCTCCGAGGCGGCCGCCCGGACGACGTCGGCGAGCAGGTGGGCGCCGTCGTGCGTACGGCCGGGCTCCCCGCCGGCGAGGACCAGCAGGTTCTCCCCGTTGCGTCGCATGCGGGCGGCGAGGTGGTCCAGCGCGAAGAGCCGGGCCAGCGCGTCCGGGTCGGTCTCCTCGCGTTCGAACTCGTCGAGCAGCCGCAGCTGCCGGGTGATCAGGGTACGGATGCGTCGGGCCAGCGCCTCGGCCATCCGGGTCACGTCCATCCGCACCTCGGCCTGTTCGCCGGCCAGGCGCAGGGCGGCCCGGTTCACCGTGTCGAAGGCCTGGGCGACCTGGGCGATCTCGTCGCGGCCCTGCCCGATGCCGGCGGTGAGCCGGGTGGCCGCGCCGTCGGCGGGTGCGCCGTCACCGGACGCGATGGCGGTGATCCGCTCCGGCAGTTCCCGGTTCGCCATGGTCAGCGCCGCGACCCGCAGCCGGCGCAGCCGGCGGCTGGTGCGCACGGCGAGCAGCACGGCCGCGGTCAACGACGCCAGCGCGACGGCGGTGGTCGCGCCGCCGGTGACCAGGGCCCGTAGCTGGGCGTCCCGGGCCAGTCCGGCGGCCTTGCGGTCGAGTTCCTCGGAGAGTTCCCGGCCGAGCAGGTTGTACCGCCTGATGGCCCCGCTCTGGGCCACGTACCAGGCGTCGCCGTCGGTCTTCAGCCCGGCGGGCTCGGTCTCCACGTTGAGCGCGCTGTCGCGCATCCGGCGGGCGGTGGAGACGTCGGTGCCGGCCACCAGCCGGGTGTACGCGTCCGCCGCGGGCCGGCCGGCGATCCGGGAGAACTCGGCCTGCCGCTGCTCCTGCGCGCCGCGCAGCTGGCCGAGGCGGACCAGTTCCCCGTCCGCCAGCGCGCCCCGCACGAAGACCGCGCGGAGCAGGTCGCGTTCCACGGCGGCGAGGTGCTCCTGGGCGGCCACGGCGGCCACCTCCCGTGCCCCGTTGGCCAGTTCCCGGTCGCGCAGCTGCGCCGGCAGCGCGTCGGCGACGGCGAGCAGCGACTCGACCAGCGAGAGGTAGGTCGGGTCGACGGTGGTGCCGCCCAGGGCGGACCCGCGGGCCGGTTCGAGCTGGCCGAGCTGCGCGTCGGCGCCGTCGAGCACCCGGCGCAGGTCGGGGGCGGCCCGGCGGGCGTCCCGGCTGGAGTCGCGGTACCGCTCGACGGAGGCGTCGACGCGCCGTCGCTGCGCGTCGACGAGGGGCCGTCCGCTGCTGCCGCCGCGCTGGCGCAGGGCCGCCGTCTCGCCGAGTTCCCGCTCCAGCTCGTGCACGAGGCGCACGGTGGCCGTCGCGGTGCCGGCCAGCACCCGGGCGCGGTCCGCGTCGTCGGTGGCGGCCATGGCCATGGCGGTCTGGGTGGACCCCAGCACGACCAGACCGATCGTGGCCACCAGGATGGGCGCGAGCAGCTGGGTGCGTACCGACCACAGGCGGTCGGTGTGGTCGGCGGGCCGGTGGTGCCGACGCACGCGGCCGGGGGTGGGGAGCGACACTCGGGCCTTCCGGGGGTGGGGTCGGGGGTGCCGGGTCCGGGCGGGAGGCCCGGACCCGGCACCGGGGGGTCAGCTCGCGCCGAGGTCCTGCAACGCCTTGGCCGCGCCGCGGTGCAGCGGTACGGGGTCGGTCTTGCGGGCGTTGTCCAGGCTGATGCCCTTGGCGGCCGGGTTGGCCTGGGTCAGGGCGTCCTTCTTGTCGAACACCGTCCGGGTGATCGCGCAGGCCACGTTCGCGTTGAGGTCCTTGCGGACCAGCAGCACGTTCGGCACCACGATGGTCGGGGTGTCCGCGGCGGTCTTGTAGACGTCCGCGCCGATGGTCCCGGCCTGGTACGCCGGGTTGAGCTCGGTCATCTTGGGCAGCAGCGGGGTGATGTCGATGAACTTCACCTTGTCCCCGGCGGTGGTGAACAGGTCGGTCAGGCCGCCCGTGGGCACCCCGCCCGACCAGAAGAGCCCGTCGACGCTGCCGTCCTTGACACCCTCGACGGACTTGGTCAGGTCGAGCCGCTGCGCCTGGACGTCCTTGGCCGGGTCGAGGCCGGCGGCCTCCATCAGCCGGTTGGCGATGACCTCGGTGCCGGACTTGGGCGAGCCGGTGGAGATCTTCTTGCCCTTCATGTCGGCGACCGAGTTGATCCCCGAGTCGGCCCGGACGACGACCTGCGTGTAGTTGTCGTAGATCCGGGCGAGCGCCTCGACCGGCTGCGGAGCCGTGAAGGTGCCCTTGCCCTGCACCGCGTTGACCGCCGTGTCGAACAGGGAGAAGGCGACGTCGTACTGGCCGCCGACGAGCTGCTCGATGTTCTGCACCGAGGCGCCGGTCTCGGCGGCGGTGCCGGTCAGCTTGCCCTCGGTCGCCCCGGAGAGCTGACCGGCCAAGGCGTTGCCGACCACGTAGTAGACGCCGGTGGCGTTGCCGGTGGCGATGCCGACCCGGGTGCTGTCGGTGACCTTGCAGGTGATCTCACTGGCAGCGTCGTCCTTGGTCGCGCCGCCCTGACGGCCCCCGCAACCGGCGGCGCCCGCCGCGACGAGGGCCAGCGCACCAACCCCCGCGGCGATCCGCACGTTGATCCGTCTCACTGTTTTTCCTCCCCATGGTTCACCTGTACTGCTGACGGCCCGCCGGTCCGGCCGGCGGATCCGCGTCTGACGAGCACACCCGCCACCATGACGGCGGCCAGGACGGCGCCGATCGTGACGGGCACGGGTTCGAGCCAGAGCAGCGTCAACCCGGCGAGCGCGCCGAGGATCCGCTCCGGCGTGCCGGCCGGGCCGACGCCGGGCAGCCAGCCGCCCGCCGCCACCGCCAGCACGGCGACGCTGAGGGCGGCGACCGTCCCGGCGACCGCTATCCGCTGCGCGCCCCCGATGCCGAGCAGCCCGAGGCCGGTCGGGGTGACCACGAAGGCGAGCGGGATGAGGTAGGCCGGCAGGGCGTACCGCAGGGTCTGCCACATGGTCGGCACCAGCCGGCCGCCGGTCACCGCGGCGGCGGCCACCGCGGCGAGCGCGGTCGGCGGGGACGCCTCGGACAGGACCGCGAAGTAGAAGACGAACATCGCCGCGGCGGGCGCGGGGACGCCCAGGTCCAGCAGGGCCGGGCCGATGATCACCCAGCCGATCACGAACGACGCGGTGACCGGCACGGCCAGCCCGAGCAGGGTGAGGGCGACGGCGGCGAGCAGCGCGGTGAGCGCCAGCACCACGGCCGGCTCGGAGCTGACGGCCTGTGCCCCGCTGACCAGCAGGGCCGCCGCCTGGGGGCCGAGGCCGGTCTTGGTGGTGGTGGCGGTGATGATGCCCGCCGCGGCGCAGACGGCGGTGACGGCGAGCACCCCGCGCACCCCGGCGCTCAGCGCGGCGAGCAGGCGGGCCGGGGTGAGCCGGTGCCGACGGTCGAGGAAGGACAGCGCGGCGGCCAGGACGGTGGCCAGCACCACGGCCTTCGTCGCGGAGAAGCCGACGGCGAGCAGCCCGACGATCGCGAAGAGCGAGAGGAAGTGGTAGCCGAACCGGGCAAGCAACCGACCGGCGGAGGTCGTGTCGATGACCACCGGCCGCACGCCCGAGCGCCGGGCGTCGATCTCGACCGCGAGGAGGATGCCGAGGTAGTAGAGCACCGTGGGGACGGTGGCCCAGCCGAGCACCTGGAGGTAGGACACGCCGAGGTACTCGGCGATGATGAAGGCCGCCGCGCCGAGGGTGGGCGGGGAGAGGATCGCCCCGACGCCGGCCGCGGCGAGCATGCCGCCCGCCCGCTCCGGCGGGTAGCCGGCCCGCCGCAGGACGGGCCAGGTGACCGCGCCGATGCTGACGGTCGTCGCCGCGCCGGACCCGGAGACGGTGCCGAGCAGGAACCCGGAGGCGACGGCCGTGCGCCCGGCGGCCGTCCGCGAGCGCCGGAAGGCGGCGGCCGACAGCTCCACGAAGAACCGGCCGGCGCCGGAGAGGTCCAGCACCGCGCCGTAGATGGTGAAGAGCACGATGTACGTCGCCGCGACGTCGAGCGGGGTGCCGTAGAAGCCGCTGTCGGAGTTGTAGAGGCCGTCGACGATCTGTCCGAAGTCGAGGCCCGCGTGGGCGACCGGCCAGGACTGGGGCAGCAGCCCGCCGTAGTAGCCGTAGCCGAGGAAGACCACGCAGACCGCCGGCAGGATCCATCCGGTGGTGCGGCGGCACGCCTCCAGCAGCAGGAGCAGCAGGACGGTGCCCATCGCCACGTCCAGGCCGACCAGCAGGCCCTGCCGGTCGAGGAAGGCGTCGTACCCGCCGCCGCCCGCACCGAGGCCGACGGGCAGCACCGGGTAGAGGCAGCTGACCAGCGCCGCGCCGGCCAGGACCCAGTCCGGCAGGGTGGGCCCCCGGTGCCCGGGGCGGTCCGTGGGCGCGGCGGCGGTCGGCCCGTCCGTGTCCGTGCGGCGCGGTCGCCGGGGCAGGCGCAGATCCGCCGGGTACGCCAGGAAGACCATCGGCAGGATCCCGGCCAGGAAGATGATCAAATAGAACTTGCTCCCCTGCGGCAGCGGGGCGAACACCTGCCAGAGGGCGAGCAGCGCGATCGCCAACGTCGTTCCGGTGACCAGAACGCCGATCGGCCCGGATAGTTGCCGCCCGGGCTTTTCGTCCTCGAACTGCGCGGCGAGTTCCCGTGCATCGGTCGTGGCGCCGGCGGGATCGGAGCGATCGTCCGCCTCGGGCGGCAGCGGGACCGGACCGTCGTCCAGGGACCCGGTGGCCATGGTGGACGGCTGCTGGGGGGACTCGCCGGAAGAACGCACTGGTGGCACGAGGGGGCACGATACGCGAATAACAAACCCGGCGGAATATTGCTGATCATGATTGCAGTCTGTGATTAATTCGGACTCCCGATTACGCAGAGAGAGCACAATTGAGTTTGGATGTGTCGCCGGGCGGAGGCCGTAATTGGTAAGAATGCGGCAAGCCGGGAGCGGTTTCCATCCGATCCGTCCACTCTGGTCCCGTAGCGGCGTACGCCCGGTCTCGCCGCGCGTCGCCGTCGCCGCGCCGTCGCCGTCGCATCAGGCGATCACACAGCGTGGTTTTCGTCGCTCTCCGTCGCCGCATGGGGTCTGACCAGGGCACCTGCGCCCCCTACCGCCCGACCCCACTCCTGTCGCCCGGCCCCACCCCTACCGCCCGGCGACGACCCGGCCGGATCCGGTGGGACGTGTCGGAACCGGAGGTTATGGTCGGGCGGTGACCATGGCTCCACCACTCATCCAGGCGCGGGCGCTGGTGAAGCGGTTCGGCGACTTCACCGCCGTCGACGGCATCGACGTCGAGGTGCGTGCCGGCGAGGCGTTCGGCTTCCTCGGGCCCAACGGCGCCGGCAAGTCCTCGACCATGCGGATGGTCGGGTGCACCTCCCCGCCCAGCGGGGGCGAGCTGCGCATCCTCGGCATGGACCCGGTCCGCGACGGGCCGGCGATCCGGGCCCGCCTCGGCGTCTGCCCCCAGCTCGACAACCTCGATCCCGAGCTGACCGTCCGGGAGAACCTCACCACCTACGCGCGCTACTTCGGCATCTCCCGCCGGGTGGCCCGCGAGCGGGCCGCCGAGTTGCTCGACTTCGTCCAGCTCACCGAGCGGGCCGACAGCCTGGTCGAACCCCTCTCCGGCGGCATGAAGCGGCGGCTGACCATCGCCCGCGCGCTGGTCAACGAGCCCGAGATCGTCCTGCTCGACGAGCCGACGACCGGCCTCGACCCGCAGGCCCGGCACCTGGTGTGGGAGCGGCTGTTCCGGCTCAAGCAGCAGGGCGTCACGCTGGTCCTCACCACGCACTACATGGACGAGGCGGAGCAGCTCTGCGACCGGCTGGTCGTGATGGACGGCGGGCGGATCGTCGCCGAGGGCTCGCCCCGCGCGCTGATCGACCGGCACTCCACCCGGGAGGTGGTGGAGCTGCGCTTCGCCGCCGAGTCGCAGGAGGAATTCGCCGGCAAGCTCGACGGCCTGGGGGAGCGGGTCGAGGTGCTGCCCGACCGGATCCTGCTCTACGTGTCCGACGGCGACGCGGCGGTGGCCGAGGTCGGCGCGCGCGGGCTGAGCCCGGCCAACGTGCTGGTCCGGCGCAGCAGCCTGGAGGACGTCTTCCTCCACCTCACCGGCCGCACCCTGGTGGACTGACCGGGCGGGCGCGTCCGCCGCAGCACCTGCGGCGCGGGCCCGGCACCCCGCCCCGCCGGGCGTCGGGTGCGACGGCGGTGGCCGTTCCGTAGCATCGGCGGGCCGGTGGCACCTTGGCCACCCGGCGACGCACCCGGGGGTGTCATGTCGAGGTTGGAGTTCCAGTCGCGTCACCAGGCCGGCCTCGCCGCGCTCTACCTGGGCGTCTTCGCGACGATCTGGTTCAGCGTGCCGGCCGCCGACCAGCCGCTGCGCGCCCTGCTGGTGGTCGCGAGCGGCGCGGCGCTGGTCACGGCGGTGACCGGAGCGGTCGTGGTGGCGCGCAGCCGGGGCGCCGGGCACGCCGGCCGGGACCGCGCCGCCGACCGTCGCTACCTGCTGATCGTTCTCGCCGAGTTCGCCGCCGCCGGGCTCGGCGCCGCCGTGCTCGCCGTCGCCGGGTGGTCCGAGTTCGTCCCGGTGCTGGTCTGCGCCGTGGTGGGGCTGCACTTCTTCCCCCTCGTCCCGGTGCTGGGCGACCCGCTGCTGTGGCCACTCGGGGTGGCGATGTGCGTCGTCGCCCTGGCCGGGCTGGTCACCGCGCTCGCCTCCGCGGTGTCGGCGGGGCTCGTCGTGGGCACCGGCGCGGGGCTGCTGCTGCTCGGCTACGCGGTGCTGGCGCTGGTCCGCGCGTTCCGGCGGCGCTGACCCGGCCCGGGACGTGAAAGCGGACGACAGGCCGACCGGGCCGCCGTAGGGTGGCCGCGGCTGTCGTACCGGCGGGATAGAAAGTCGTGGTGGACGCGGAGCGAGGCGGGGGTGGTCGCGTGAGCGTGACGGAGTCGGCGCGGGAGCGGGCCCGGCCGCCGCTGCCGCGGGTGCCCGCCCTGGCGGTGCTGGCCCATCATCTGGCCGGCTACCGGCGCACCTGGCGGGGCGGGTTCTTCTCGTCCTTCCTGCTGCCGGTGCTCACCGTGCTGGGGTTCGGCGTCGGCGTCGGCGGCTACGTCGACCAGGGCGTCGGCGGGGTGCGTTACCTGGACTGGATCGTGCCCGGCCTGATCGCGTCGACCGCCGTGCAGGTGGCGATCGGCGAGTCGACGTGGCCGGTGTTCAGCAAGTTCCAGTGGATCAAGACCTACTTCGCGCAGAGCGCGGCGCCGCTGCGGGTGGTCGACATCCTCACCGGCCACCTCGCGTTCGTGCTGTTCCGGGTGCTGTGCAGCACGGCGGCGTTCCTGCTGGTGACGACCCTGTTCGGCGCGGTGCGCTCGCCGTGGGCGTTGGCCACGCTCCCGGTGGTGGTGCTGCTCGGCCTGGCCGTCGCCGCGCCGACCTTCGCGTACGCGTCGGTGGTGTCGAGCGACAGCTGGCTGGCGATGCTGCTCCGCTTCGCGGTGATCCCGATGAGCCTGTTCGCCGGGGTCTTCTTCCCGGTGGAGTCGCTGCCTGAGGCGCTGCGCTGGCTGGCCTACGCGACGCCGCTGTGGCACGGCGTCGACCTGTGCCGGGCGGCGACGCTCGGTGTCGTTCCGCAGTGGTCGGTGCCCGGCCACCTGCTCTATCTCGCGGCCTGGTCGGTCGCCGGCTGGCTGCTGGCCCGCCGCGCGTTCCGCCGCAGGCTCGTCGTCTAGGAGGGGTGCCGTGGTCGCTCTCGTCCTGCCCCGGCTGGTGAACGTCGCCGCCGCGTCCCGCCGCTCGGTCTCGGTGGCCGAGCGCAACGTGGCGGCCCTGAAGCCCGTCTACTGGCTGCTGCTCGCCTCCGGCATCGTCGAGCCGCTGCTCTACCTGTTCTCGATCGGTGTCGGGGTGGGCGCGCTGATCGGCGACCTCACGCTGCCCGGCGGCGAGGTCGTCGCCTACGCGGCGTTCGTCGCGCCCGCCATGCTCGCGGCGTCGGCGATGTCCGGCGCGCTGGCCGAGACGACCTTCAACTTCTACGGCAAGTTGAAGTACATGAAGCTGTACGACGGGGTGATCGCCACCCCGGTGCAGCCGTTCGAGATCGCACTCGGGGAGCTGGGCTGGGCGATGCTGCGGGGCAGCGCCTACTCGGCCGCGTTCCTCGTGGTGATGGTGGCGATGGACCTGACCACCGCCGCGCGGGCGCTGGTCGCCCTCCCGGCGGCCGTGCTGGTCGGCTTCGCCTTCGGCGCGCTGGGAATGGCGATCTCCACCCTGATGCGCAGTTGGCACGACTTCGATCTGATGGCTTCCGCCCAGTTCACCCTCTTCCTCTTCTCCGGCACGTTCGTGCCCGCCCAGGACTACCCCGCCGTGCTGCGTTGGCTGGTCGAGGCGACCCCGCTCTACCGGGCGGTGCACCTCATCCGTGGCATCTCGACGGGCACGGTCGGCGGGGAGTGGGTGCTCGACGTGCTCTACCTGCTCACGGTGATGACCGTGGGTCTGCTGGTCGCCTCGCGCCGGATGGGCAGGTTGCTCTACGGGTAGGGGTTAACCGTCGCCGCTGCCGGGGCATGTCGAGGGGGACGACACGCCGAGCACGAGGGAGGGGCGATGGCCTCCGACCAGTCTTCCGCCCGCAGCGGGCGCGACCGCGACGATTCCGGGGCGGTGGCCGCCGGCCGGGTGGGCGACCGCCGGACGGGCCACGCCGACCGGTGGGCCGACCCCGCGCGCGCCGAGCGGCACCGCCCGGGTCGCGGCCCGGTCGGGCCCGACGAGGGCCCCGACAGCCCGGCCGAGCTGCCGGGCGCCGGCTGGAAGGCCGCGCTGCGCCGCACGGTGCGGGAGTTCCAGGACGACAGCCTGACCGACTGGGCGGCGGCGCTGACGTACTACGGGGTGCTCTCCATCTTCCCCGGCCTGCTGGTGCTGGTCTCGATCCTCGGCCTGCTCGGCCCGGGTGCGACGCAGGGCGTCAAGGACACCGTCAACCAGGCGGTCCCGCAGGGGGAGATCCGGCAGATCGTCGAGGGGGCGATCGACCAGGCGCAGCAGAGCGGCGGCTTCGCCGGCTTCGCCGCGATCCTCGGTCTGCTGGCCGCGTTCTGGTCGGCGTCGGGTTACATCGCCGCGTTCATGCGCGCCTCCAACACCATCTACGACGTGCCGGAGGGGCGCCCGATCTGGAAGACGCTGCCGATCCGCGTCGGGGTGACCGCGGTGATCGGCGTGATGCTGCTGGCCAGCGCGGTGATCGTGGTCTTCACCGGCGGCCTCGCCGAGCAGGTCGGGGAGGCGATCGGGCTGGGCTCCACGGCGGTGACCGTGTGGAACATCGCCAAGTGGCCGGTGCTGCTGCTCCTGGTCAGCCTGATGTTCGCGATCCTCTACTGGGCGTCGCCGAACGCGCGGCACGGCGGCTTCCGCTGGGTCAGCCCCGGCGGGGTGCTGGCCGTGGTGATCTGGCTGGTGATCTCGGGCCTGTTCGCGCTCTACGTCAGCAACTTCGGCTCGTACAACAAGACGTACGGGGCGCTCGCCGGCGTGATCGTCTTCCTGATCTGGCTGTGGCTGAGCAACATCGCGATCCTCCTCGGCGCGGAGTTCGACGCCGAGTTGGAGCGCAGCCGCGCCATCGAGGCGGGCCACTCCCCGGACGAGGAGCCGTACGTCGAACTGCGCGACGACCGCAAGCTCAAGAAGAAGCGCAACGCCGCCAACCGCCGCTGACCTCCAGCCGCCCCGCCACCCCGCCGCCCCGCCACCCTCCCGGTGGCGGGGCGGCGTGCTGCCCGGCCCGCGATCGTGCCCGTGGGTCTGCTTCCTGCCCGGACAGGCGGCCCCGCCAGGGCGGAGCGCGGGATCGCGGGGGCCACGGGCTTTTCTTGATCCGCCCGAGGCTTTTGCTCGAACGGACAAAAGTTTGCGTCAGATCGGCCGAAGCTCTGGACACGTGACTCGGAACACTCCTACTGTGTCGGGCACGACACCTCGGCATTACGTCGATGTGAACGAGCCCCGCGAAGAGGTGAGTCCGGTGCGGTCCGTCGATCCCCTGCACGTACGGCTGCTGCGGCTGCTCCGTGACGAGGGGGCCGTGTCCCGGGCCGAGCTGGGCGACCGGCTGCAGATGCCCCGCCCCCGGCTGCTGGCGGAGCTGGAACGGCTCGTCGGCCTCGGCTACGTCGCCGAGGCGGGGCTGGCCGCTTCCCGGGGCGGTCGCCGCTCCACCCTGGTCGAGCTGAGCCCGCACCTGCGCTTCGCCGCCGTCGACCTCGGCGCCAGCTCCATCGACGTCGAGGTGGTCAACGGCCGGCTGGAGCCGGTCGCCGCGTACGCCGAGCCGGCCGACATCCGCACCGGCCCGAAGGTGATCCTCCAGCGGGTCAACGAGCTGCTGCACAAGGCCCGGGTGGACGGCGCCTACGAGCGGCTCGACGCCGTCGGCATCGGGGTGCCCGGCCCGGTCAGCTTCCGCGACGGCGTGCCGGTCTCCCCGCCGATCATGCCGGGCTGGGACCGGTTCCCGGTGCGCGAGCTGCTCACCCGCGAGCACGGCTGCCCGGCGGTGGTCGACAACGACGTCAACATCATGGCGATCGGGGAGCGGCACGGCGGGGTCGCCCACTCCGTGGACGACTTCCTCTTCGTGAAGATCGGCACCGGAATAGGGTGCGGGATCTACCTCAGCGGCGAGGTCTACCGGGGCACCGACGGCTGCGCCGGGGACATCGGCCACATCCAGGTCGACGCGCACGGCCCGATGTGCTCCTGCGGCAACGTCGGCTGCCTGGAGGCGCTGTTCAGCGGGGCCGCGCTGGCCAAGGACGCGACCGCCGCCGCACGCAGCGGGGCGTCGCCCGCGCTGGCCGAACGGCTCGCCGCGCGCGGCGCGGTGACCGCCCTCGACGTCGCCGGAGGTGCCGTCGAGGGGGACGTGGCCTGCATCCAGCTGATCCGCGACGGGGGTCGGCGGGTCGGTGGAGTCCTGGCCGGGCTGGTCAGCTTCACCAACCCGTCGATGATCGTGATCGGCGGAGGGCTCGCCCAGCTCGGGCACATCCTCCTCGCCGAGATCCGCAGCGTGGTCTACCGCCGGTCGCTGCCGCTGGCCACCGGCAACCTTCCCGTCGTCCTCTCCGAACTCGGCCCGCGGGCCGGCGTGGCCGGCGCGGCCGTACTCGCCAGCGACGTCGCTTTCGGGGAGGCATCGTGAGCGCGAGGAGTGAGCCGGGTTTGCGAGCCCCCGCAGTCGCGAACGGAGAAGGCGCTGTGAGCGCGAGGAGTGAGCCGGGTTTGCGAGCCCCGCAGTCGCGAACGAGGAAGGCGCCGTGACCGAGCGCGAGGAGGAGACCGTGGCCCGAACCGAGGAGCCGCCCGCCGCCGGGCCGGCGGAGGTCGTTTCCGCCGGCGCCCCGCTGGTCGAGGCGCCCGCCGACGCCGACGCCGTCGCCGTCGCGGGCGAGGTGGTGCTGCGCCTCACCGACGTGGTCAAGACCTTCCCGGGCGTACGGGCCCTGGACGGGGTGCAGCTGGAGGTGCGCGCCGGCGAGGTGCACTGCCTGCTCGGGCAGAACGGCGCCGGCAAGTCCACCCTGATCAAGGTGCTGGCCGGGGTGCACCGGCCCGACTCGGGGCTCCTCGAGTGGCGGGGCGAGCCGGCGACCTTCGCCAACCCGCAGGCCGCCATGCGCGCCGGCATCGCCACCATCTACCAGGAACTCGACCTGGTCGAGGACCTCTCGGTCGCGGAGAACGCCTTCCTCGGCCACGAGCCGCGCCGGCTCGGCTTCGTCCGGCGGGGCGCCATGGCCCGGCGTACCCGGCAGATCCTCGGCCGGCTCGGCCACGCCGAGATCCCGCCCGGGCGGATGGTGCGCGCGCTGCCCGCCGCGGGCAAGCAGATCGTCAGCATGGCCCGCGCGCTCTCCCACGAGGCCCGGCTGATCATCATGGACGAGCCGAGCGCCGTGCTGGCCCACGACGAGGTCGGCAACCTGTTCCGGATCATCCGGGAGCTGACCGCGCAGGGCATCGCCGTCATCTACATCTCGCACCGGCTGGAGGAGATCCGCGAGATCGGCGACCGGGTCACCGTACTCAAGGACGGCCGGACCACCGCGGCGAACCTGTCGGCCCGCGACACCCCGACCCGCGACCTGGTCAGCCGGATGACCGGCCGCACCATCGAGTACGTCTTCCCGGACCGCCCGGCCGGCGCGGCCGACGGCGCGGAACTGCTCGCGGTCGAGGGGCTGACCCGGACCGGCGAGTTCGCCGACGTCTCGCTCAGGGTCCGGGCCGGCGAGATCGTCGGCATCGCCGGACTGGTCGGCTCGGGCCGCTCCGAGCTCCTGGAGACCATCTACGGCGCGCGCCGCGCCGAGGCCGGCTCGGTGCGGATGGCCGGCCGGGCGCTGCGTCCCGGCAACGTCGGCGCGGCGGTGCGGGCGGGCATGGGGATGGCCCCCGAGGAGCGCAAGAGCCAGGCGCTGCTGCTGGGCGAGCCGATCTACCGCAACGTGACCCTGGCGACCTTCGCCCGCTACGCCCGCGCCGGGTTCACCGACGTCGGGCGGGAACGGGCCGAGGCGGACCGGATCGCCGAGAGCCTGGAGCTGCGCCCCCGCGACGTACGCCGGCCGGTGCGCACCCTCTCCGGCGGCAACCAGCAGAAGGTGGTGGTCGGCCGCTGGCTGCTCGGCGACACCCGGCTGCTGCTGCTCGACGAGCCGACCCGGGGCGTCGACGTCGGCGCGCGGGCGGAGCTCTACCAGGTGATCCGGGGGCTGGCCGCGCGCGGCGTGGGGGTGCTGCTGGTCTCCAGCGAGGTCCCCGAGGTGCTCGGCCTGGCCGACCGGGTGCTGGTGATGCGGGAGGGGCGGGTGGTCCGCGAGGCCCCGGCCGGCGAACTCGACGAGAACACCGTGCTCGACCTCGTGATGGCGGGGTCCCTGATGGAAGGCGCACCGGCATGAGCGAGCCCCTCACCCCCACCGCGGCGCCGCAGCTGCCGGCGCAGTCGCCGCCCGTGGACCCGGCGCAGACCGCGGCGGCCGTCGACAAGGTGGCGGCACCGGGCCGGATCTCCTGGTGGCGGGGCGACGGCGGCGAGGGCGCCCGCCGCAACCTCGGCCTGCTCGGCGTCCTCGCCGTGCTCGTCGTGATCGGCGCCCTCACCCGCTCCGACCTGTACTCCGACCCGGACTGGGTGTGGGACAACGTCCTGAGCATCCTCAAGCTGGCGGCAGTGGTCGGCGTGGTCACCGTCGGCATGACCTTCGTGATCATCGGCGGCGGCATCGACCTCTCGGTCGGCGCGATCGTCGCGCTGGCCGGCGTCTGGTGCACCACGGTGGCCACCCAGAGCTACAGCGCCGGCGGCATGATCTTCAGCGCGCTCACCGTCGGGCTGGCGGTCGGCCTGGTCAACGGGCTGCTCATCTCGTACGGCCGGCTGGTGCCGTTCATCGCCACCCTCGCCATGCTGGTGGCCGCGCGGGGCCTGGCCGCGGAGATCTCCGACAAGCAGACCCAGGTGTCGGACAACGCCTTCATCAACGGCCTCGCCAGCAACAGCCTGCTCGGCATCCCGTTGCTGGTCTACATCCTGGCCGCCGTGGTCGCCGCCGGCTGGGTGCTGCTCAACCGCACCACCTTCGGCCGGCGTACGGTCGCCGTCGGCGGCAACCCGGAGGCCGCCCGGCTCGCCGGCATCAACGTCCGGCGGCACACCGTGCTGCTCTACGCGCTCTCCGGCCTCTGCTGCGGGATCGCCGCCATCATGCTCACCGCCCAGGCCAACTCGGCGCAGGCGGCGATGGCGAACCTCTACGAGCTGGACGCGATCGCCGCCGCGATCATCGGCGGCACGCTGCTCAGCGGCGGGCGGGGCACCATCATCGGTTCCCTGCTCGGGGTGGTCATCTTCGCCACCATCACCAACCTCTTCGCCATCAACGGCCTCTCCACGGAGGCCCAGAACATGGTCAAGGGCGGCATCATCGTCGCCGCCGTCCTGGTCCAGCAGGTCCAGTTCCGCAGCCTCACCCAGTTCCTGCGCCGCAACCGGCTCACCACCACCTGACCCGCACCGCACCGACCCGCACCGCACCGACCCGCGCGGCATCCGGGCCACCCGAGCGACGGTGGCCGGGCCCCGCACGCCCCTCTCCCGTACCGCACCGCGAGATTTCCTCCACCACCGTCAACCCAGGAGGTCGTCATGACCCAGCACAGTCGCGACATGTCGCGCCGCCGACTGCTCTTCGGCGGGGCCGCCGTCGGCGCCGGCGTGCTGCTCGCCGGCTGCACCAGCAACGAAGCCAAGCCGACCGAGGCGCAGACCAAGGCGGCAGCCGCGCCGGGCGGCAACAGCGAGCCCGGCAAGCGGGTCGTCATCGGCTTCTCCGCGCCGGCCGCGGACCACGGCTGGATCGCCGCCATCACCAACAACGCCAAGGCGCAGGCCGGGGCGTACTCCGACGTGGAGTTCAAGTCGGTCGAGGCCGGCGCGGACGCGGCGGCCCAGCGGGCGGCGCTGTCCACGCTGATCTCGCAGAAGCCGGACGTGATCGTGCTGCTGCCGCACGACGGCAAGGAGCTCAACGCGTTCGGCCTGGAGGCGATGAAGGCCGGCGTCCCGGTGGTCAACCTGGACCGGGCCTTCCCCGACGCGCGGGCCTACCGGCTCCAGATCAAGGGCGACAACTACGGCATGGGCGTGGCCGCCGCCACCTACATGATCGAGCAGTTCAAGGCCAAGGGCATCAGCAACCCGGTGATCGGCGAGATCGCCGGCATGGACGAGCTGGAGCTGACCCAGGAGCGGTCGAAGGGCTTCGTCGACACCCTGACGGCGAGCGGCTTCAAGGTCGCCAACCGCCGGGCGGCCCGGTTCACGGCCGACTCGGGGCAGCAGGAGGCGGCGCAGCTGCTCCAGGCCCTGCCGAAGATCGACGCGCTCTGGAACCACGACGACGACCAGGGCATCGGCGTGCTGGCCGCGGTCAACCAGAGCGGTCGCAAGGAGTTCTTCATGGTCGGCGGTGCCGGCTCGAAGAAGGCGATGGAGGACATCCAGGCGGACAACACGGTGCTCAAGGCGACCGTGACCTACAGCCCCTCGATGGCCTCCTCGGCAATCTCCCTGGCCCGGCTGATCGGCCAGGGCAAGGGCATGTCCGACCTGGTGGAACTCCAGGTACCCAAGGAGATCATCCTCGCCTCCGAGACGATCACCAAGGAGAACGCGGGCAACTACCTCAAGCTCGGGTTCTGACACACGGGGGGAGACCCACCTTGTCCACGACAGACAGAGAACTGCGGGTCGGCATGGTCGGCTACGCGTTCATGGGCGCCGCGCACTCGCAGGCGTGGCGCACCGTGAACCGGGTGTTCGACCTGCCGACGCGGGCCCGGATGTCGCTGGTCTGCGGCCGGGACGCCGGGAAGGTGGCCGACGCCGCCGACCGGCTCGGCTGGGACGCGTACACGACCGACTGGCGCGACCTGGTCGCCTCCGACGACATCGACGTGGTCGACGTCTGCACGCCCGGGGACAGCCACGCCGAGATCGCCCTCGCCGCGCTGGCCGCCGGCAAGCACGTGCTGTGCGAGAAACCGCTGGCCAACACGATCTCCGAGGCCCGGGCGATGGCCGCCGCGGCGGTCACCGCGCAGGCCGCCGGGGTGCGGTCGATGTGCGGGTTCAACTACCGACGGGTGCCGGCGGTCGCGATGATGCGCCAGCTCGTCGCCGACGGGCGGCTCGGGGTGATCCGGCACGTCCGGGCGACGTACCTGCAGGACTGGATCGTGGACCCGCAGTTCCCCCTGGTCTGGCGGTTGCAGCGGGACCGGGCCGGCTCCGGCGCGCTCGGCGACATCGGCGCGCACATCATCGACCTGACCCAGTACGTCACCGGCCAACGGATCACGGGGGTCAGCGCGATCACCGAGACGTTCGTCAAGGAACGGCCGCTGCCGGCCGGGTCGAGCGGGCTGGCGGCGACGGTGGACGGGGCGGCGCCGACGGTGGACGGCACCGACGGTCACCGTCCGGCCACCGGGCTGGTCACCGTCGACGACGCGGCGGTCTTCGTGGCCCGGCTCGACGGTGGCGCGCTGGCCACGTACGAGGCGAGCCGGTTCGCCACGGGGCGCAAGAACGCCCTCCGGGTGGAGATCAACGGCTCGCTGGGCACGGTGGCCTTCGACCTGGAGCGCCTCAACGAGCTGGAGTTCTACGACGCGACGAAACCGGCCGCCGAGCAGGGCTTCACCCGCATCCTGGTGACCGAGGGGGAGCATCCGTACATGTCCGCCTGGTGGCCGCCCGGCCACCTGATCGGCTACGAGCACTCCTTCACCCACCAGGCGCGCGACTTCATCGAGGCGGTCGCCACCGGCGTCGACCCGGCCCCCTCCTTCGTCGACGGGTTGCAGGTCCAGCTGGTGCTGGACGCGGTGACCCGGTCGGCGGAGCTCGGCTCCTCGTGGACCGAGGTGGAGCCGGCCCTGGCCACGGTCGCCGCCTGAGTCGACTCCGGCGCCGACCGGCGAGGGACCGGCCGCGGTTGCGCCCCGCGGCCGGGACGAGGTCGGGACCGGAGGACGTGCCCACCGGGCCGGCGTGGCCCGGTGGGCACGAGCAGGACGATCGTCCGGTGCGGCCGGACCGGGATTCCCCGGTCGCACCGGAGGACCGTCACCACCCGGCGGCCCGCCGGGCCGCGTCACCCCACGACGTCCGGTCGGCGCGCGCCGTCGCTCCGACCGGCGGATGCGGGGGAGGCAGGGACGAGACGCCGACCGGCCCTGCCTGCCAGCCCCGTCCGTCCGCGCCCGCACCGGGAACCGGGCCGGGGTCGTCGCCGCCGACGTCGACACCGGACCGGTGGGCTCCTCCCGGGGCGGCCGGCGGACGGGGCCCATCTACACAGATCCATATCTTTCTGAACAAACTTCTGATATTCATATAACTCAATGCACGGCTGGTTCCTCCTGAGCGGGAAGGAGCACCATGCGTACGGGTGTCTGGCTGGTGGGAGCGCGCGGCTCGGTCGCGACCACCAGCATCGTGGGGGCGCTCGCCCTGCGGTCCGGGCTCACCGGCCCGACCGGCTGCGTCACCGAGCTGCCCGACCTGCGCGGGCCCGCCCTGCCGGCCTTCACCGACCTGGTCTTCGGCGGGCACGACGTCGCGACCACCCCGCTGGCGAAGCGGGCCGAGGCCCTGGCCGCCGCCGGGGTGCTGCCCGCCCGGCTGGTCACCGCCCTCACCGACGAGCTGGCCGCCGTCGAACGCGAGCTGCGTCCGGCCCCGGCCGGCGGCACCCAGGCGGACCGGGCCGCCGCGACCGTACGCGACCTCGCCGACTTCCGCCGCAGGCACCGGCTGGACCGGGTGGTGGTGGTCAACGTCTCGGCCACCGAACCGGCCGCCCGCCCGCACCCCGGGCACGCGGACCCGGACGCGCTGCGGGCCGCGCTCGCCGGTGGCGACGAGGTGCTGCCGCCCAGTTCCCTCTACGCGTACGCGGCGGTGCGGGCGGGCTGCCCGTACGTCGACTTCACCCCGTCCACCGGGCTGCGGCTGCCGGCCCTCACGGCGCTGGCCGCGGAGGGCGGGATCCCGTACGCCGGGCACGACGGCAAGACGGGGGAGACCCTGGTCAAGTCCGTGCTCGCGCCGATGTTCGCGATGCGGCACCTCGCGGTGCGCTCCTGGTCCGGGATCAACCTGCTCGGCGGCGGCGACGGCGCCACCCTCACCGACCCGGCGGCCAACTCGGCCAAGACGGAGAGCAAGCAGCGGGTGCTCGGCGAGACCCTCGGCCACCTGCCGCAGGGCGGCACCCGGATCGAGTACGTCGAGGCGCTGGGCGACTTCAAGACCGCCTGGGACCTGATCACCTTCGACGGGTTCCTCGGCACCGGGATGCGGATGGAGTTCACCTGGCACGGCTGCGACTCCGCCCTGGCCGCGCCCCTCGTGCTTGACCTGGCCCGGCTCACCGCCGCCGCGCACGCCGCCGGCCACGCCGGCCCCCTGACCGACCTCGCCTTCTTCTTCAAGGACCCGCTCGGCGCGCCCACCCACGCGCTGGCCGACCAGTGGACCCGGCTGTGCGGCCTCGCCCGCCGCCTGCACGCGGGAGGCACCGATGCCGCGCCTCGCTGACCTCGCCGAACTCGTCCGGGCGCCCGCCGCGCTGTCGGTGCCCGGGGACGTCGTCGCCGGGGCGGCGGCGGCCGGGGCGCTCGGCCGGCGTACGCCCGCGTTGGCCGCCGCGTCCGTCCTGCTCTACTGGGCGGGGATGGCCGCCAACGACTGGGCCGACCGCCGGCTGGACGCCGTGGAGCGCCCCGAGCGGCCCATCCCCAGCGGCCGGGTGGCCCCCGGGGCCGCGCTCGGCCTCGCCGCCGGGCTCACCGCCGCCGGGGTCGCGCTGGCCACGGCCGCCGGGGGCCGGCGCGCCGCGACGGTCGCGGTTCCGCTCGCCGCCGCCGTCTGGGGGTACGACCTGGCGGCTAAGTCCACCGCCGCCGGCCCGGCCGTGATGGCCGCCTGCCGGGGGCTGGACGTGCTGCTCGGGGCCACCGGCGGCCGGGCGCTGCGGGCGGTGCCGGCGGCGGTCATCGTGGCCGCGCACACCTTGACCGTCACCGCGCTCTCCCGCCGGGAGGTCACCGGCGCCGACGCCGCGCTGCCGCTGCGTACCCTCGCCGGCACCGCGCTGGTCGCCGCGAGCGTCGCGCGGGTGACGACCGGGGGGCGGCGGCCCGGCCGGGCGCGGACGGGGCGCGGCGGGACGGCGGCGCTCGCGGCG
>NZ_JBFABA010000071.1:0-23774 GCF_040640115.1 Micromonospora sp. NPDC023644 | reverse complement strand
CCACAACTGCATGATCGACGCGGTCCGGGCGGGCATTCGACGCGGTCCGGGGCGGGCATTCGACGCGGGGCATGGCGTGACCTGTGAGGGGCGGGGGCGGTTGGAGGTGTGGGTGGGGTTGTGCCTCGTGGGCTGTCAGGGCGGAGTGCGCTGGCTCGGGAAGTTTGACCGGGCGTTTCGTGGGGACCTGCTGCGCGACGCTTCTGCACCTTCTTCCGCGCCGGGCGGCGGCTCGGGAACCCGGCGGTCCGGGACCCCCGGCCGCCGGGCGAAGGATTGGCGGGCGGCGACTCCGGGCATACAGCGCGGTGATGATGAAAGGAGGACAGCATGGCTGACGTGGCGAACGCCCGCACATCCCGTACCGGGAGCGAGCCGTCCACCGCCGAGCTGGTGCAGCGGGCCACGGAGCAGGTCTCCCGCCTGGTCCGCGACGAGCTGGCCCTGGCCCGGGCGGAGCTGACCCAGAAGGGCAAGCACGCCGGCATCGGCATCGGCCTCTTCGGCGGTGGCGGGGCGCTGGCGCTCTACGGCCTTGGTGCCCTGGTCGCCACCGCGATCCTGCTGCTCGACCTGGTGCTCCCGGCCTGGGCGGCGGCCCTGATCGTCGCCGTGGTGCTCTTCGCGCTGGCCGGCATCCTCGCCCTGGTGGGCAAGAAGCAGGTCAGCCAGGCGGTCCCACCGGTGCCGGAGGCCGCGGTCCGTAGCGTCCGCGCGGACGTGGACACGGTCGCCGCCGCCGTGAAGGACAGGGGACGGGCATGACGACGGGCAACGGCCGGGGCAGCGGCGACACCGACGCGCTGCGGGAGGAGATCCGGCGCACCCGGGTCGAGCTGGGCGAGACGATGGAGGCGTTGGCGGCCAAGGCCGACGTCAAGGCGCGGCTGAGGTCCTCCGCCGACCAGGCGAAGGAGCGGGTGCGGGACCAGGCGGCGCAGACCGTGGCCCGGGTGCGCGGGCAGGCGGCGCAGACCGCGCAGCTCGCGCGGGGCCAGGCGCAGGAGAAGGGCGCGGTCGTACGGCGTAACCCGACGCCGTTCGTCGCCCTCGCGGCCGGCGCGGTGGCCGCCGTGATCGTGTTGGTGATCGTCCGGGGGAGGCAGCGGTGAGCAGGGGTATCGGGAAGGCCGCGTACAAGCCGGTCGGCGTGCTGATGGGCATCGCCGCCGGTACGGTCGCGGGCGCGATCTTCCGGCAGGTGTGGAAGATGACGGCGGGCGACGGCGAGGCGCCCAGCGCCACCGACGAGGACCGCGGCTGGGGCGAGGTCCTGGCGGCGGCGGCGTTGCAGGGCGCCATCTTCGCGGTCGTCCGGGCCGCCGTCGACCGGGGTGGCGCGGTGGGCGTACGCCGCTTCACCGGGAGCTGGCCGGACTGACCGGACGACGACGAAATGCCCCCGCGCCGTGACCACGGCGCGGGGGTATTTCGCGCGGGCGCAAGGGCCCACCCAGCGGATCTTCGGCATCCGTCAGGTCACATGTCGGAGAAATTCGTCCGGTAGGCTGTGCAGAGTTTTCGCTACGTGGTTTGCTGTTCCACGCTGTTGAGAGATGGCGTGGGTTGAGTGAAGTCTCCTTCGTGGGGGCCGCCTCAGGCACCGCTGCTCGAAAACGGCCAATCGGCCGCACGGCGTGCTCGGCCGCCAGTTTTAGAAGGAGATACACATGGCGCAGGGAACCGTGAAGTGGTTCAACGCAGACAAGGGCTTCGGCTTCATCACCGTCGACGGCGGGGGTGCTGACGTGTTCGTCCACTTCTCGGCCATCCAGACCAGCGGCTACCGCACGCTGGAGGAGAACCAGCGGGTGGAGTTCGAGATCGCCCAGGGTCAGAAGGGTCCGCAGGCCGAGCAGGTCCGCCCCATCTGAGCAGTGCCGGTCGGCAGCCTCCGGCCACAGGGTGATCCGGCGCCCGGATCACAGCGAAGCCCCGTATTCCCGCCGGGATGCGGGGCTTTCCGCGTGTCCGGCGCCGGGCGACGCTCGCGGCCCGCGAGCCCCGGCCGGCGGCGATGCCCGGACGCGGCGGCGAGGCCGAGGCCCGGACGCGGCGGCGAGGCCGAGGGCCGCAGGCGGCGGTGACGCCCGGGTCCCCGGTGCCGCTCAGCGGCGCCGGCGGGCGCGCAGCCCGAACCAGAGCGCGACCACTCCGGCCAGGACCACGAGGGGCCCGAGAACGGCCCAGATCCGTTGGTCGGTCATCACGCTGCCCTCGACGTAGCCGAGGCCCTGCACCGTCCACACCGCACCGCCGACCACGGCGAGCAGGCCGAGGGTGAGCGGCAGCCAGCCCTTCATCGCGATCCCCCTCCGTCGGTCCCCGTTCCGGCCACCCGACTCACCACCGGTCGTGCACCCGCGGGCGGACCAGCTCGTCGTAGACCTCCGCCACCGCCGCCAGGTCCCGTTCGGACAGTGGCGCCTGGTCGGCCACGGCGGCGTTGCCCCGGGCCTGGGCGGCGTCCCGGGCGCCCGGGATGACCACGGTGACGCCGGGCTGGTCGACGACCCAGCGCAGCGCGAACTGGGCCATCGTGCGCCCGTCGCCGGCCAGCGGTGCCAGCCGACGCACGGCGGCCAGGCCCAGCGCGAAGTCGACGCCGGAGAAGGTCTCGCCGACGTCGAACGCCTCGCCGTGCCGGTTGTAGGTGCGGTGGTCGTCGGCGGCGAAGGTGGTGTGCTCGTCGTACCGGCCGGAGAGCAGCCCGCTGGCCAGCGGGACCCGGGCGATGATGCCGACCCCGGCGGCGGCAGCGGCC
This sequence comes from Micromonospora sp. NPDC023644, assembly GCF_040640115.1. Lineage (NCBI taxonomy): Bacteria > Bacillati > Actinomycetota > Actinomycetes > Micromonosporales > Micromonosporaceae > Micromonospora > Micromonospora sp. NPDC023644. The sequence goes on along the minus strand of NZ_JBFABA010000071.1, from coordinate 21,010 downwards.
GGGAGCACCTTCTCGAGGGGCTTGTGCCGCAGCGCGTTGAGGATGATCTGGACGCTGGCCACCCCCGGCCGGGCGATGGCGGTGAGCGCCTGGTCGCAGGTCTCCACGCTCACCCCGTAGCCGGCGACGCGCTCCTCGGCGACCAGGGTGTCCAGCGCGCCGAAGACGGCGTCGTCGGCGAAGACGGCGGTCGGCGGGCAGTGCAGCTGCACCAGGTCGAGGGTGTCCGTGCCGAGGTTGCGCCGGGACCGGTCGGTCCACTCGCGGAAGTGCGCCAGGGTGTACGCCCCGGGCGCCTGCGCGACCCGGCGCCCCATCTTGGTGGCCACGGTCAGCCCGGCGTCGGGCCGGCTCCGCAGGAACCGCCCGATGAGCTGCTCGCTGCGCCCGTCGCCGTAGACGTCCGCCGTGTCGAGGAAGGTGACCCCCGACTCGACGGCGGCGGTCAGCACGGCGGTGGCGTCGGCCTCGCTGACCGTGCCCCAGTCCGCGCCGAGCTGCCAGGCGCCCAGCCCGATCACCCCGACGCGCCGACCCAGCCGGGGGAAGGTGCGCTGCTCCATGGGACTGAGCCTAGTGATCGGCTTGTCCGGGCGCGCGACGGGCCGTACCGTGAAACAAGACGGACGTACGGTTTGGGAGGCGACGATGTGGGATCCGACGACGTACCTGCGCTACGGCGACGAGCGCTCCCGGCCCTTCTACGACCTGCTCGCCCGGGTCCCGGCCGCGCGGCCGCGCGCGGTGGTCGACCTCGGCTGCGGCCCGGGCAACCTGACCGCCACCCTCGCCGAGCGCTGGCCAAACAGCCGGGTCGCCGGCCTCGACTCCTCGCCGGAGATGGTCGCGCAGGCCACCGCCACCGCCCCCGGCGTCTCCTTCGCCGTTGGCGACGTCCGGCACTGGCGCCCGGAACCCGACGTGGACGTCGTGGTCAGCAACGCCGTGCTCCAGTGGGTGCCCGGCCATCGGGAGCTGCTCACCCGCTGGGCCCGGGAACTGCCCGCCGGGGCCTGGCTGGCCGTGCAGGTGCCGGGCAACTTCGACGCGCCCTCGCACCGGGCGCTGCGCGAGGTCGCCGGCCGGCCGGCCTGGCGCGCCGACGTCGCCGGGCTGCTGCGCCGGCCCCCGGCCGACGACACCGCCGTCGGCTACGCCGACCTGTTGACCGGTGCCGGCTGCGTGGTGGACGCCTGGGAGACTACCTACGTGCACCTGCTGCCGGCCCACGCCGACGCGGACCACCCCGTGCTGAGCTGGCTGGAGGGGACCGCGCTCCGGCCGGTCCGCGCGGCCCTGGACGCCGCCCGCTGGTCCGACTTCCGGGCCGAGCTGGGGGTACGCCTCGCCGAGGCGTACCCGGTGCGGCACGCTCAGGTGCACTTCCCGTTCCGCCGCGTCTTCTTCGTCGCCCGCACCGGCGCCCGCGCAGAGGAGAACCTGTGACCGACCTGCAAACCTTCATCGCCGGACTGCCCAAGGTGGAGCTGCACGTGCACCACGTCGGCTCCGCCTCGCCCCGGATCGTCGCCGAGTTGGCCGCCCGCCACGAGGGCCGCAGCCCCGTGCCCGCCGACCCGGCCGCCCTCGCCGACTACTTCGCCTTCCGCGACTTCGCGCACTTCATCGAGGTCTACCTGAGCGTCGTGGACCTGATCCGCGACCCCGACGACGTCTGGCTGCTCACCCACGAGGTCGCCCGCGAGCTGGCCCGCCAGCAGGTGCGTTACGCCGAGCTGACCGTGACGCCCTACTCGCACGTGCACCGGGGGATCCCGGCGCCGGCCTTTTGCGAGGCGATCGAGGACGCCCGCAAGCGGGCCGAGGCGGACTTCGGCATCGAGTTGCGCTGGTGCTTCGACATCCCCGGCGAGGCCGGCCTGGCGGCGGCCGAGGAGACGCTGCGCATCGCGCTGGAGCAACGCCCGGACGGGCTGATCAGCTTCGGCCTGGGCGGCCCCGAGATCGGGGTGCCCCGGCCGCAGTTCAAGCCGTACTTCGACCGGGCCCGGGCGGCCGGGCTGCGCTCGGTGCCGCACGCCGGCGAGACCACCGGCCCCGAGACCGTCTGGGACGCGCTGCGCGACCTCGGCGCCGAGCGGATCGGGCACGGCATCTCCGCCGCGCGGGACCCGGAGCTGCTGGCCCACCTCGCCGAGCACCGCATCGGCATGGAGGTCTGCCCGACCTCCAACGTGCGCACCCGGGCGGTCGCCAGCATCGAGGAGCACCCGCTGCGGCAGCTGGTCGACGCCGGCCTGCTGGTCACCATCAACTCCGACGACCCGCCGATGTTCGGCACCACCCTCAACGACGAGTACGCCGTCGCGGCCCGGCTGCTCGACGCGGGTCCGGAGGGGCTGGCCGCGCTGGCCCGCGACGCGGTGACCGCGTCGTTCCTGGAGCCGGTGGCCAAGCAGCGGATCACCGCCGAGATCGACGCCCACCTGGCCGCCGCCACCCGCTGAGCGGACGAGGGGGGGCGGCGCGCGGCGGGAGCAGGTGTGGGGGGACCGATGTCTCCCGCCGCGCGCCTGGTTCCACCGACCCGTGGGGTGCCCCGAGGCATCGGCCGGTGGAACTGATGGGTTCGGATTGATCCTGTCAGCGTCGGCGCGCTCCGGCACCGGGGTTAACCCCGATCTAAGGAAGACTTGTGCCGCCCCACAACCGGCGGCCGGGCCGGGGCACGCGGCCCGGCCGCGGTCAGCCGTCGGTGGGTCGCTGCCGGGGCCAGCGCCGGCTGCCGGTCTTCTGCTCGCGGGCCAGCCGGCCGACCAGGCCGAACCGGCTGACCTGCCGGGGCGTCGCCTCCGGGTCGGCGAGCAGCATCACCACGCTCGCCCCGCCCAGCCGGGCCCGGTCGATGCTCACCGAGCCGTTCGCCTGCAACGCGACCCGCTTGGCGATGTCCAGCCCCAGGCCGGTCGAGCCCTGGTCGCTGGCGCCGCGGCGCAGCGCCCGGTCCGGGTTGGCGATCCCCGGGCCGGCGTCGTCGATCCGGATGGCCACGTAGCCGTCGCGGCGGGACACCGCCACCTCGAACGCCGTGCCCTGCGGGGTGTACCGGAAGACGTTGCCGATCACCGCGTCCAGCGCGGCCGCCAGCTCGGCCCGGGGCACCGGCGCGGGGATGCGCAGCTGGGCGCCGCTGACCCGGTGCGGGCGGTTCTGGTCGCCGGCCAGGGCGGCCCAGAACACCATCCGGTCCCGGACCACCTCGCTGACGTCGCACATCGCCGGCCCGGCCTCGTGCGCGACCGCCTTGCGGGTGGTCTTGATCAGGACGTCGATCTCGCCCTCGAGGGTGACGATCGCCTGCCGGATCCGCCGGATGCCGCGCCGCCGGTCCAGCTCCGCCTCGCTGAACGAGCCCACGCTGGTGTCGTCGGACTCCAACGCCTCCGCGTCCAGCCGCAGCACGGTCAACGGGGTACGCAGCCGGTGCGACAGGTCGGCGACCAGCTCCCGCTCGTCGGTGCGGGCCGCGTCCAGCCGGTCGGCCATCCGGTTGAAGGCGTACCCGGCCTCGGCCAGCTCCCGGGGGCCGCTCGGGTCGACGCGTACGCCCTGGTCGCCGTCGCCGATCGCGAGCGCCGCGCGGACCAGGCCCCGGGCGGAGTCGACCGCGCGGGCGGCGACCCGGTCGACCACCAGCACCGCGGCGCCCACCAGGGCGGCGGCCACCCCGAGCAGCAGCAGCCACCGGCTGCCGCCGCCCAGCGCCGACTCGGGCACGAAGACCTCGACCACGGCCGTGGTGTCGCCGAGCACCACCGGGTCCAGCCGGAGCACCCCGCCCTCGACGTCGACGATGACGGAACGCCGCTCGGCCCGCGCCCGCTCCAGGCTCCCGGCGTCGGCCCGGGCCGCCGACTCGTCCGCCCGCAGCCCGTGCACGACCGGCCGGGTGGCCGGGTCGTCGCCGCTGGCCGCCACGGCGCGCTGCACCACGGCGGGGTCGGTGCTGACGGCGAGGGCGCCGGTCACCAGCGCGCTGCGCCGGGCGGCGTCCGCGATCGCCTCCTCGCGCGTGCGGTCACCGAGATTGACGGCGAGCGGGACGAGGAACGCGAGCGCGACCAGGGCGCACATGCCGGCCGTGAGCAGGGCCAGCGACGGCCTCAGTCCGGCGCCACCAGCCGGAAGCCGACCCCCCGCACGGTGCGCAGGTAGCGCGGCTTCGCCGCGGACTCGCCCATTTTGCGGCGCAGCCAGTACAGGTGAACGTCGATGGTCTGGTCCTCGCCGACCGATGGCTGCCGCCATACCTCCTCCAGAAGTTCCCGGCGGGACACTACCCGGCCCGGTCGTGCGGCGAGATAGGCCAGCAGGTCGAATTCCTTGCGGGTCAGCGCCAGCGGCTCGCCGTCGAGGTGGGCGCTGCGCTCGCCGACGTCGACCCGCAGCCCGCCGACGCTGTGCACCGCCGGCTGCACCGTCCGGCTGGCCCGCCCGGCCCGGCGCAGCACGGTGGTGATCCGCGCGTCGAGGTGCGCCCCGGTGAACGGCTTGACCATGTAGTCGTCGGCCCCGGCGCGCAGCAGCCGCACCACGGACTGCTCGTCGTCGCGGGCGGTGGCGATGATGATCGGGACGTCGGTGATGCCGCGCAGCATCCGCAGCGCGTCCGAGCCGTCGAGGTCGGGCAGCCCGAGGTCGAGCACCACGAGGTCGGGGGTCTCGGCCGCCACCCGGCGCAGCGCGTCCAGCGCCGTGCCGACGGCGTGCACGGCGTGCCCCCGGTCGGCGAGGGATCGCAGCATCGCGCCGCGTACGACGTGATCGTCTTCGACCAGGAGCACGGTGGCCACAGCAAGACGGTACCCGCGGTGGCAAGTCGACCGCGTTGCGGCGCACGCGTGAACAGGGCAAGCTGGTACAACGATGTCCTTCACGCTCTTTCCCGACACCCGCCTCGCGTTGGCCCGGGACTCGCTCGCCGGCCTGTCGGTGGGCGACGCGCTCGGCTCGCAGTTCTTCGTTCCCGGCCGGCACCCGGCCGACCTGGCCGCCGGGAAGCTGCCTCCGGCGCCGTGGCAGTGGACCGACGACACCGAGATGGCCTGCTCGGTGGTGGCCGCCCTCGCCGACACCGGCCGGATCGACCGGGACACCCTCGCCGCGGCCTTCGCGGAGCGCTGCGAGCCCTATCGGGGGTACGGGCCGGGGGCCGTGACCATCCTGCGGCTGATCCGCACCGGCACGCCGTGGCCGGTGGCGGCCGCCTCGGCCTTCGACGGCCAGGGCTCCTGCGGCAACGGGGCGGCGATGCGGGTCGGCCCGCTGGGCGCGTGGTACGCCGACTCCACCGCGCGGGCGGCGGCGCAGGCCCGGGCGTCCGCCGAGGTGACCCACGCCCACCCGGAGGGCATCGCCGGCGCGGTGGCGGTGGCGGTGGCCGCGTCGCTGGCCGCCCGAGCCCGGTTGGACGGCCACCGGCCCGCCCCCGACCGGCTGCTGGCCGGCGTCACCGCCGCGCTGGACCCGGCCACCGAGGTGCACCGGGGCGTTCGCCGGGCGGCCGGCCTGCTCGACCGGTCGGTCCCCGAGGCCGCCGACGTGCTCGGCAACGGCTCCCGGGTCACCGCCCAGGACACCGTCGCCTTCACCTGCTGGGTGGCCGCCGTGCACCTGGACGACTACCCGGCGGCGGTGCGCGCCTGCGTCGAGGCCGGCGGGGACGTCGACACCACGGCCGCGATCGTCGGGGCGGTGGTGGCCGCGCACACCGGGGTCGGCACCCCGGGCGGGGTGCCGACCGGGTGGCTGGCCGCCCGCGAGCCCCTGCCGGACTGGGCCGGCTGACCCCGTGCACCGGGGCGGCGCCCGTCCCACGGACCCGGGGGCGGTGGCGTCGGCGACCGTGCCGGCGGGAGCGACCGATAGCATCGCAGGAGCCGAACGTTCGGCGTCATCCGTGCCGTCTGCTGGAGGAGTCACCGTGTCCGCACCCCGTACCCCCGCCGTGGCCGACCCCGTCGTCGTCGCCGCCGGGACCACGGCGGCCGACGCGGTGGCCGCGGCCGGTCTGCCCGCGTCCGGCCCGAAGGCGATCGTTGTGGTCCGCGACCCGCAGGGCCAGCTGCGCGACCTGGACTGGGCCCCGCAGGCCGACACCGAGGTCGAGCCAGTCAGCCTCGACTCGCCGGACGGGCTCAACGTGCTGCGGCACTCCTGCGCGCACGTGCTCGCCCAGGCGGTGCAGGACGTCTTCCCGGAGGCCAAGCTCGGCATCGGCCCGCCCATCGAGAACGGCTTCTACTACGACTTCGCCGTCGACAAGCCGTTCCAGCCGGACGACCTCGGCAAGCTCGAGAAGCGGATGCAGGAGATCGTCAAGTCCGGCCAGCGGTTCCGCCGCCGCCGCTTCGGCAGCCTGGACGAGGCGAAGGCCGAGCTGGCCGCCGAGCCGTTCAAGCTGGAGCTCATCGACGTCAAGGGCGAAGGGCTCGACACCTCCGAGGTGATGGAGGTCGGCGGCGGCGAGCTGACCATCTACGACAACCTCGCCGCCAACGAGGACAAGGTCTGCTGGTCGGACCTGTGCCGGGGCCCGCACCTGCCGAACACCCGGCTCATCGGCGCGTTCAAGCTGATGCGCTCGGCCGCCGCGTACTGGCGCGGGTCGGAGAAGAACCCGCAGCTCCAGCGGGTGTACGGCACCGCCTGGCCGACCCGGGACGAGCTGAAGGCGTACCTGAAGCTGCTGGAGGAGGCCGCGCGGCGCGACCACCGCAAGCTCGGCGCGGACCTGGACCTGTTCAGCTTCCCCGACGAGATCGGCTCCGGCCTGGCGGTCTTCCACCCCAAGGGCGGCATCATCCGCCGTGAGCTGGAGAACTACTCGCGCCGCCGGCACGAGGAGGCGGGGTACGAGTTCGTCAACACCCCGCACATCACCAAGGCGCAGCTCTTCGAGACCTCCGGGCACCTGCAGTGGTACGCCGACGGCATGTACCCGCCCATGGAGATGGAGGGCGCGAACTACTACCTCAAGCCGATGAACTGCCCGTTCCACAACCTGATCTTCCGGTCCCGTGGGCGGTCCTACCGGGAGCTGCCGCTGCGGCTGTTCGAGTTCGGCTCGGTCTACCGGTTCGAGAAGTCCGGCGTGGTGCACGGCCTGACCCGGGTGCGCGGCATGACCCAGGACGACGCGCACATCTACTGCACGCAGGAGCAGATGGCGGGCGAGCTCAAGTCGCTGCTGTCGTTCGTGCTGGACCTGCTGCGCGACTACGGCCTGGACGACTTCTACCTGGAGCTGTCCACCCGCAACCCGGAGAAGTCGGTCGGCACCGACGAGAACTGGGAGCGGGCCACCGAGGCCCTGCGCTCCGCCGCCGAGGAGTCCGGGCTGGACCTGGTGCCCGACCCCGGTGGCGCGGCCTTCTACGGCCCGAAGATCTCGGTGCAGGCCAAGGACGCCATCGGCCGGACCTGGCAGATGTCCACCATCCAGGTCGACTTCAACCTGCCGGAGCGCTTCGGGCTGGAGTTCCAGGCCGCCGACGGCACCCGGCAGCGGCCGGTGATGATCCACCGGGCGCTCTTCGGCTCGATCGAGCGCTTCTTCGGGGTGCTCACCGAGCACTACGCGGGCGCGTTCCCGGCCTGGCTGGCGCCCGTGCAGGTGGTCGGCATCCCGATCCGCGAGGACCACACCGACTACCTGCACGGCTTCGTCGCCGCGCTGCGCGCCGAGGGCGTCCGCGCCCAGGTCGACGCGGGCGACGACCGGATGCAGAAGAAGATCCGCACGGCCCAGCAGCAGAAGATCCCGTTCATGGTGATCGCCGGCGACGACGACGTGGCCGCCGGCACCGTCTCGTTCCGCTACCGGGACGGCTCGCAGCGCAACGGGGTGCCGGTCGCCGACGCCGTGGCCCACGTGCTCGACGTGGTCGGCTCCCGCACCAACGTCGGTCCGTCCGCCGCCTGACCCGCCACGCACCGAAGGCCCCCCGCATCGCGGGGGGCCTTCGTCGACGGGTTCGTCAGGTGTCAGATCCCGCAGCTCGGCGCGGACCAGCCGCCGACCAGCCCGACGTGGGTGTGGTCGTTGTGACCCGGGTAGCCGGGGCCGAGGATGTTGCCGAAGCCGTGGTAGCGGGCCTGCTGGGCGAGCCGGCAGAACGAGGGCGACCCGACCAGGTCGACGCCGTCGCCGTAGAGGTGCCGGCTGTTGGAGGCGCCGCCGACCGCGCTGTTGCAGGAGTAGCTGCGGAAGCCGCTGCTGATGTTGATCGACACGCTGCCGAGGGCCTTCCGCATGGCCTGGAGCTTCCACATCGACACCAGCGCGTTGAACCGGGCGGTGCTCGCGGAGACCGCGCCGCCGGACCAGGTGCTGTTGCACTTGTTCAGCTCGGCGTAGCTGAAGTTGACCGGGGTGCAGTCGTCGTCCTGCAACGCGTAGAGCGTGTTGAAGGTCTGCGGGCCGGCGATGCCGTCGGCGCTCAGGCCGTACGCCTGCTGGAAGCGGATCACGGCGGACCGGGTGGCCGGGCCGAACGACCCGTCGAGGCCGAGCACCGCGTTGTAGCCCGGGTAGCCGGAGAGCCGGATCTGCAGCTGCCGGACGTCCTCGCCGACGGCCCCCTGCGACAGGCTGCGTCCCCAGGTGTAGCAGCCGTCGGCCTGGGCCGCGCTGCTCGTCGCCACCACCCCGACGAGGGTGGTGACCGCGGCGAGAGTGCAGGCGGCGAAGGCCCGGCCGAGCCGGCGGAATGCGGTTCTCACGGTGACTCCCATCGACAGGGGGTGATGTCTGTGGATGGATTCTTCATTCACGTTCATCGTTTGGTCAAGAACTTTCACCCCCTATCCGTCCCCCTGGATGTTTAAAGGCCGGCAGGGGTCGTCCGGGGTCGGGTGCGAGCGGGCGTACGGCGTCGGGAGCGGCACCCGCCGGGAACGTAGGATCGGTGGCGTGACAGGGGTGGAACGGCACATGGACAGCGGCATGGCCGACGGCCTGGAGCGGCTCTGGACTCCGCACCGGATGACCTACATCTCCGGCGAGGACCGGCCCGAGGGCGGCTACGAGCGGCCCGCCGGCTGCCCGTTCTGCCGGGCGCCGGGGCTGGCGCCGGAGGAGAGCCTGGTGGTGGCCCGGGGCGAGCACGTCTTCGCGGTGCTCAACCTCTATCCCTACAACCCCGGGCACCTGCTGGTCTGCCCCTACCGGCACGTCGCCGACTACACGGAGCTGGACCTGGCCGAGACCACCGAGCTGGCGGCGTTCACCCAGACCGCCATGCGGGTGGTGCGCAAGGTGAGCAACGCGCACGGGTTCAACCTGGGCATGAACCAGGGCGGCGTGGCCGGCGCGGGCATCGCCGCGCACCTGCACCAGCACGTGGTGCCCCGCTGGGGTGGGGACGCCAACTTCATGCCCGTGATCGGGCGGACGAAGGTCGTGCCGCAGCTGCTCACCGACACCCGCGACCTGTTCACCCGGGCCTGGCCGACCTGACCGACCCGCCCGCCGCGGCCCTTCCCCGGCGTCCGGCGCCGGCCTGCGGCCGGTCCGTGCCGCGCCCTTCCCCGGCGTCCGGGCCCGGCCTCCGGCTCCGCCGTGCCGCGCCGTTCCCGGCGTCCGTGGGGGTCGGCGGCGTCAACGAGCCGGGGCAGGTCGGTCTGCGGTGAACTTCCCGCCCCGGGCCGGGGCGTGAGGTGGCACGATCTGGCGATGGCAGTGACGACGCGGACGTTGGGCCGCAGCGGCATCGAGGTCAGCGCCCTCGGCATGGGGTGCTGGGCGATCGGCGGGCCCTGGGCCGAGGGCACCCAGCCGCTGGGCTGGGGCGCCGTCGACGACGACGAGTCGGTCCGCGCGATCCGGCACGCGCTCGACCTCGGGGTGACGCTCTTCGACACCGCCGACACCTACGGGGCCGGGCACGGGGAGCGGGTGCTCGGCCGGGCCCTCGCCGGCCGGCGCGACGAGGCCGTGATCGCCACCAAGTGGGGCTACACCTTCGACGAGGCCACCCGCCAGGCCACCGGCGAGGACCCCTCCCCGGCGTACCTGCGGCGGGCCGTCACGCAGTCGCTGCGCCGGCTGGGCACCGACCGGATCGACCTCTACCAGCTGCACCTCGCGGACCTGCCGCTGCCGCGGGCCGAGGCGCTCGTGGGCACCCTGGAGGACCTGGTCGCCGAAGGGCTGATCCGGGCGTACGGCTGGAGCACCGACCGCCCCGACCGCGCCGCCGCGTTCGGCCGGGGCGCCCGGCACGCCACCGCGGTGCAGCACACGTTGTCGGTGCTCCGGGACGCCCCCGAGCTGCTCGCCGTCTGCGACAAGTACGACCTGGCCAGCGTCAACCGGGGACCGCTGGGGATGGGGCTGCTCTCCGGCAAGTACACGGCCGGCTCCACGCTGTCCCGCGACGACGTACGCGGGGTCGCCCCGGGTTGGTTGGAGTGGTTCCGGGGCGGCCGGCCGGCGCCGGAGTGGCTGCGCCGCGTCGCCGCCGTACGGGCCGCGTTGACCGCCGACGGACGTACCCTCGCCCAGGGCGCGCTCGGGTGGCTCTGGGCGCGCAGCGACCGTACGGTCCCGATCCCCGGCTGCCGCACCGTGGCCCAGGTGACGGAGAACGCCGGCGCCCTGCACCGGGGCCCGCTGTCGGCCGACCAGTTCGCCGAGGTGGAGCGCCAGTTGGCCGCGCTGCGCTCGGCCGCCCTCCGCGAGGCCGACCGCCCCTACTGGCCGAGCCCGATGCTCCCCACCGCCCGCCCCTGACCCCTACCCCGCCCCGCCCTGTCCTGTCTCGCGTCGCCCTGTCCCGCCCTGTCCCGCGTCGATCATGCGGTTGTGGTGGCCGGAGTGCCCGGATTGACACGTCTTGCGGGGCACCACAACCGCATGATCCACCGGGCGGCGGGCGGCGGGCGGGGGAGGGGTCAGGGGTCAGGGGTGGGTGGGGGCGTCCTTGCGGAGCTGGTCGGCCAGGTGGGTGGGCATCGGGTCGTAGCGGACGAAGTGGCGGCGGAACGTGCCGGTGCCCGACGTCATGGAGCGCAGCTCGACCGCGTAGCGGAGCAGCTCCGTGGCGGGCACCTCGGCGCGGACCACGGTGCGTCCCTCGGCCTCGGGGTCGGCCTCGGTGCCGAGCACCCGGCCCCGCCGGCCGGACAGGTCGCCCATCACCGCGCCCACCGAGGAGTCGGGCACCCGGACCACCACCTCGTCGACCGGCTCCAGCAGCGCCGGCTCGCCCTTCTCGGCGGCGTCCCGCAGGGCGAGCGCCCCGGCGGTCTGGAAGGCCGCGTCGGAGGAGTCGACGCTGTGCGCCTTGCCGTCGACGAGGGTCACCCGCAGGTCCACCACCGGGTGGCCGGCGACCAGGCCGCGCTCCATCTGGGCGCGTACGCCCTTCTCGACGGAGGGGACGTAGGTGTGCGGCACCGCCCCGCCGACCACCCGGTCGACGAACTCGAAGCCGGCGCCGGGCGGCAGCGGCTCGACCTCGATGTCGCAGACGGCGTACTGGCCGTGGCCGCCGGACTGCTTGACGTGCCGGCCGTGCCCCTTTGCCGGGACGGTCAGCGTCTCGCGCAGCGCCACGCGGACCGGCTCGGTCTCCAGCTCCACCCCGCCGGCGCGCAGCCGCTCCAGCACCACGTCGGCGTGCGCCTCGCCCATGCACCAGAGCACCAGCTGGTGGGTCTCCGGGTTGCGTTCCAGCCGCATGGTGGGGTCGCCGGCGACCAGGCGGGCCAGGTTGCGCGCGAGGGCGTCCTCGTCGGCGCGGCTGCGGGCCACGACGGCCACCGGCAGCAGCGGCTCGGGCATCTCCCAGGGGGCGATCAGCAGCGGGTCGTCCTTGGCGGAGATGGTGTCGCCGGTCTCCGCGCTGCCCGACTTGGTGAGCGCGCAGATGTCGCCCGCCACGCAGGCGCCCACCTCGCGCAGGCTCGCGCCCAGCGGCGTGTAGACGTGGCCCACCCGCTCGTCGGCGTCGTGGTCGGGGTGCCCCCGCTCGGCCAGCCCGTGCCCGGATACGTGCACGGTCTGCTCGGGGCGCAGCGTGCCGGAGAAGACGCGGACCAGGGAGACCCGGCCGACGTGCCGGTCCACGGTCGTCTTGACCACCTCGGCCACCAGCGGCCCGTCCGGGTCGCAGGTCAGCGGCGGTCGTGGGGAGCCGTCCACCCCGGCGATCGCGGGCAGCTCGTGCTCCAGCGGCGAGGGGAAGCCGGCGGTGAGCACCTCCAGCAGCGCGTCCAGCCCGACCCCGGTCTCGGCGCAGACCGGCACCACCGGGTAGAAGTGGCCCCGCGCGACCGCCTTCTCCAGGTCCTCGATCAGCACGTCCGTGCCGATCTCCTCGCCGGCGAGGTAGCGGTCCATCAGGGACTCGTCCTCGCTCTCGGCGATGATCCCCTCGATCAGCTCGTCGCGGGACTCGACGATGGCGGGCAGGTGCTCCGGGTCCGGCTCGCGCACCTGGGCCGGCAGGCCGGCGGTGTAGTCGAAGACCCGGCGGGTGACCAGGCCGAGCAGGCCGACGGTGGAGACCCCGTCGTCGCCGAGCATCGGCAGGTAGAGCGGGAGCACGTTGTCGCCGAAGACCCGCTGGCACAGCGCCACGGCCTCGTCGAAGTCGGCGCGCGGGTGGTCCAGCCGCGCCACGGCGACCGCCCGGGGCATGTCGACCGCCGCGCACTCCTCCCAGAGGGCGGCGGTGGCGGCGTCCATCCCGTCGACGGCGGAGACCACGAACAGCGCCGCGTCGGCGGCCCGCAGCCCCGCCCGCAGCTCGCCGACGAAGTCGGCGTAGCCGGGGGTGTCGAGCAGGTTGACCTTGATCCCGTCGTGCAGCAGCGGCGCGCAGGCCAGGCTCACCGAGCGCTGCTGGCGTACGGCTGCCGGGTCGTGGTCGCAGACGGTGGTGCCGTCGGCGACGGTGCCGGCCCGGCCGATCGTGCCGCTCGCCGCGAGCAGCGCCTCGACCAGCGTCGTCTTGCCCGCTCCGGAGTGCCCGACGAGCACCACGTTGCGGATCCTGCCGGGCTCCGTCACCACCGGCGCGCCGCCGGCGGCCCCCTTGTCCTGACTCTTCTGCGCCATGGGGCGCACCTCCCTCAGCCGTGGTTGGTGGCGACCGCCGCGCGCGACGGGGAAGCGGCCCGGTCGGGTTCCGCGGCGACATCCTCCGGTGCTGTGCCGGGTTGCGGGTAATCAACGGGCGGGTGGGTGAGCTGGCTCACGTCCCTGGCTCGATCTCACACCCGATCCGGGGTCGGCACAAGGCTCCGCCCCCGCGGGTCGCCTGACCGGCCGTACCGCTGCTGCTACGCGGACCGTTATCGTGGGACCGCCATGGCGAAGATCTTCCAAGTGTCGGCCCGCGCGGGGATGACCCGTGTCGTCGAGCCGGTCGCACGCCGCCTGCTCCGAGCGGGCGTAACTCCCAACGCGGTCACCGTGGCGGGCACCCTCGGGGTGCTCGTCGGCGCGCTCGGCTTCGGTGCCCGCGGTCATCTGGTCGCCGGGGCCCTGATAGTGACCTTCTTCGCGCTCACCGACCTGCTCGACGGGACGATGGCCCGGATGAGCGGGGGCGCCACGAAGTTCGGGGCGTTCCTCGACTCGAGCATGGACCGGATCGCCGACAGCGCCGTCTTCGGCGCGGTGGCGTACTGGCTGGCCACCCAGCACCAGTACTCGGGCGTGGCCGCCGCGCTGCTCTGCCTGGCCGCCGGCGGGCTGGTCTCCTACGTCAAGGCTCGCGCCGAAGGGCTCGGCATGACCTGCAACGTGGGCATCGCCGAGCGCACCGAGCGGCTGCTCATCGTCGGCGTCGGCGGGCTGCTCACCGGCCTCGGCGTCGGGCGTGCGCTGGAGGTCGCGCTCTGGCTGCTCGCCGCCGTGTCGATCTTCACCGTCGGCCAGCGGATGGCGCACGTGTACCGCCAGGCCCAGCGGGTGCACACCAACCCGGGCGGACAGGGGTGAGCGCGACACTCGCGGGTCGGCCGCGGCCGGGGGGCCGGCGCCGGTGAACCTCACCGAGCTCGGCTACGTCGCCGGCTGGCGCGTGATCCGCGCGCTGCCCCGGTCCGTCACGGCCGCGGCGTTCCGGGCGGGCGCCGACCGCGCCCACCGCCGCGGCGGCGGGGGTACGGCCCGACTGCGCGCGAACCTGCGCCGGGTGGTCGGCCCCGACCTGCCGGAGGCCGAGCTCGACGAGTTGGTCCGCCGCGGCCTGCGCTCGTACGCCCGCTACTGGCTGGAGGCGTTCCGGCTGCCCGCGCTCAGCCGGACGGAGATCCTGGCCGGCTTCCGGCTCGACGGCGAGGAGAAGCTCGCCGCCGACGTGGCGGCCGGCCGGGGTGCGGTGGTGGCGCTGCCGCACGCCGGCAACTGGGACGCCGCCGGCGCCTGGGTCGCGGCGACCGGCTGGCCGATCACCACCGTCGCGGAGCGGCTCCGACCCGAGGGCGTCTACCAGCGGTTCCTCGCCTTCCGCCGCAGCCTGGGCATGGAGATCCTGCCCACCCACGGCGGCGAGCGGAACGCCTTCGACGTGCTGGTCGACCGGGTCCGGGCCGGCACGGTGGTGCCGCTGCTGGCCGACCGTGACCTCTCCGCGCGGGGCGTGGAGGTCGAGTTCTTCGGCCACCGCACCCGGATGCCCCCCGGCCCGGCCCTGCTCGCGCTGCGTACGGGAGCGCCCCTCTACGTCGCCTCGATGTGGTACGAAGCGGACGCGGCGTGCGCGTCGATCGAGGGCCCCCTGCCGCTGCCCGGCCCGGAGGAGGGCCCGCTCGACCAGCGGGTCCGGTCGCTGACCCAGCGGATCGCCGACGGTCTGGCGGCGGGCATCGCCCGGCATCCGGAAGACTGGCACATGTTGCAGCGGATGTGGCTGGACCAGCACGGCACGGGTGGCGGCGCGACCCTGCCCTCCCCGGCCGCCGGACAGGCGTGAGGGAGGCGTTTGCACGTGCGCATCGGCATCGTGTGCCCGTACTCCTTCGACGTGCCCGGTGGGGTGCAGAACCACGTCATGGACCTCGCCGAGGCGCTGATCGGGCTCGGCCACGAGGTGAGCGTGCTCGCCCCGGCCGACGAGGACTCCCCGCTGCCGCCGTACGTGGTGCCGGCGGGCCGGGCGGTGCCGCTGCCGTACAACGGCTCGGTGGCCCGGATCGCCTTCGGCCCGGTCTCCACCGCGCGGGTGCGACGCTGGATCATCCGGGGTGAGTTCGACGTGCTGCACGTGCACGAGCCGCTGACCCTGAGCCTGTCGCTGCTGGCCGTGCTCTCCGCCCGGGGCCCGGTGGTGGCCACCTTCCACACCGCGATGACGCGGTCGCGGGCGCTGGCCGCCGCGCAGGGCGTGCTCCAGATCGTGCTGGAGCGGATCACCGCCCGGATCGCGGTGAGCGCGCTGGCGCGCAAGGTGCAGGTCGAGCACATGGACGGCGGCGCGGTGGAGATCCCGAACGGGGTGGCCGTCGCGAAGTTCAGCCACGCGCTGCCCCTGCCGGGCTGGCCGGGGGAGTGCCCGCCGGGCCGGGACGGCGCGATCGGGTTCCTCGGCCGGTTCACCGAGGCCCGCAAGGGGTTCCCGATCCTGCGGGACGCCTTCGTGGAGCTGGCCCGGCAGCGTCCCGGCCTGCGGCTGCTGGTGGCCGGCCCCGGCGACGCGGACGACCTGTTCGGGCGGTTTCCGGCCGACCTGCGGGACCGGGTCACCTTCCTCGGGCTGGTCTCCGAGGAGGACAAGGCGCGGATGTTGCGCAGCGTGCACCTCTACGTGGCGCCGAACACCGGCGGGGAGTCCTTCGGCATGATCCTCACCGAGGCGCTCGCGGCGGGCACGACCGTCGTCGCCAGCGACCTCGACGCGTTCCGCCGCGTGCTCGACGGGGGACGGGCCGGCCGGCTGTTCCCGACCGGGGACCCGGCCGCGCTGCGTACCGCCCTGACGGACCTGCTCGACGACGCCGATGCCCGGGCCGCGCTGACCGCCTGCGGTGACCAGGTGGTGGCCACCTTCGACTGGCCCGTGGTCGCCCGGCGGGTGCTGGAGGTGTACGCCGCGGCGATCGAGGCCACCGACGGGCGGGTCATGGACACCGAATGGGTGGGGCTGGACTGACGATGCCGGGCTTCTGGTGGGTGGTGGCCGCGACCCTGGTCCTCGGGCTGGTCGCGGTGTACCTGGTCTGGACCGCCGGCCGGGTGGGCCGGTTGCACGCGCGGGCGGAGCTGGCGGCCCGCGCCCTGGAGGCCCACCTGCTGCGCCGGGCGGCGGCCGCCGCCGTCCTGGCCGAGCGCCGCTACGGCGTCGAGCTGTACGCGGCGGCGCGGATCGCGCTGGACGCCGAGCCCGACGAGCGGGAGGCCGCCGAGAACGACCTCACCCGCCAGCTGCGGGCGGTGGAGTTGGACCCGACCGACCCGGACTGCGAGGCGGTGATCGCCGCGAGCCGGCGGCTCGCCCTGGCCCGCCAGGTGCACACCGACCTGGTCCGCGACGCCCGGGCGGCGCGGGGGCGCCCGCTGGTGCGCCTGTTGCGGATGGGGCGCCGCCGCCCGTGGCCGCGCTACTTCGACATCGACGACCCCACGCTCACCGTCCCGGCCGACGTCCCCACCGGCTGAACGGGGGGCGAGCGGTCCTGATCGCCTCCGGCTCGTACCGGATCCGGGCGCGCGCGCCGCCGGGCATCCGGACGGGGCGTCGCGGTCGGGACGGGACGGGCGGGGAGGAACCGACGACGGCCGGTGACGACTGCCACAGTGCAGGCCACCGTGGGCCTGATTGGCTGTCGGATCGGCGTTGGGACCGTCGTAGCATTTCCGCAGCCACCCCCCGAGCACGTTCGAGGAGCGATGACCCGTGCCCGAAACCACTGCCCAGAACGCTAGCGCCAGCCCCGTCACCGGCACCGCCCGCGTCAAGCGCGGCATGGCCGAGATGCTCAAGGGCGGCGTGATCATGGACGTGGTCAACGCCGAGCAGGCCAAGATCGCCGAGGACGCCGGCGCCGTCGCGGTGATGGCGCTCGAGCGGGTGCCCGCCGACATCCGTGCCCAGGGCGGGGTGTCCCGGATGAGCGACCCCGACATGATCGACGGCATCATCGACGCCGTCTCCATCCCGGTCATGGCCAAGGCCCGGATCGGCCACTTCGTGGAGGCCCAGATCCTCCAGTCGCTCGGCGTCGACTACGTCGACGAGTCCGAGGTGCTGACCCCGGCCGACTACGCCAACCACATCGACAAGTGGGCCTTCACCGTGCCCTTCGTCTGCGGGGCGACCAACCTCGGCGAGGCCCTGCGCCGGATCACCGAGGGCGCGGCCATGATCCGCTCCAAGGGCGAGGCCGGCACCGGTGACGTCTCCAACGCCACCACCCACATGCGCAGGATCCGCCAGGAGATCCGCCGGCTGGGCTCGCTGCCGACCGACGAGCTGTACGTGGCCGCCAAGGAGCTCCAGGCGCCGTACGAGCTGGTCAAGGAGGTCGCCGAGAGCGGCAAGCTGCCGGTGGTGCTGTTCACCGCCGGTGGGATCGCCACCCCGGCCGACGCCGCGATGATGATGCAGCTCGGCGCCGAGGGCGTCTTCGTCGGCTCCGGCATCTTCAAGTCCGGCAACCCGGCGCAGCGAGCCGCCGCGATCGTGAAGGCCACCACCTTCCACGACGACCCGGACGTGCTGGCGAAGGTCTCGCGGGGCCTGGGCGAGGCGATGGTCGGCATCAACGTCGACGACATCCCGCAGCCGCACCGCCTGGCCGAGCGCGGCTGGTGAGGAGGGGCCCTTCCGCGCCCCGGGGGTGGCGGAGGGGCCACCGCGGCAGGTCGACGAGAGGAACGGTGACATGAGCGACGCACCCGTCATCGGCGTGCTCGCCCTCCAGGGCGACGTCCGCGAGCACGTCGCCGCGCTCGCCGCGGCCGGTGCGGACGCCCGCCCCGTACGCCGTGCGCAGGAACTGGACGCGGTGGACGGGCTGGTGATCCCCGGCGGCGAGTCCACCACGATCAGCAAGCTCGCCGACATCTTCGAGCTGCGCGAGCCGATCGACAAGCGCATCGCCGACGGCATGCCGGTCTACGGCTCCTGCGCCGGCATGATCATGCTGGCCTCCGACGTCCTCGACGGCCGTCCCGACCAGCGCGGCTTCGCCGGCATCGAGATGACCGTGCGGCGCAACGCCTTCGGCCGGCAGGTCGACTCGTTCGAGGCGTCGGTGGGGATCACCGGCGTCGAGGGCGGGCCGTTCCACGCGGTGTTCATCCGGGCGCCGTGGGTCGAGCGGGTCGGCGACGGCGTCGAGGTGCTCGGCACCGTGACCGAGGGCCCGGCCGCCGGCCGGATCGTGGCGGTGCGGCAGGGCAACCTGCTGGCCACCTCGTTCCACCCGGAGCTGACCGGCGACGCGCGGGTGCACGCGTACTTCGTGGAGCTGGTCCGCGCGGCCCGCTGAGCGGTCCCGTGGCACGTCGGGCGGGGTCTCCTCCTTGGAGGGGGCCCCGCCCGCGCCGTGCACCCGGCGCCGGGGCGCGGGCCCGGGCCGCCCCCGTCGCACCGCACGGGACGGGCCCGCGCCGTGCCGCGCGTGACAGCCACCCGCCGGACGTCGGTAGGATTGCCGAGATTCGGCGGGGCCAGCTGCCCGTCACGGCTTTCCCGCAGGGCTGACCGGCACCACCGCGTGCGCCGGCGGGGGCAGGGCGTGCGCGGTCGGTCGATGCAGACGGCGGGTAGCAACGGAGGTAGCAGATGTCCGGCCACTCAAAGTGGGCGACGACCAAGCACAAGAAGGCGGTCATCGACGCCAAGCGCGGCAAGATGTTCGCCAAGCTGATCAAGAACGTCGAGGTCGCCGCGCGGACCGGCGGCGGTGACCCGGCCGGCAACCCGACGCTCTACGACGCCATCCAGAAGGCGAAGAAGAACTCGGTCCCCAACGACAACATCGACCGCGCCGTCAAGCGCGGCTCGGGCCTGGAGGCCGGCGGCGCCGACTGGCAGACCATCATGTACGAGGGCTACGGCCCCAACGGCGTGGCGATGCTGATCGAGTGCCTCACGGACAACCGCAACCGCGCGGCGACCGAGGTGCGCACCGCGCTGACCCGTAACGGCGGCTCGCTCGCCGACGCGGGCTCGGTGTCGTACATGTTCTCCCGCAAGGGCGTGGTGATCGTCCCCAAGGCCGGGACCACCGAGGACGACGTGATGATGGCGGTCCTCGACGCCGGCGCCGAGGAGGTCAACGACCTGGGCGAGGCGTTCGAGGTGGTCTCCGAGCCGACCGACCTGATCGCGGTCCGCACCGCGCTCCAGGACGCCGGCATCGAGTACGAGTCGGCCGAGTCGTCGCTGATCCCGAGCGTCAACGTCCCCCTCGACGAGGAGGGCGCGCGCAAGATCTTCAAGCTGATCGACGTCCTGGAGGACTGCGACGACGTGCAGAACGTCTACGCGAACTTCGACGTCAGCGACGAGGTGATGGAGGCCGTCGGCTGATCCCGACGGGCTCGTGCCCGGCTCCCCGTCGCCAGGTACGGCGGCGGGGACCCGGCGACCGTCGCCGATCCTTCTGCCGGCGCAGGGGCCCGGCTACCGTCGCCGAGCCCTCTTCCGGCGGCGCCGGTCTCGATGCCGGTTGTGCGGGAGCCGTGCCGTCCGCACACCGCGAACCGTCCGGCGCCCCGGGCCGCCGCTGGTCCGCGCATAGGTGAAGAACGCCCACGCGAAGAGGCCGGCGGTCCCGGCGACGACATGGACGCCGAGCCGCCCGACAGCGAATCCCCAGTCGGTGGACCACGCCCCGCCGGCCCCGGTTCCGCTGACCACGGCCGGCCCGGTCGAGCCCGGTCCCGCCTCGACCGGGACGCGCAGGCTGATCGAGTCGATCCGCACCGTGCCGTCGTCGCTGGTGAAGGGGCCGTAACAGGTCCGGTTGCCCTTGCTCTCGGAGCCCGCGTCGCAGCTCACGATCCGCACGCTGCCCGGGGTGGGGGTGACGAGGGCGGCGCCGACGTAGTCCCACGTGCGGCGAACCTCCCACACGTTCCACCAGGCGGCGACGAGCAGCAGGGCGGCGGTGACGAGCACGCCGCACCAGGCCCGCACCGACCTGTTCGTCGTCCCGACCCAGGGTCTCCATCGCATCGGTCCACATCGTAGGGACGCCGCGCACCCCTGTCGGACATGCGACCGACCTCGGCGCGGGCTCGCCGTGCGCGCGCATGCCGCCCGGCGCTCGCTAGGCTGCGGGGTGTGGATCCCTCGGGCCGTGCGGGGCGAAGCGGTGGTCGGGCGGGCGGGGGCCGCCGGTTCGCGCCGGGCGACGTCGTGGTCCGGCGCGAGGTCCTGCGCGGCGAGGTGTGGTTCGGCTGCCCGACGATCTGCGTCGAGGACTCGCCCGACCTGCTCGTGCTCTACCTGCCGCCGGGCGCCGAGTTCGGTTTTCCCGAGGCCGGGAGCTTCCCGTGCGGCCGGCACCCGTGGCAGGTCGCCGGGCACCGGGCGTGGAGCGGGCACGGCAAGCTGATGCTGCACCGCCCGGGCGAGGCGCACTCCGTGGACGTCTTCTGGACCGGCCCGGAGCGCGCCTTCGCCGGGTGGTACTTCAACCTGCAGGACCCGGTGCGGCGTACCCCGATCGGGGTGGACACCCTCGACCACGAGCTGGACCTCTGGTGGGGCGCGGCCGAGGACCGCTACGTCTGGAAGGACGTGGAGATGTTCGCCCAGCGCCTCGCGGAGGGGCGCTACCCGGGGATGGCCGACGCGATCCGGGCCGAGGGCGACCGGATCGCCGCCCTGCTCGACGCGGGGGAGCGCTGGTGGGACGAGGCGTGGTCGGCCTGGCGGCCAAACCCGGCCTGGCCGGTCCCGGCCCTGCCGCCCGGCTGGGCCACGGTCCCGCCGTCGCGCTGACCGCCCGGTCGCGCCCCGCCCGGGGCCGCGATGTCGCCCGGGGCCGCGATGTCGCCCGGGGCCGCGATGTCGCCCGG
>NZ_JBFABA010000070.1:0-24138 GCF_040640115.1 Micromonospora sp. NPDC023644 | reverse complement strand
ACCTGCGGCCACGGGGTGGGCTCGGTGGCGAGGGCCACCGCCCCGGAGGTCCAGTCGATGTGCGGGGACGGCTCGTCCACGTGCAGGGTCGGCGGCACCAGGCCGTGCCGCATCGCCATGATCATCTTGATCACACCGGCCACACCGGCGGCGGCCTGCGTGTGCCCGATGTTCGACTTCACCGACCCCAGCAGCAACGGCCGGTCCTGCGGGCGGTCCTGCCCGTACGTCGCCAGCAGCGCCTGCGCCTCGATCGGGTCACCCAGGGTCGTGCCGGTGCCGTGCGCCTCGACGGCGTCCACGTCGGCGGTGGTGAGCCGCGCGTTCGCGAGAGCCTGGTGGATCACCCGCTGCTGCGACGGACCGTTCGGGGCGGTCAGACCGTTCGACGCGCCGTCCTGGTTCACGGCCGTGCCGCGTACCACGGCGTAGATCTTCCGGCCCTCGCGCTGGGCGTCGGAGAGCCGCTGCACCAGCAGCACGCCCACGCCCTCGGACCAGCCCGTCCCGTCAGCGGAGGCGGCGAACGACTTGCAGCGGCCGTCCTGCGACAGACCACGCTGCCGGGAGAACTCGATGAACGTCCCCGGCGTCGCCATCACCGTCACGCCACCGGCCAACGCCAGATCGCACTCGCCGCTGCGCAACGCCTGCGCGGCGAGGTGCAGCGCCACGAGGCTCGACGAGCAGGCGGTGTCGACGGTCACCGCCGGGCCCTCCAGCCCGAACGTGTACGCCACCCGGCCCGACAGCACGCTGCCGGAGGTGCCCGTGCCGACGTAGCCCTCCACCTCGGTCGGCAGGTCCATCAGCCGGGAGGCGTAGTCGTGGTACATGACGCCGGCGAACACACCGGTCCGGCTGCCCCGCAGCCGCTGCGGGTCGAGCCCCGCGGACTCGAACGACTCCCACGACGCCTCCAGCAGCAGCCGCTGCTGCGGATCCATCGCCAGGGCCTCACGCGGCGAGATGCCGAAGAAGGCGGGGTCGAACTCCGCCGCCCCGTACAGGAAGCCACCGTGCCGCGTGTACGACGTACCGCTGCGGTTCGGATCCGGGTCGAACAGGGACTCCAGGTCCCAACCCCGGTCGGCCGGGAACTCCGAGATTCCGTCACCGCCGCCGGCCAGCAACTCCCACAGCTGGTCGGGAGACTCCACGCCACCCGGGTAGCGGCAGGCCATGCCCACGATCGCGATCGGCTCGTCGGTGCCGAGGACCGTGCCGGCGACCGGGCCGGCGGTCGACTGACGCACCCCGGCCAGCTCCGACCACAGGTGGTCGGCGAGCACCGCCGGGGTCGGGTAGTCGAAGACCAGCGTCGAGGCCAACCGCAGCCCGGTGGCCGCGTTCAACCGGTTACGCAGCTCGACCGCCGTCAGCGAGTCGAAGCCCAGCTCCCGGAACGCCCGGTCCGCCGGGACCGCCTCCGCGCCGCCGTGCCCGAGCACCTGCGCGACCAGGCCCCGCACCAGCACGTCGATCTGGGCCCGGCCCTCGTCCTCGGTCAGCCCGGCGAGCCGGTCGGCCCAGCCGCCACCGCCCTGCCCCGCCTGGCGGCGGGTGCTGGTCACCCCGATCAGGGTGCGCAGCACGGCCGGTACGGGGCCGCCGGAGGTGGCCGCCCGCAGCGCGGGCACGTCGATGACGGCCGGCACGAGCGCCGCGCGATCAGCGCCCAGCGCCGCGTCGAACAGCTCCAACCCGACCTCGGCGCTCATCGGCGTCAGACCCGCCCGCGCCGAGCGCGCCCGATCCGCCTCGTCGATCGACGCCGCCATACCGGCGGTGTCCCACATGCCCCACGCCAGGCTCACCGCCGGCAGGCCCAACTGCCGCCGGTACACCGCCAACCCGTCCAGGAACGCGTTACCCGCCGCATACGCCGACTGACCCGGCGAACCCAACACACCCGCCACCGACGAGAACACCACAAACAAATCAAGACCCAGAGACGCCGTCGCCTCGTGCAGGAACCACCCCGCCGACACCTTCGGCGCCAACACCCCCGCAAGCCGCTCCGCCGTCAGCCCCTCGACAACACCGTCGTCCAGGACACCGGCGGTGTGCACCACACCCGCCAACCGGCCTTCGGCGGCGACCTCCGCGACCAGCCCGAACACCTGGTCCCGGTCCGTCACGTCACACGCCACCACCCGAACCGACGCGCCCAGCCCGGTCAAACGCTCCGACAACTCGCCCGCACCCGCGGCCTCCGGACCACGCCGCGACACCAACACGAGTGAGCGCACCCCGTGCACCGACACCAGGTGCTCCGCCACCAACGCGCCCAGCGCGCCCGTACCGCCGGTCACCAGCACCGCGCCGTCACCCAGGCTCGGCGCCTGCGCCGCCGTGACGCCCGCCCGGACCAGGCGCGGCGAGTACACCGCGCCCCCGCGGACGGCCAGCTGGCCGCCGGTAGTGGCCGGTTCCCGCAGGACGCCGTCCAGCAGGGCCACCAGCGCCGGGTCCAGGTCACCGTCGACGTCCGCGAGGACGATCCGGCCCGGGTGCTCCGATTGCGCCGACCGCAGCAGGCCCCACACCGCCGTGCCCGCCAGATCCGTCACCCGGTCCTCGGCCCCAACGGACACCGCGCCCCGGGTCACCACGACCAGGCGCGAGTCCGCCAGCGCGTCCGCCGCGAGCCAGGACTGCACCGTCGTCAGCAGGTCCGAGGTCACCGCCCGGACCGACTCCGGCGTCTCCGCCGCCGACCCGGGCGCGGGGAACACCGGAAGCAGTAGCGTCCGGGAGACGGACTCCGCCCCCGCGACCGCCGCCACGTCGGCGTACGCGACCAGCCCGGCCCGTGCCGCCAGCTCGGCCGGCACGTCCCGGCCGCCCGCCAGCAGCGCCCACCCGGCGGCGTCCCCGCCGGGGACGGCCTCCACGGCCGGCCACCGCAGCTCGAACAGCGACCGCGACGCCGCGCCCGGCGCGGCCACGCCGGTCAGCTCCCGCAGGGCGAGGGAGTCCACCGACACCACCGGCGCGCCCGCCTCGTCGTACGCCGCCAGCCGCAGCCCCGAACCGTTGCGGGTCAGGCGCACCCGCAGCGCCCCCGCGCCCGAGGCGTACACCTGCACGCCCTCGAACGCGAACGGCACCCGCGGCCCGCCCGACTCCTCCGCGCCCGACAGCAGCCCGATCGGGTGCAGAGCGGCATCCAGCAGCGCCGGATGCACCCCGAACCCGGCGGCCTCCGCCGCCGCGTCGTCCGGCAGGACCACCTCGGCGTACACCTCGCCGCCGCCGGTCCAGGCACGCCGGAGCCCCTGGAAGACCGGCCCGTACGCCAGGCCGTGCTCCGCCAGCGTCGAATACCAGCCGCTCAGGTCCACCTCGGACGCCCCGGCAGGGGGCCAGGCGACCATGTCCGGCTCGCCCGCGGTGGACGAGTCCAGCACGCCCTCCGCGTGCCGGGTCCAGCCCGCCTCGGGGTCGTCGTCGGGGCGGGAGTAGACGGCGAAGGGGCGCTGCGGCGACTCCGACGCGGAGACCCGCACCTGGATCCGCACGCCTCCGGATGCGGGGACGACCAGCGGGGCGGCCATGGTCAGCTCCCGCAGTCGGGAGAGGCCCACCTCGTCGCCGGCTCGCACGGCCAGCTCGACCAGGGCGGTACCGGGGACGAGCGTCAGGCCGGAGACCGTGTGGTCCGCCAGCCAGGGGTGCGTCGCCAGGGAAAGCCGGCCCGTCAGCACCATCTCGTCGTCGCCGGCCAGGTCCACCGCCGCGCCGAGCAGCGGGTGCTCGGCCCGGCCGAGTCCCGCCCCGGACACGTCACCCATCCGCGCCCGGTTGGCGGCGGGCCAGTAGCGCTGGTGCTGGAAGGCGTACGTGGGCAGGTCCACCCAACGCGCGCCGGTGTCGGCGAACCACGGCCGCCAGCTCACGGGAACTCCGTGCACGTGCAGCTCGGCCAGGGCGTGCAGCAGCGCGTGCGACTCCGGCCGGTCCTTGCGCTGCACGGCGACCGCCAGCACGGCCTCGTCGTCGGGCAGCACGTCCGCGGCCATCGCGGTCAGGACGCTCTGCGGGCCCACCTCCAGGAACGTGTCCACCCCCGCCTCGCGCAGGGCGACGATCCCGTCGGCGTAACGCACTGCCTCCCGCACGTGCCGCACCCAGTAGTCGGCCGTACGGATCTCGTCACCGGCGAGCGCGCCGGTCACGTTCGACACGACGGGCAGAAGCGGCGCGGCGAACGTCAACCCGTCCAGCACCGCCCGGAACTCGCCGAGCATCGGCTCCATCAACGGACTGTGGAACGCGTGACTCACGGTCAGCCGGCGGGTACGGAAACCCCGGTCCCGCCAGACCCGCTCCACCTCGTCGAGGGCGTCGACGGCACCGGACACCACCACGGCGGCGGAACCGTTCACGGCCGCGATCCCGACCTGGTCGCCCATGCCCGCGAGAGACTCCGCCACCTCCGCCTCGGCGGCAGCCACCGCCAGCATGCCACCGCCGGCCGGCAGCGCCTGCATCAGCCGACCCCGCGCGGCCACGAGGGCGCACGCGTCAGCCAGGGACAGCACCCCCGCGACGTGTGCGGCCGTGATCTCACCGATCGAGTGGCCGGCCAGCATGTCGGGAACGATCCCGAACGACTCCACAAGCCGGAACAGCGCCACCTCGACCGCGAACAGGCCGGCCTGCGTGAACACGGTCTGGTCCAGCAGCTCCGCCTCGGCGGAACCCGCCTCGGCGAAGAGCACCTCCCGCAGCGGACGCGGCAGCAGCGTGTCGAGGTGCGCGCACACCTCGTCGAGCGCGGCGGCGAAGACCGGGAACGCGGCGGACAGCTCCCGGCCCATGCCGGCGCGCTGCGCACCCTGACCCGAGAAGAGCAGGGCGAGCTGACCGCGTGCGGCGGCGGAGCCGGTCACGACAGCCCCGGAGGGCTCGCCCGCGTCGAGGGCGCGCAGTGCGGAGAGCAGGCCGTCGCGGTCGCCCACCACGGCGACGGCGCGCTGCTCCAGCGCGGGCCGGGTGGTGACCGAGGACCAGGCGACGTCCAGCGGACGCGGGGCCTCGTCGGCGGCGAGCCACCGCGCCCACCGGCCCGCCTGAGCCGACAGCGCGGCGGCGTCGCGGGCCGACAGCAGCACTGGCACGACCGGCGGTACGTCGCGGGCGACGATCTCGCCCTCGATCGCCTCGGCCGGCGGCTGCTCGATGATCACGTGCGCGTTGGTGCCGGAGATGCCGAACGACGACACCGCCGCCCGACGCGGCCGATCCACCTGCGGCCACGGCGTCGGCTCGGTCGCCAGGGCCACCGCCCCGGCCGTCCAGTCGATGTGCGGGGACGGCTCGTCCACGTGCAGGGTCGGCGGCACCAGGCCGTGCCGCATCGCCATGATCATCTTGATCACACCGGCCACACCGGCGGCGGCCTGCGTGTGCCCGATGTTCGACTTCACCGACCCCAGCAGCAACGGCCGGTCCTGCGGGCGGTCCTGCCCGTACGTCGCCAGCAGCGCCTGCGCCTCGATCGGGTCACCCAGAGTGGTGCCGGTGCCGTGCGCCTCGACGGCGTCCACGTCGGCGGTGGTGAGCCGCGCGTTCGCCAGGGCCTGGTGGATCACCCGCTGCTGCGACGGACCGTTCGGGGCGGTCAGACCGTTCGACGCGCCGTCCTGGTTGACGGCCGTGCCACGGACCACCGCCAACACGCGGTGTCCGTTGCGTCGCGCGTCCGACAGCCGCTCCACGAGCAGCACTCCGACGCCCTCGGACCAGCCGGTGCCGTCGGCCGACGCGGCGAACGACTTGCAGCGGCCGTCCTGCGAGAGACCCCGCTGCCGCGAGAACTCGATGAACGTTCCCGGCGTCGCCATCACCGTCACGCCACCGGCCAGCGCGAGGTCGCACTCGCCGCTGCGCAGCGCCTGCGCGGCGAGGTGCAGCGCCACCAGCGACGACGAGCACGCCGTGTCCACGGTCACCGCCGGGCCCTCCAGCCCGAACGTGTACGCCACCCGGCCCGACAGCACGCTGCCCGAGGTGCCGGTGCCGACAAAGCCCTCGGCGTCCGGCGGCAGGTCCATGAGGCGCGAGGCGTAGTCGTGGTACATGACGCCGGCGAACACACCGGTCCGGCTGCCCCGCAGCCGCTGCGGATCCAGACCCGCCGATTCGAACGACTCCCACGACGCCTCCAGCAGCAACCGCTGCTGCGGGTCCATCGCCAGGGCCTCGCGCGGCGAGATGCCGAAGAAGGCGGGGTCGAACTCCGCCGCCCCGTACAGGAAGCCGCCGTGCCGCGTGTACGACGTGCCGCTGTGCTCCGGGTCCGGGTCGAACAGGCTCTCCAGGTCCCAGCCGCGATCAGTGGGGAACTCCGAGATCCCGTCGCCGCCGCCGGCCAGCAACGCCCACAGCTGGTCGGGAGACTCCACGCCACCCGGGTAGCGACACGCCATGCCGACGATCGCGATCGGCTCGTCGGTGTTGGCGGTGCGCACCGCCGTCTGGCGGACGGTGAGCTGCCCGGAGACCTGCTCGTAGAGGTGGTCGACGAGCACGGTCGGGGTCGGGTAGTCGAAGACCAGCGTCGAGGCCAGCCGCAGCCCGGTGGCCGCGTTCAACCGGTTGCGCAGGTCCACGGCGGTCAGCGAGTCGAAGCCCAGCTCCCGGAACGCCCGGTCGGCCGGCACGGCCTCCGCGCCGCCGTGCCCGAGCACCTGCGCGACCAGGCCCCGCACCAGCACGTCGATCTGGGCGCGCGCCTCGTCGGGCGCCAGGCCCGCCAGCTGGTCGGCCCAGTCGCCGCCCCGCGCGGCCCGTCGCCGGGCCGCCATCGACCCGATCAGCGTACGCAGCACGGCCGGCACCGGACCGGCACCGAGGGCAGCGCGCATCGCCGGTACGTCGATCACGGCCGGCACCAGGGCAGCCCGCTCGGTGCCCAGCGCCGCGTCGAACAGCTCCAACCCGACCTCGGCGCTCATCGGCGTCAGACCCGCCCGCGCCGAGCGCGCCCGATCCGCCTCGTCGATCGACGCCGCCATACCGGCGGTGTCCCACATGCCCCACGCCAGGCTCACCGCCGGCAGGCCCAACTGCCGCCGGTACACCGCCAACCCGTCCAGGAACGCGTTACCCGCCGCATACGCCGACTGACCCGGCGAACCCAGCACACCCGCCACCGACGAGAACACCACAAACAAGTCCAGGTCCAGGGACGCCGTCGCCTCGTGCAGGAACCAACCCGCCGACACCTTCGGCGCCAACACCCCCGCAAGCCGCTCCGCCGTCAGCCCCTCGACAACACCGTCGTCCAGGACACCGGCGGTGTGCACCACACCCGCCAACCGGCCTTCGGCGGCGACCTCCGCGACCAGCCCGAACACCTGGTCCCGGTCCGTCACGTCACACGCCACCACCCGAACGGCAGCACCCAGCGCGGACAGCCGCTCCGACAACTCGCCCGCACCCGCAGCCTCCGGGCCACGCCGCGACACCAGCACCAGCGACCGCACCCCGTGCACCGACACCAGGTGCTCCGCCACCAGCGCGCCCAGCGCGCCCGTACCGCCGGTGACCAGCACCGCGCCGTCGCCGACCACGGGAGCGTCCGCCGGCGCCGGGACGACCGCACGCACCAGACGCGGCACGAACACCGCACCGGAACGCACCGCCACCTGACCACCGAACGCCACCGGCTCGTCCGCCACCGCGCCCAGCACACCCAGCAGCCCGGCGTCCACGTCACCGTCGACGTCCGCAAGGACGATGCGACCCGGGTGCTCCGACTGCGCCGCGCGCAGCAGACCCCACACCGCCGCAGCGGCCAGGTCCGTCACCCGGTCCTCGTCGCGGACGGACACCGCGCCCCGGGTCACCACCACCAGCCGGGAGTCCGCCAGGACGTCAGCGGCCAGCCAGGACTGGACGGTCGCGAGCACGGCCGACGTCGCCGTACGCACCCCGTCCGGGACGGCGGCATCCGACGCGTCGACCGGCAGCACCAGCCCCTTCGGCGCGGTCGCCCGACCGGCGTCGACCGCCGCGACGAGCGCCTCGACGTCGCCGAACGCCGGCAGGTCGGCGGTGGCCGGCGAGCCCACCAGCGCCCACCCGGAGACTTCCCGGGCGGCGGCGACCTCCTCGGCCTGCCAGGTGAGCTCGAACATCGCGCGGGCCGCCGCGCTCGCCGCGGCCACGCCGGTCAGTTCGCGCAGCGCCAGCGAGTCCACCGACACCACGGCCGCACCCGACTCGTCGTACGCAACCAGCCGCACCGCCGAACCCGCCCGCGTCAACCGCACCCGCAGCACCCGCGCGCCGGAGGCGTGCACCTGCACACCCTCGAACGCGAACGGCACCCGCGGCCCGCCCGACTGCTCCGTGCCGGGCAGCAGCCCGATCGGGTGCAGAGCGGCGTCCAGCAGCGCCGGGTGCACCCCGAACCGGGCGGCATCCGCCGCCGCGTCGTCCGGCAACGCCACCTCGGCGTACACGTCCTCCTCGGCGGTCCACACCCGACGCAGCCCCTGGAACACCGGCCCGTACGCCAGGCCGTGCTCCGCCAGCGTCGGGTACCAGCCCGCCAGGTCCAGCTCGGACGCGCCGGCCGGCGGCCACTCCCCCACGCCCGGCTCGTCGGCCGACGCCGGCTCCAGCACGCCCTCCGCGTGCTGGACCCACTCGGCCTCCGGGTCGCCCTCGGACTGCGAGTGCACCGCCACGACCCGGGTGCCCGCCTCGTCGGCCGCGCCGACGCGCACCTGCACCCGCACCGCACCGGCCTCCGGCAGCACCAGCGGCGCGGCCACGGTCAACTCCCGCACCCGCGACGCGCCCACCTCGTCGCCCGCCCGGACGGCAAGCTCCACCAGGGCGGTACCGGGCACGATCACCACGCCGGAGACGACGTGGTCGGCGAGCCACGCGTGGGTGGCGAGCGACAGTCGGCCGGTCAGCACCGCCATGTCGGCGCCGGCCACGGTGACCGCCGCGCCGAGCAGCGGGTGCCCCGCCACGCCCAGGCCCGCGCCGGACACGTCCGGGGTACGCGCCTGGCCCGCGCCGAGCCAGTACCGCTGGTGCTGGAAGGCGTACGTCGGCAGGTCGACCCGGGCGGCGCCGGTGTCGGCGAACCACTGCGTCCAGGTCACCGGGACGCCGTGGACGTGCAGCTCGGCGAGCGCGTGCAGCAGCGCCTGCGGGGCGGGACGGTCCCGGCGCTGGGCGGCCACCGCGAGCGCGTCGTCGGCGAGCAGGTCGGCGTTCATCGCGGTGAGGACGCTCTGCGGGCCGATCTCCAGGAAGGTGTCCACCCCGGTGGCACGCAGGGTGGCGATGCCGTCGGCGTAGCGGACGGCGTCGCGGACGTGCCGGACCCAGTACTCGGCGCGGGTGATCTCCTGCGCTTCGGCAAGCGCCCCGGTCAGGTTCGACACCACCGGCAGCAGCGGCGCCCGGAACGTCAGCCCCGCCACGACCGCGCGGAACTCGTCGAGCATCGGCTCCATCAGCGGGCTGTGGAACGCGTGGCTCACGGTCAGCCGGCGGGTGCGGGCACCCCGGTCCCGCCAGAGCCGCTCCACCTCGTCCAGCGCGTCGACGGCGCCCGACACGACCACGGCGGTAGGCCCGTTGACGGCCGCGACACCGACGCGGTCGGTCAGGCCCGCGAGGGACTCCACCACCGCGGCCTCGTCCGCCGCCACGGCCAGCATGCCGCCGCCGGCCGGCAGCGCCTGCATCAGCCGGCCCCGCGCGGCGACGAGCGCGCACGCGTCGGCCAGGGACAGCACCCCGGCGACGTACGCGGCCGTGATCTCACCGATCGAGTGACCGGCGACCACGTCGGGCACGATGCCGAACGACTCCACCAGCCGGAACAGCGCCACCTCGACCGCGAACAGGCCCGCCTGGGTGAAGGCGGTCTGGTCCAGCAGCTCCGCCTCTGCCGAGCCCTCGGCCGCGAACAGCACCTCCCGCAGCGGGCGCGGCAGCAGCGGGTCGAGCTGCGCGCACACCTCGTCCAGCGCGGCGGCGAAGACCGGGAACCCGGCGGCCAGCTCCCGGCCCATGCCGGCGCGCTGGGCACCCTGACCGGAGAAGAGCACGGCCAGCTGGGTACGCGTCGTGCCGGTGCCGGTGACCACGGCGGCGGCCGGCTCACCGGCGGCGAGGGCGCGCAGCCCGGCCAGCAGTTCGTCCCGGTCCGTCGCGGTGACGACCGCGCGGTGCTCCAGTACGGCCCGGCTGACGGTCGACGACCAGCCGACGTCGACGGGGCGCAGTTCCTCGTCACCGGCGATCCAGCGGGCCCAGCGGTCCGCCTGTGCCGCGACGGCGGCCTCGGATCGGGCCGAGAGCAGCACCGGGGTCGGCACCAGCCCGGCGGCGGGTTCGTCGCCGGGGGTCGGCGCGTCCCCGCCCCGGGTCTGCTCCGCCTCGGCGGGCGGCTGCTCGATGATCACGTGGGCGTTGGTGCCGCTGACTCCGAACGACGAGACCGCCGCGCGGCGGGGCCGGCCCGCCGCGGGCCAGTCGCGCGCCTCGGTGAGCAGGGAGACGGCCCCGGCGCTCCATTCGATGTGCGGGGACGGCTCGTCCACGTGCAGCGTCGACGGCAGCAGCCCATTGCGCATCGCCATGATCATCTTGATGATGCCGGCCACCCCGGCGGCGGCCTGGGTGTGCCCGATGTTCGACTTGATCGAGCCCAGCCACAGCGGACGGTCCTGCGGGCGGTCCTGCCCGTACGTCGCCAGCAGCGCCTGCGCCTCGATCGGGTCGCCGAGCGTCGTGCCGGTGCCGTGCGCCTCGACGGCGTCCACGTCGGCGGTGGTCAGCCGCGCGTTCGCCAGGGCCTGCCGGATCACCCGCTGCTGCGACGGACCGTTCGGCGCCGTCAGGCCGTTCGACGCGCCGTCCTGGTTCACGGCCGTGCCGCGCACGATCGCGTAGATCCGCCGGCCCTCCCGCCGCGCGTCCGAGAGCCGCTGCACCAGCAGCACCCCGACGCCCTCGGACCAGCCCGTGCCGTCGGCCGACGCGGCGAACGACTTGCACCGGCCGTCCTGCGACAGGCCACGCTGGCGCGAGAACTCGATGAACGTCCCCGGCGTCGCCATCACCGTCACACCGCCGGCCAACGCCAGATCACACTCGCCGCTGCGCAACGCCTGCACCGCCAGGTGCAGCGCCACCAGCGACGACGAGCACGCGGTGTCCACGGTCACCGCCGGGCCCTCCAGCCCGAACGTGTACGCCACCCGACCGGACAGCACGCTGCCGGAGGTGCCGGTGCCGAGGTAGCCGCCCACGCCCTCGGGCAGATCCTGCACGCCGGAGGCGTAGTCGTGGTACATCAACCCGGCGAAGACGCCGGTCCGGCTGCCGCGCAGCCGCGACGGGTCGAGACCGGCGGACTCGAACGTCTCCCACGAGGTCTCCAGCAGCAGCCGCTGCTGCGGGTCCATCGCGATCGCCTCGCGCGGCGAGATCCCGAAGAAGTCCGGGTCGAACTCGGCGGCCCCGTACAGGAAGCCACCGTGCCGGGTGTACGAGGTGCCGGGGTTGTCCGGGTCGGGGTGGAAGATCCGGTCGAGGTCCCAGCCCCGGTCGGTGGGGAACTCGCCGATGCCGTCGGCCCCGGCGGCGACCAGGTCCCACAGCTGCTGCGGGCTCGTCACGCCGCCCGGGTAGCGGCAGGCCATGCCGACGATGGCGATCGGCTCGTCGACGGTGGTCGCCCGCACGGCGTCCTGCTGCTCGGCGACCTGGCCGGACAGCTGTTCGTACAGGTGCTCCGACAGGGCGCCGGGGGTCGGGTAGTCGAAGACGAGCGTCGAGGTGAGCCGCAGCCCGGTCGCGCTGTTGATCCGGTTGCGCAGCTCCACGGCGGTCAGCGAGTCGAAGCCCAGCTCCCGGAACGCCCGGTCCGCCGGCACCTGGTCGGCGCCACTGTGGCCGAGGACCTGCGCGATCATCCCGCGGACCAGCAGGGCCACCTGCGTCCGCGCCTCCTGCGGGTCGAGCCCGGCCAGCCGGTCGGCCCACGCTCCGGTGCCGGAACGGCGACGCTTCGCGGTCGGTCCCACCAGGGCCCGCAGCATCGGGGGCACCCGGCCGGCGGCGGTCTGCGCCCGCATGGCGGGCAGGTCGACCACCGCCGGTACCAGCGCCGCGCCGCCGTGGGCCAGGGCGGCGTCCCACAGCCCGAGCCCGACCGGGGCGGTCATCGGGACCAGACCGGCCCGGGTCACCCGGGCGCGGTCGGCGTCGTTGATCGACGCGGCCATGCCGTCCGTGTCCCACATGCCCCACGCGAGGCTCACCGCGGGCAGCCCACGCTGCGCCCGCAGCAGGGCGAGGGCGTCCAGGAAGGCGTTGCCGGCCGCGTAGGCGGCCTGGCCGGGAGAGCCGAGCACCCCGGCGACGGAGGAGAAGAGCACGAACAGGTCGAGGTCCAGCTCGGCAGTCGCCTCGTGCAGCCACCAGCCCGCCGTGACCTTCGGGGCCAGCACGTCCGCCAACCGCTCGGCGGTGATCCCGCTGACCACGCCGTCGTCCAGGACGCCGGCCGTGTGGACCACACCGGCCAACCGGTCCTCGGCGGTGATCGCCCGGACCAGCTCGCCGACCCGCGCGCGGTCGGTCACGTCCGTGGCGACCACCCGGGCGGCCGCGCCCAGCGCGGCCAGCCGCTGCACCAGCTGGTCGGCGCCGGGGGCCGCCGGGCCCTGGCGGGACGCCAGCACCAGCGAACGCACGCCGTACGCGGTGACGAGGTGTTCCGACACCAGGGCGCCCAGCGACCCGGTGCCACCGGTCACCAGGACGGTTCCCTGGCCGAGGGCCGCCGGGGTGCGCGCGCCACCGGTGGCGCGGACCAGCCGCGGCAGGTACGCCGTGCCCGCCCGCACCGCGAGTTGCCCGCCGAGGCCCGCGTCGTCGGCGGCCGCGGCGAGCAGGGCCAGCAGGCCGGCGTCCAGGTCGGCACCCGGTTCGAGGTCGGCCAGCACGATCCGGCCGGGGTGTTCCGACTGGGCCGAGCGCAGCAGGCCCCAGACCGCCGCCCCCGCCAGGTCCGTGACGCGGTCGTCCGTGCCGGTGGCCACCGCGCCGCGGGTCACCACGACCAGCCGCGAGTCCGCGAGGGGGTCGGCGGCCAGCCAGGCCTGCACCGCGCCGAGCACGTCCGCCGTGACCGACCGCACCGCGGCGGGCACGTCCGCCCCGGCTGCCGCCGGGGCGACGGGCAGCAGCAGCGCTGCGGGGGCAGGGGCGGTGCCGTCCGCCACCGCCGTGGTCACCGCCGCGACGTCGGCGTACGCCGGAAGCTGCGGCGCGCCGTCGAGCGGGCGGTCACCGAGCAGGATCCAGCCGTACCCGCCGTCGGGCGCGGTGATCTGCTCGGGCTGCCAGGACACCTCGAACAGGGAGCGGTTCGCCTCGTCCGGGGGCGCCGCCAGTCCGGTCATCTCGCGCAGCGTCAGCGAGTCCACCGACACCACCGGCACACCCGTCTCGTCGACGGCGACCAGGCGCACGGAGCTGCCGGAGGCGGTGAGGCGGACCCGGAGCGTCCGTGCCCCGACCGCGTGGACCTGCACTCCTTCGAACGCGAACGGCACCCGCGCCCCGCCGCCCGCCCCGTCGGCGGGCAGCAGCCCGACGGGGTGCAGGGCGGCGTCCAGCAGCGCCGGGTGCACCCCGAAGCCCGCCGGATCACCGATCACCTCGTCGGGGAGGGCGACCTCGGCGAACACCTCGCCCTCGGCGGTCCACGCCCGGCGTAGGCCCCGGAAGACCGGTCCGTAGGAGAGGCCGTGCTCGGCAACCGTCGCGTACCAACCGGTGACGTCCACCTCGGACGCGCCGGGCGGCGGCCACGCGCCCAGCGTGGGCTCGTCGGCGGTGGGCGCGCCGACGAGGCCGTCGGCGTGCCGGGTCCACCCCTCCTCCGGGTCGTCCTCGGGCTGGGAGTGCACGGTCACCGACCGGGTGCCCGTCGCGTCGACGGGACCCACCCGGACCTGCACCCGTACCCCGCCGCCGGTGGCGGGCAGCACGAGCGGGGCGAGCACGGTCAGCTCACGTACGCGGGAGGCACCGACCTCGTCGCCCGCCCGGACGACGAGGTCCACCAGGGCGGTGCCCGGCACGACCACGGCGCCGGACACGACGTGGTCGGCCAGCCACGCATGGGTCGACACCGACAGCCGGCCGGTCAGCACCACCATGTCTTCGCCGGCGACCGACACCGCCGCGCCGAGCAGCGGGTGCCGCGCCACACCGAGGCCCGCGCCCGAGACGTCGGCCGACTGGCCGGCCGGCGGCAGCCAGTACCGCTCCCGGTGGAAGGCGTACGTGGGCAGGTCCACCCGGCGCGCGCCCGTGTCGGCGAACCACGGCTGCCAGCTCACCGGAACGCCGTGCACGTGCAGCTCGGCCAGGGCGTGCAGCAGCGCGTGCGCCTCCGGCCGGTCCTTGCGCTGCACGGCGACCGCCAGCACGGCCTCGTCGTCGGGCAGCACGTCCGCGGCCATCGCGGTCAGGACGCTCTGCGGGCCCACCTCCAGGAACGTATCCACCCCCGCCTCGCGCAGGGCGACGATCCCGTCGGCGTAACGCACCGCCTCGCGCACGTGCCGCACCCAGTAGTCGGCCGTACGGATCTCCTCGGCGTCGGCGAGCGCGCCGGTCACGTTTGACACGATCGGCAGCAACGGCGCGGCGAAGGTGAGCCCGGACAGCACCGCCCGGAACTCGTCGAGCATCGGCTCCATCAGAGGGCTGTGGAACGCGTGGCTGACCGTCAGCCGGCGGGTGCGGATGCCTCGGTCCCGCCAGACCCGCTCCACCTCGTCCAGCACCTCGACGGCACCCGACACGACCACCGACGTCGGACCGTTGACGGCCGCGATACCGACCCGGTCGGTCAGCCCGGCGATCGACTCCGCCACCTCCGCCTCGGCGGCAGCCACCGCCAGCATCCCGCCGCCCGCCGGCAGCGCCTGCATCAGCCGACCCCGCGCGGCCACGAGGGCGCACGCGTCAGCCAGGGACAGCACCCCCGCGACGTGTGCGGCCGTGACCTCACCGATCGAGTGGCCGGCCAGCATGTCCGGCACGATCCCGAACGACTCCACAAGCCGGAACAGCGCCACCTCGACCGCGAACAGGCCGGCCTGCGTGAACACCGTCTGGTCCAGCAGCTCCGCCTCGACGGAACCCGCCTCGGCGAAGAGCACCTCCCGCAGCGGACGCGGCAGCAGCGTGTCGAGGTGCGCGCACACCTCGTCGAGCGCGGCGGCGAAGACCGGGAACGCGGCGGACAGCTCCCGGCCCATGCCGGCGCGCTGCGCACCCTGACCCGAGAAGAGCAGGGCGAGCTGGCCCCGCTGCCCGCCCGGGCCGGTGACCACGCCGACCGCGGGCTCGCCCGCCGCCACGGCTTCCAGCCCCGCCAGCAGCTCGTCCCAGCTCCCGCCGGACACGACCGCGCGGTGCTCCAGCACGGACCGCGACGCCAGCGACGACCACGCCACGTCGAGCGGACGCGGGGTGTCGGTGTCGCCGAGCCACTGCGCCCAGCGTCCGGCCTGCGCCGACAGCCCCGCCGCGTCGCGGGCCGAGAGCAGCACGGGCACCACCGACGGCGTCCGGGACGGCTCGTCGCCGGCGTCCGGCTCGTCTCCGCCGGTCGGCACGGGCGGCTGCTCCAGGATCAGGTGGACGTTCGTACCGCTGATGCCGAACGACGACACGGCGGCCCGGCGCGGCCGGTCCACCGCCGGCCAGGGACGCGCCTCGGCCAGCAGGGACACCGCGCCGGCGGACCAGTCCACGTGGGGGGTCGGCTCGTCGAGGTGCAGGGTCTGCGGGAGCAGGCCGTACCGCATCGCCTGCACCATCTTGATCATGCCGGCGACGCCGGCGGCGGCCTGGCTGTGGCCGATGTTCGACTTGATCGAGCCGAGCAGCAGCGGCCGGTCGGCGGGGCGGCCCTGGCCGTAGGTCGCCAGCAGGGCCTGCGCCTCGATGGGGTCGCCGAGCGTCGTGCCGGTGCCGTGCGCCTCGACGGCGTCGACGTCGGCCGTGGTCAGCCGCGCGTTCGCGAGGGCCTGCCGGATCACCCGCTGCTGGGCCGGCCCGTTGGGGGCGGTGAGGCCGTTGGACGCGCCGTCCTGGTTGACGGCGCTGCCGGCGATCACGGCGAGCACCTGGCGGCCCTGCCGCCGGGCGTCGGAGAGCCGCTGGACCAGCAGCACGCCGACCCCCTCCGACCAGCCGGTGCCGTCGGCGTCGGCGGCGAAGGACTTGCAACGCCCGTCCGGGGCGAGGCCGCCCTGGCGGGAGAACTCGACGAAGGCACCGGGGGTCACCATGACGGTGACGCCGCCGGCCAGCGCCATGTCGCACTCGCCGCCGCGCAGCGCCTGGGCGGCGAGGTGCACCGCCACCAGGGACGACGAGCAGGCGGTGTCGACCGTCACCGCCGGGCCCTCCAGCCCGAAGGTGTACGACACCCGGCCGGAGATGACGCTGTGCGCGCCGCCCGTGAGCTGGTAGCCGGCCAGTTCCGCCGGGGTGTCGGTGGTGCCGTAGCCCGACGGGGAGGCGCCGACGAACACGCCGGTACGGCTGCCGCGCAGCTCGTCCGGGTCGATCCCGGCCTGCTCCATGGCCTCCCAGGACGCTTCCAGCAGCAGGCGCTGCTGCGGGTCCATGGCGACCGCCTCGCGCGGCGAGATGCCGAAGAAGCCGGGGTCGAACGTGGTGGCGCCATCGACGAAGCCGCCCTCGCGGGTGTGCGACACGGGTCGCCCGTCGGCGTCGACGGCCAGCAGCCGGCCCATGTCCCAGTGCCGGTCCTCGGGGAAGCCACTGATCCCGTCGCGCCCGGTGGCGACCAAGTCCCACAGGTCGTCGGGGTTGGCCACGCCGCCCGGGTACCGGCAGCTCATGCCGACGATGACGATCGGGTCGTCGTCCACCGGCCCGGCGGGGCCCCAGGTGGTGACGGTGTCGACCTCGTGCAGGCGCAGCGTGGCCGAGAGGTGGTCGGCGAGGGCGGCCGGGTTCGGGTAGTCGAAGACGAGGGTGGTGGGCAGGGTGAGCCCGGTGGCGGCGCCGAGCCGGTTACGCAGCTCGACCGCCGTCAGCGAGTCGAAGCCCAGTTCCTTGAACGCCCGGTTCGCCTTGACCAGCTCGGTGCCGGAGTGGCCGAGCACGGCGGCGGTGTGCGTGCGTACGAGGTCGGTCAGGTACCGGTCCTGTTCGGCGCGGGGCAGCGTCAGCAGGTGCTGCCGCAGCCCGCCGCCGGCGGTGTCCTCCGGTTCCGCGTCGACCACGCGCAGGGCGTCGCGGGCCTCGGCGATGTCGTCCAGCAGGGGGCGGGCGCGGGCGGCGGCGAACGCCGGGGTGAACAGGGACCAGTCGACGTCCGCCACGGTCACCGACGGCACGGCGCGGCCCACCGCGCTGCGCAGCGCGTACACGGCCTGGGCCGGGGACATCGGGCTGAGGCCGCGCCGGGCCAGCAGCTCCTGGCCCTCGCCGCTGGCCATGCCGCCGTCGGCCCAGGGGCCCCAGGCGACGGCGGTGGCGGCCAGGCCGCGGGCCCGGCGCCGCTCGGCGAGGGCGTCGAGGAAGGCGTTGCCGGCGGCGTAGGCGGCCTGTCCGCCGCTGCCCCAGATGCCGGCGATGGAGGAGAAGAGCACGAACGCGTCGAGCGGCCGGTCGCCCAGCAGCTCGTCCAGGTGCACCGCACCGGCGATCTTGCCGTCCAGCACCCCGGCCAGCCCGGCCAGGTCGGTGTCGGCCAGCATGTTCAGCTGGCCCACCCCGGCGGCGTGCACCACCGCCGTGAGCGGCGCCTCGTCGGCGTCGACGTCGCGCAGCAGCGCCTCGACGCGGGCGCGGTCGGCCATGTCGGCGGCGACCAGGGTCACCCGGGCGCCGAGCGCGGTCAGCTCGTCGCGCAGCTCCGCCGCCCCGGGGGCGC
This sequence comes from Micromonospora sp. NPDC023644, assembly GCF_040640115.1. Lineage (NCBI taxonomy): Bacteria > Bacillati > Actinomycetota > Actinomycetes > Micromonosporales > Micromonosporaceae > Micromonospora > Micromonospora sp. NPDC023644. Next base: position 6,152 of record NZ_JBFABA010000070.1, on the reverse strand, counting down.
GGTCGCCCCGGCGGCTGGTGAGCACGACGTGCGCCGCGCCGTTGGCCGCCACCCAGCGGGCCACGTGGGCGCCGAGCGCCCCGGTGCCACCGGTGATCAGCACCGTGCCCGACGGCTGCCAGCGCTCGACCGCGCCGACGGCCGCCGGCGTGGCGCGCACCAGGCGCCGCACGAACACGCCGGCGGGCCGCACGGCGACCTGGTCCTCGTGGCCGCCACCGGTCAGGACGCCCACCACGTGGTCCCAGTCGGTCCGGTCGGGCCCGTCCGGCAGGTCGACCAGGCCGCCCCAGAGCTGCGGGTGTTCCAGCCCGGCGACCCGCGCCAGGCCCCACAGGCCGCCCTGGGCGACACTGCGGACCGAGTCGGTGTCCCCGGTGCCGACCGCGCCCCGGGTCACCATCCACAGCGGTGCCGCGACGTCGGCCGCGTGCAGGGCCTGCACCAGCGCCATCGTGGCGGCCGTGCCGAGCGGCACCGCCGGGTGACCGGGGTGCGGCCGGTCCAGCAGGCCCAGCAGGGAGACGATCCCGGCGAACCGGGCGTCCCCCACGGCCTCGGCCACCCGCGACGTCACCTGCTCGCGCTCCGCCGTCGGGTCCACCGCCAGCCGGGACACCTCGCCGCCGGCGGCGGTCAGCGTCTCCGCGAGCGCCTCGGCCCACTCCGTCGCGGGCACGTCGCCGGCCGGCTCCACCAGCAGCCAGCGGCCCGACGGGCTGACCGGCGCGGGGGCGGCGCTGCGCTTCCACACCACCCGGTACGACCAGCCGTCGACGACGGCGTCCCGCAGCCGCGCCTTGCGCCAGGACGACAGGACCGGCAGGGCCGGGGCCAGGACGTCCGCCCCCTCGTCGCCGAACTGCGCCGCCAGCGCCGCCACGTCGGAGCGCTCCACCGCCGACCAGAACTCGACGTCCACCACGTCCGGGCTGACCGGGCCGGTGACCGACACCGGCATCTGCTCGGGCCAGTAGCGCTGCCGCTGGAACGCGTACGTGGGCAGGGCGACCGGGGTCGCCCCGGCGCCGGAGTAGAGGGCCGGCCAGTCGACGGTGGCCCCGTTGACGTGCAGCTCGGACAGCGCGGCGAGCAGGGCCGGGGCCTCGGGACGGTCGGCGCGCAGGACGGGCACCGCGATGACGGGGGTGTCGTCGGCGTCCGCCGGCTCCTGCCCGTCCAGCACGTCCCGGGTCATCGCGGTCAGCACGCTGCGCGGGCCGATCTCCAGGAACGTGTCCACGCCCGCGTCGCGCAGCGCGGCGACCCCGTCGGCGAAGCGGACGGCCTCCCGGACGTGGCGCACCCAGTAGTCGGCGGTGCGGATCTCGTCGGCGTCGGCGAGCGCCCCGGTCACGTTCGACACGATGGGCAGCGCCGGCGCGGCGAACGTCAACCCGTCCAGGACGGCGCGGAACTCGGCGAGCATCGGCTCCATCAGCGGGCTGTGGAACGCGTGGCTGACGGTGAGCCGGCGCGTCCGCGCGCCCCGCTCCCGCCAGAGCCGCTCGACCTCGTCGAGGGCCTCGACGGCGCCGGAGACCACGACCGAGGTGGGCCCGTTGACCGCCGCGACGCCGATCCGGCCGGCCAGGGCCGCGATCGACTCGGCCACCGCCTCCTCCGGGGCGGCGATGGCGAGCATGCCGCCGCCGGTGGGCAGCGCCTGCATCAGCCGGCCCCGCGCCGCCACCAGCGCCGCCGCGTCGGCCAGGGACAGCACCCCGGCCACGTGCGCGGCGGCGACCTCGCCGATCGAGTGCCCGCCCACGAAGTCCGGCACCACACCGAACGACTCGACGAGGCGGAACAGTGCCACCTCGACCGCGAAGAGGCCGGCCTGGGTGAAGACGGTCTGGTCCAGCAGCTCCGCCTCTGCCGAGCCCTCGGCCGCGAACAGCACCTCCCGCAGCGGGCGCGGCAGCAGCGGGTCGAGCCGCCCGCACACCTCGTCCAGCGCGGCGGCGAAGACGGGGAACTCCGCGTACAGCTCCCGGCCCATGCCGGCGCGCTGCGCGCCCTGGCCGGAGAAGAGCACCGCGAGCGGGCCCCGGTCGGCGGCCTGCCCGGCGACCACCGCGCCGGACGGCTGCCCGGCGGCGAGGGCGCGCAGGCCGGCCAGCAGGTCCTCGCGGTCGGTGGCGGTGAGCACCGCGCGGTGTTCCAGCGCGGAGCGCGACACCACCGACGACCAGCCGACGTCCACCGGTCGGAGGGTCTCGTCGGCGTCCAGCCACCGGGCCCAGCGGCCCGCCTGCGCGGTCAGCGCGGCGTCCGACCGGGCGGACAGCAGCACGGGCACCACCGGCAGGGTGACGGCGGGTGCCGGGCGGGCGTCAGCGGGGGTCGTGCCGTCGGCGTCGGGGGCGGGCGGCTCCTCCAGGATGGTGTGCGCGTTCGTGCCGGAGATGCCGAACGACGAGACGGCCGCCCGCCGGGGACGGTCGGTCACCGGCCACGGCCGGGCCTCGGTCACCAGCGACACCTCGCCCGCCGACCAGTCCACCTTGGGCGTCGGCTCGTCCACGTGCAGGGTGGACGGGACGAGCCCGTGCCGCATCGCCATCACCATCTTGATCACGCCGGCCACGCCCGCGGCGGACTGGCTGTGACCGATGTTCGACTTGATCGAGCCGAGCAGCAGCGGCCGGTCGGCGGGGCGGTCCCGCCCGTACGTGGCCAGCAGCGCCTGCGCCTCGATCGGGTCGCCGAGGACGGTGCCGGTGCCGTGCGCCTCGACGGCGTCCACGTCGGCCGTGGTCAGCCGGGCGTTGGCGAGGGCCTGCCGGATCACCCGCTGCTGGGCCGGGCCGTTGGGCGCGGTGAGGCCGTTGGACGCGCCGTCCTGGTTGACGGCGCTGCCCCGGATCACGGCGAGGACGGGGTGCCCCTTGCGCTGCGCGTCCGACAGCCGCTCCACCAGCAGGATGCCGACGCCCTCGGACCAGCCCGTGCCGTCTGCGGCGGCGGCGAACGACTTGCACCGGCCGTCGGGGGCGAGCCCCCGCTGCCGGGAGAAGCCCACGAAGGGGCCAGGGGTGGCCATGACGCACACGCCGCCGGCCAGGGCCAGGTCGAAGTCGCCCTGCCGCAGCGCCTGGCACGCCAGGTGCAGGGCGACCAGCGACGACGAGCAGGCGGTGTCGACCGTGACCGCGGGGCCCTCCAGGCCGAGGGCGTACGCGATCCGCCCGGAGACGACGCTGGTGGCCGTACCCGTCAGCAGGTAGCCCTCGTCGGTGCCCTCGGCCTCGCTCTGCGGCCCCATCCCGTAGCCGTTGGCGGCGGTCCCGACGAAGACGCCGACCTTCTGCCCGCGCATGGAGGCGGGCGCGATCCCGGCGTGCTCGAACGCCTCCCACGACGTCTCCAGCAGCAGCCGCTGCTGGGGGTCCATCGCCATGGCCTCGCGGGGCGAGATGCCGAAGAACTCGGCGTCGAAGTCGGCCGCGTCGTAGAGGAAGCCGCCCTCGCGGGTGGTGGACCGGCCGGCCCGGTCGGCGTCCGGGTCGTACAGGTTGTCCAGGTCCCAGCCGCGGTCCGTCGGGAAACCGCCGATCGCGTCGCCGCCGGAGGCCACCAGATCCCAGAGCTGCTCGGGGCTGGCGACGCCGCCCGGGTAGCGGCAGGACATCGCGACGATCGCGATGGGCTCCCGGGCGGCAGCGGTCAGCTGCTGGTTGAGCTGGCGGAGGCGGCCCGTCTCCTTGAGTGACGCGCGAAGCGCCTCGACGACCTTGTCTGCGGACGTAGACATCATGAGCTCCGTACTGGGGACAACGGTCAGGAATCGGTTCCGTCAAGCGCCAGCCTGACGAGGGTGTCGGTGTCGAGCTCGTCGAGGTCCAGGGCCTCGTCGGTGGACTCGTCGCGGGGACCGCCGTCGGCGTCGGTGAGGTTGAGCAGCAGGTCCAGCAGCCCGGCCTCGCGGATGCGGGCCAGCGGGATCGTCGCGAGCGCCTGCCGGACGGCCGCCTCCGCCGGGTCGCCGTCGTCGGCCTGCGCCGCCTCGGGCACCAGTCCGTCGAGCAGGTTCTCGGCGAGCACGGCCGGGTTCGGGTAGTCGAAGACGAGGGTCGCCGGCAGCGACAGGCCGGTGGCCCCGGTCAGTCGGTTGCGCAGCTCGACCGCCGTCAACGAGTCGAACCCGAGTTCCTTGAAGGCGCGCTGGGGCTTGACCCGGTCCGTGCCCGCGTGGCCGAGCACGGCGGAGGCGTGGGTACGGACCAGGTCGACGAGGTGCCGGACCCGCTCGGGGCGGGGCAGGGTGAGCAGGTGGTCCCGGAGGGCGTCGGCGACGCCGCCCGGCTGCTCCTCGGCGCGGGCGTGCAGCGCCTCCCGGACCTCGGCGATGTCGTCGAGCAGCGGTCGGGGGCGGGCCGAGGCGTACGCCGGAGCGAAGACCGCCCAGTCGACGTCCACCACGGTCAGCGCCGCCCGGGGCAGGCCGACGGCGTACCGCATGGCGTGCACGGCCTCGGCCGGTGCCATCGCGGTCAGGCCGCGCCGGGCCAGCAGTCGCTGGGCCTCGCCGGTGGCCATGCCGCCGTCGGCCCAGGGTCCCCAGGCCACGGAGGTCGCCGGCAGGCCCCGTCCGCGCCGGTGCTCCGCCAGCGCGTCGAGGAAGGCGTTGCCCGCGGCGTAGGCGGACTGCCCGCCGCTGCCCCACACCCCGGCGATGGAGGAGAAGAGCACGAACGCGTCCAGCGGCCGGTCCCCGAGCAGGGCGTCCAGGTGCAGCGCGCCGGCGACCTTGCCGTCGAGCACACCGGCGAACGCGGCCAGGTCGGTGTCGGCGATCAGGCCGGACTCGCCGGCGCCCGCCGCGTGGACCACGGCCGTCAGCGGCGCGGGGTCCTCGTCGAGCCGCGCCAGCAGGGCCGCCACCTGGTCGCGGTCGGCCACGTCGCAGGCGACGACCGACGTCCGGACGCCCTGCGCGGTCAGCTCCTCGCGCAGCTCCGCCGCCCCCGGGGCGCGCTCGCCCCGGCGGCTGGTCAGCACGACGTGAGCGGCGCCGTTGGCCGCCGCCCACCGGGCCACGTGGGCGCCCAGCGCGCCCGTGCCGCCGGTGACCAGCACCGTGCCGGACGGCCGCCACCGCTCCGCCGCGTCGGGGGCGGCGGGTGCCGAGCGGACCAGGCGCCGGACGAACACCCCGGAGGGGCGTACGGCCAGCTGGTCCTCGTCGCCGGAACCGGTCACCACCCGCGCCAGCCGGTCCCACGCCGTCGCGTCGACCTGGTCGGGCAGGTCCACCAGTCCACCCCACAGCTGGGGGTGTTCCAGGCCGGCCACGAGCCCCAGGCCCCAGAGTCCGCTCTGGGCGACGCCGTGCACCGTGTCCCCGTCGCCGGTGCTGACCGCGCCCTGGGTCAGGCACCACAGCCGGGCCGTCGCCCCGGTGTCGTGCAGGGCCTGGAGCAGCAGCAGCGTCGCGGCCGTCCCGACCGGCACGGCCGGGTGGGTGGGGTGCGGCTGGTCGCGGAGGCCGAGCAGGGAGAGCACGCCGGTGACGGGCCCGTCGGCCAGCGCGTCGGCCAGCCGTCGGGCGAGGCCCGCCCGGTCGGTGCCGACCGGGTCGACGGTGAGCCGGACCACGTCGGCGCCGACCTCGGCGAGGGCCTTGGTGACCGCCTCCGCCCGGGTGCCGTCCGCCAGGTCGTCCTCCGCCGTCACGAGCAGCCACACGCCGGGCCGCGCCGGGTCGGCGGTGATGTCGGTCCGCTTCCACCCGACCCGGTACGACCAGCCGTCCACGACCGCCCGCCGCGTGCGCGCCCGGTGCCAGGTCGACAGGACGGGCAGGGCCGGGGTGAGGGCGTCCAGGGCCGCGCCGTCGTCGCCGAACTGCGCGGCGAGGGCGGTCAGGTCGGCGCGTTCCACCGCGTCCCAGAAGTCGGCGTCGCCGCCGTGGGTCGCCGTCTGTCGTGGCCGGCCCGCCGGCTCGGGCCAGTACCGCTCCCGCTGGAAGGCGTACGTGGGCAGGTCGACCCGGCGCGCGCCGGTGTCGGCGAACCACGGCCGCCAGCTCACCGGAACGCCATGCACGTGCAACTCGGCCAGGGCGTGCAGGAGCGCGTGCGCCTCCGGCCGGTCCTTGCGCTGCACGGCGACGGCCAGCACGGCGTCGTCGGGCAGCACGTCGGCGG
>NZ_JBFABA010000069.1:0-24227 GCF_040640115.1 Micromonospora sp. NPDC023644 | reverse complement strand
GCGGCGCCCCCCGCGGCGCCGGTCGCGGACGCGCCCGCGGCCGACGCGGACGCCTGGCGCACGGCGGCAGACGAGGGCTGGTCCCGGGCCAGCCGGGCGGCGGCCCCCGCCACCGCCGGCACCACCCGCTCGGGGCTGCCCAAGCGGCAGCCGCAGGCACAGCTCGTGCCCGGCGGGATCGAGCCCCGGGGCGGCCGCGACCGCAGCCGGCGTACCCCGGACGAAGTTCGGGGCCTGTTGTCGGCCTACCACCGCGGCGTGCAGCGCGGCCGGGCGGCCGGCACGGACCAGAACAGCACCTCGACCAAGGAGACGAGTCGATGAACAGGCCAGCGGCCATGCAGGACATGAGTTGGTTGCTCACCAACTTCGCCGACAGCGTGGCGGGGATCGCCCACGTGGTGGCGGTGTCCGCCGACGGGCTGCTGCTCGCCTCCTCGCGGGACCTGCCCGCGGACCGGGCGGACCAGCTCGCGGCGATCACCTCGGGCGTGGTCAGCCTGACGGAGGGCGCCGCCCGGATGTTCAGCGCCGGCGGTGTGCTCCAGACGGTCATCGAGATGGACAGCGGCTACCTGTTCCTGATGTCGATCAGCGACGGCTCGTCGATGGCCGTGCTGGCGGCCCGCAGCTGCGACGTCGGCCAGGTGGGTTACGAGATGGCGCTGCTGGTCGAGCGCGTCGGTGCGGCGCTGGTGCCGCTGCCCCGGGACGCGGTGCGGTCCTAGCGGGGCGCGACGTGCGGGCCGCGCGTCGCCAGGAACGAGAGGATCCGGCGCCCGACCAGGGGCCCGGCCGGGAGAGGAGGTGATCGTCGATGGACCAACGGCGCGTGGACCCACGTGGTGCGCTGGTACGGCCGTACGCGGTCACCCGCGGCCGGACCGAGGCCCGAATGGACATCGCCCTGGAGGCGGTCCTGACGGCCAGCCCGACCCAGGCCGCGGAGGCACGCTTCGCGGGGCACGACAAGCACCGCATCGCCACCGTTTGTGAGGGCCGGGCACAGTCGCTGGCCGAGATCTCCGCGTACACCCGGATGCCGCTGGGCGTCACCCGGGTGCTGGTCGCCGACATGGTGGCCGAGAGCCTGCTGACGCTACACACTGCCGCTCCCGCCGAGGGGTTCGAGGAGCGGATGGAAATCCTTGGAAGGGTGCTAAGTGGACTTCGCAGGCTATGACCCCGCCGGGGCCCGCCGAAACCGGGGAATCATCTCCGCGAAGATCGTGGTCGCGGGCGGCTTCGGCGTGGGCAAGACGACCCTGGTCGGCGCGATCTCGGAGATCACCCCGCTGAGAACCGAGGCGGTGATGACCGCAGCCGGTGTCGGCATCGACGACCCGTCCAAGGTGCCGGAGAAGCAGACCACCACGGTCGCCATGGACTTCGGCCGCATCACCATGGCCGAGGACCTGATCCTGTACCTCTTCGGCACGCCGGGCCAGACCCGGTTCTGGTTCATGTGGGACGAGATCATCAAGGGCGCGGTGGGGGCGGCCGTGCTGGTGGACACCCGCCGGATCACCGACGCCTTCGCGCCGCTGGACTACTTCGAGAACCGCCGGCTGCCGTACGTCGTGGCGTTGAACCGCTTCGACGGCGCGCCGCAGTACGAGCTGGAGGAGGTCCGCGAGGCGCTGGCCATCTCGCCGGACGTCCCGCTGGTGCTGACCGACGCCCGGCACCGCGACGCGGTGAAGCAGGTGCTGGTGACCGTCGTGGAGCACGCCATGCTCCGCCTCGAGGCCGAGCAGGGCCGGGGCTACCCGGCGCCGGTCGGCTGAGCGCAACGGCGCCGCCTCCGGGTCGGGTCAGTCGACCCGGAGGCGGTAGCCGCGCTTGACGACCGTCTGCACCACCCGGGGCGCGCGCAACCCGGCGCGCAGCCGGGCCACCGCCATCTCCACGGCGTGCTCGTCGGCGCCGCGCGGCAGCGTGCGCAGCAGGGCGGTGCGGGACAGCACCCGGCCGGGCGAGCCGCACAGCGCCCGCAGCACCGCCATCGGCGCCGGCGCGAGCGGGCGCAGCTCGCCGTCGACCACGGCGGCGTGCCCGCGCAGCGTGAGCAGGTGACCGGCCACCTTCAGGGTGACCGTCCGGCGCGGCAGTTCGTCGACGATGGTCCGGACCAGGGCGCCCAGGCGGGCCCGGGCCGGCGCGCTGACCGGGACCCCGCGCCGCAGCAGCGGCTCCGCGGTGACCGCGCCCACGCAACTGGCGAGCACGTCGCCCCGGAACGCGTCCAGCACCGCGTCGGAGCGGTCCCCGGCGGCGCGCAGCAGCGCCTCGGCCGCCGGGGCCGAGGTGAAGGTGACCGCGTCGACCAGCCGGCCGGCGACCAGGTCGATGAGCCGGTGCAGCGGGGCCGGGTCGGTCGGCGGCGCCCAGCGGTAGACGGGCACCTCGATCACGGTGGCCCCGGCCGCCTCCAGCGCCAGCGTGCACTCCGGCTGCCGCTCGCCGTGCAGCTGCATGGCGATCACCTGCCCGGCCACTCCGCGCCGGCACAGGTGCTCGATCACCTCCTCGCAGCTCTCCGAGTCCGGTGACCACTGGTCGTGCAGGCCGGCGGCCCGGATGGCCCCGCGCGCCTTGGGCCCCCGGGCCACCACGTACGCGTCGGCGAGCACGCCGCGCAGCGGCTCGGCCAGCCCCCAGCCCTCGGCCGCCTCCAGCCAGCCGCGCATCCCGATGCCGGTGTTGGCCATGAGGACGTCGGGCGGCCGTTCCAGGCAGGCCCGGGTGGCCTCCCGCAGGTCGGTGTCGTCGGCCAGCGGCACGATCCGCAGGGCCGGGGCGATCACCACCCGGGCGCCCCGCCGTTGGAGCAGCGCGGCGAGTTCGTCCCGCCGGCGGTCGGCGGTCACCCCGATGGTGAAGCCGGCCAGTTCGTCGCGCATTCACCCCTCCTGTCGCAGCCGCACCTCGACCAGGCCGTCCCGGCAGCGCACGTCGTGCCGGGGCACGGCGACGCCGGGCAGGTCCAGGCAGACCCCGGTGCGCAGGTCGTACACCTGCTTGTGCAGCGGCGAGGCGACCGTCGGCACCCCGCCCCGGCTGCCGACGATCCCGCGCGACAACACGTACGCCCCGGCGACCGGGTCGCGGTTGTCGACGGCGAACAGCCCGTCGGCGGTGCGGAACAGGGCCACCTGCACGCCGTCGACGAGCGCGGCGACGCCCCGCTCGGGCTCCAGCCGGTCGAGCGGGCAGACCGGCGTCCAGGCGCGCGTCGTGGCGGGCATCGTCGTCGTCATCGTGACGGTCATCGCCGTACCTCCAGCAGTCCGGGCGTCGTGGTGGTCATCGCCGCACCTCCGGCATGCCCAGCGCGACGGGCTGCCGGCCCTCGTCGGCCGGTGCCCGGCCCACCGGGACCGGCTGGCCCCGTTCGAGCGCGAACGTGATGGACGGGTCCGGCACCCCGGGGGCGTTGACGAAGGAGGCGAAGCGGCGCAGCCGTACCGGGTCCTCCAGCACCTCGCGCCACTCGTCCGAGTACGAGGCGACGTGCCGGGCCATGGCGGCGTCGAGTTCGGCGCACAGGCCGAGCGAGTCGTCCACGATCACCGCGCGGAGGTGGTCCAGCCCGCCCTCCATCGCCTCGATCCAGGCGGCGGTGCGTTGCAGGCGGTCGGCGGTGCGGACGTAGTACATCAGGAACCTGTCGACCAGCCGGACCAGCGCCTCGGTGGACAGGTCGGTGGCGAAGAGGTCGGCGTGCCGGGGCCGGAAGCCGCCGTTGCCGCCGACGTAGAGGTTCCAGCCGGTCTCGGTGGCGATGATGCCGAAGTCCTTGCTGCGTGCCTCGGCGCACTCGCGGGCGCAGCCCGACACCGCCGACTTGATCTTGTGCGGGCCACGCAGCCCCCGGTAGCGCAGCTCCAGGGCGATGGCCAGCCCGACCGAGTCCTGCACCCCGTACCGGCACCAGGTCTCGCCGACGCAGGACTTCACCGTGCGCAGCGCCTTGCCGTACGCGTGGCCGGACTCGAAGCCGGCGTCGACCAGCCGGCGCCAGATCTGCGGCAGCTGCTCGACCCGGGCCCCGAACAGGTCGATCCGCTGCCCACCGGTGATCTTCGTGTAGAGCCGGAAGTCCCGGGCCACCTCGCCGATCACGATGAGCTTCTCCGGGGTGATCTCGCCGCCGGGGATCCGGGGCACCACCGAGTAGCTGCCGTCGCGTTGCAGGTTGGCCAGGAAGTGGTCGTTGGTGTCCTGCAACGACGCCTGCTCCCCGTCCAGCACGTGGCCGGTGCCGAGGGAGGCGAGGATCGAGGCGACCACCGGCTTGCAGATGTCGCAGCCGCGCCCCCGGCCGTGCTCGGCGACGAGCTGCGAGAAGGTGCGGATGCCGCGCACCCGGACGATGTCGAACAGCTCCTGCCGGCTGGCGTCGAAGTGCTCGCAGAGCGCCGTCGACTGCCGGACCCCGGCCGCGTCGAGGAGCTGCTTGAGCATCGGCACGCAGGAGCCGCAGCTGGTGCCCGCCCGGGTGCACGCCTTCAGCGCCGGCACGTCCGCGCAGCCGCCGGCGATCGCGTCGTCGATGTCGGCGCGGGTCACCGCGTTGCACGAGCAGACCTGCGCGGCGGCGGGCAGCGCGCCGGCGCCCGCGCCCGGCGCGCCGGCGGGCGCGAGCAGTGCCAGCGGGGGAGCGGGCAGCGGGCCGCCCACGCTGGCCCGCAGCGTCGGGTACGCGCCGGCGTCGCCGACCAGCACCCCGCCGAGCAGGGTCTGCGCGTCGTCGGAGAGGACCAGCTTGGCGTAGACCCGGGTGGCCGGGTCGGTGAACGTCACGTCGAGGCAGCCCGGCGTGGCGCCGTGCGCGTCGCCGAACGAGGCCACGTCCACGCCGAGCAGCTTGAGCTTGGTGGCGGTGTCCGCGCCGGGGAAGGTGGCCGCCCCGCCGACCAGCCGGTCGGCGACCACCTCGGCCATCGCGTACCCGGGGGCGACCAGGCCGTGGCAGGTGCCGTCGACGGCCGCGCACTCGCCGACCGCCCAGATCCGCTCGTCGGCGGTCCGGCAGGCGTCGTCGACCAGCACGCCGCCGCGCGGGCCCAGGGCGAGACCGGCCGCCCGGGCCAGCTCGTCGCGGGGCCGGATGCCGGCCGCGACCACCACCAGCTCGGCGTCGAGCACGGTCCCGTCGGCCAGCTCCAGCCCGGCGACCGTGCCGTCGGGGCCGGGCCGGACGGCGGTGGTGGCGACGCCCAGGTGGGTGGCGACGCCCAGCTCGTCGACGTACCGGCGGAGCATCGCGCCGCCGGCCGTGTCCACCTGCACCGGCATCAGCCGGGGCGCGAACTCCACCACGCTGGTGTGCAGCCCGAGCAGCCGCAGCGCGTTCGCCGCCTCCAGCCCGAGCAGCCCGCCGCCGACCACCGCCCCGGTGCGCCGTCCCCGCGCGTGCTCCCGGATCGCCTCCAGGTCGGCCAGCGTCCGGTAGACGAAGACCCCGGGCAGGGTCGCGCCGTCCACCGGCGGCACGAAGGCGTACGAGCCGGTGGCCAGCACCAGGGCGTCGTACGGGTGCTCGCCGGTCGCCGTGCGCACCAGCCGCCGCTCCCGGTCGATCCCGGTGGCCGGCTCGCCCAGGCGCAGCTCCACCCCGTCGTCGGGGGTGTGCAGGTTCAGCTCCTCGGCGCCGACCCCGTCGAAGAACGCCGAGAGCCGCACCCGGTCGTACGCCGGGCGGGTCTCCTCGGCGAGCACGGTCACCCGCCACCGCCCCTCGGGGTCGCGGGCGCGCAGCGCGTCGACGAAGCGCTGCCCGACCATGCCGTTGCCGACGACGACCAGCCTGCCGCCTCGCTCGCTCATGCCGGCCCTCCGCTCCGCTGCGTGCCGTCGTGCGGCACGTTCGCACCGGGTCCGCCGATTCGCTCGCTCATGGCGCCACCTCCACTGAATCCACTTCGGACAGCCAGTCGACGATGCCGGCGACCGCGTCCCGGCAGCCGCCGCACCCCGTGCCGGCCCGGGTCGCGGCGACCACGGCGTCGACCGTCCGGGCCCCGGAACGCCAGCAGCCCACCAGCGCTCCCTTGCTGACGTCGTTGCACTGGCAGACGGTCGCCGCGTCCGGCATCAGCGCCGGCGTCGCGGCCTGCGCGCCCGCCGTCGCGCCGAACGCCCGGCCGAGCAGCAGGGAGCGCCGGTCGGCCGGCACCGGCTGGCCCCGGTCGAAGAGTTGGATGACCGTGCCGACCGCCGGGTTGTCGCCGAGCAGGATCGCGGCGGTCAGCCGCTCGTCGTGGATGCGCAGCCGCGCGTACGTGCCCCGGGCCGGGTCGGCGAAGGTCAGCTCCTCGCCGGTGCCGCCGTCGCCCGGGTCGCCCATGGCGGCGAGGTCGATGCCGGCGGCCTTGAGCCGGGTCACCGCGGGCCGGGGCCGGTAGCGGGCCCCGGCGTCCTCGCCGGTGAGCACCTGCGCCACCACCCGGGCCTGCGCCCAGGCCGGGGCGACCAGGCCGGTGAGCGCGCCGTCGTGCTGGGCGCAGTCGCCGATCGCCGAGATCCGCGGGTCGTCGGTGCGCAGCCGGTCGTCGACCAGCACGCCCCGCTCCACGGCCAGCCCGGCCGCGCGGGCGAGGGCGGTGTCGGGGCGTACCCCGCAGGAGAGGACCAGCAGGTCGGCGGTGAGCGAGCGGCCGTCGGCCAGGTCGAGGCGTACCCCGTCGGCGTCCGCGACCACCCCGGTGGCCGCGACGGCCAGGTGGGTGGTCACCCCGAGGCCGGCGAGCGTGCCGGCCAGCACGGCCGCCCCGGCCGGGTCGAGCTGCCGTTCCATCAGGTACGGCACCGGGTGCACCACCCCGACGTCGAGGCCCCGGGCGGCGAGCCCGCGGGCCGCCTCCAGCCCGAGCAGCCCGCCGCCGAGCACCAGGGCGCTGCGTGCGCCGTCTGCCACGGCGAGGATCCGCCGGCAGTCGTCCAGGGTGCGGAAGGGCGCCACCCGTGCCGGCAGCTCGGGCCCGTCCAGCCCGGGCAGCGGGGGCACCACGGCCCGACTGCCGGTGGCGAGCACCAGGTGGTCGTACGCGACGCGGTCGCCGTCGTCGGTGTGGACCGTCCCGGCGGCGCGGTCGATGGCGGTGACCGTCACCCCGGTACGCAGGTCGACGCCCTGCCCGGCGGCCTCGGCCAGCTCCACGTCCGGCTCGCCGATCCTGCCCGCCAGCAGGGTGGAGAGCATGATCCGGTTGTACGCCCGGTGCGGCTCCGCGCCGAGCACGGTGACCTTCCGGTCCCCGCCCCGGGCGTGCAGCTCGCCGACCAACCGGGAGCCGGCCATCCCGTTGCCGATGACCACGATCCGCTCGCTCATCGTCGCTCCACCCTCTCCAGCCGGACGGCGCAGATCTTGAACTCCGGCATCCCGGAGACCGGGTCGACGGCGTCGTTGGTGACCGAGTTGGCCCGCGCGGCGCCGCCCCAGTGGAACGGCGCGAAGACGGTGTCCGGCCGGATGGCGGCGCTGAGCCGGGCCGGCGCGCGGAATTCACCACGGCGGGAGACCACCCGCACCGGCTCGCCGTCGCCGATGCCGAGCCGCCCGGCCAGGTCGGGGTGCAGCTCGACGAACGCGTCCGGGGCGGCCCGGCGCAGCGCGGCGACCCGGCGGGTCTGGGTGCCCGACTGGTACTGGGCGAGCACCCGGCCGGTGGTGAAGTGCAGCGGGTACTCGGCGCACACCTCCTCCGCCGCCGGCCGGTGCTCCACGGCGTGGAACCGGGCCCGCCCGTCGGGGGTGGCGAAGCGGTCGGCGAAGAGCCGGGGGGTGTCCGGGCCGTCCTCGGCCGGGCAGGGCCAGAACACCCCGTCGCGCTCGTCGATCCGCGCCCAGCTCACCCCGGCGTAGTCGGCGGTCCCGCCGGCCGAGGCCCGCCGCAGCTCGGCGAAGACGACCCGCGGGTCGGTGGGGAACCGGCCCGCCGGGGCGGCGGCCCCGGACCGGTCCGGGGCGGCAAGCCGGTCCGCCAGGCCGGCGAGGATCTCCAGGTCGGTACGGACGCCGGCAGGCGGTGGGCGCAGCGCGCGGCGGCGCAGCACCCGGCCCTCCAGGTTGGTCATCGTGCCGTCCTCCTCGGCCCACTGGGCGGTGGGCAGCACCACGTCGGCGAGCGCGGCCGTCTCGGAGAGCAGGAAGTCGGCGACCACGAGCAGGTCGAGGTCGCGCAGCCGGCGCTCGATCCGGGCGGCGCGGGGCGCGGAGACCACCGGGTTGGAGCCGAAGACCAGCAGCGCCTTCGGCCCGGCGGGCGTGCCCAGCGAGTCCAGTAGCTGGTACGCCGGCACGCCCGGCCCGGGCAGCTCCTCGGCCGGCACCCCCCAGACCCCGGCGACGTGCTCCCGGGCGGCCGGGTCGTCGATCCTGCGGTAGCCGGGCAGCTGGTCGGCCTTCTGCCCGTGCTCCCGCCCGCCCTGCCCGTTGCCCTGCCCGGTGAGGCAGCCGTAGCCGGAGCCGGGGCGGCCGGGCAGCCCGAGGGCGAGCGCCAGGTTGACGAAGCCGGTGACCGTGTCGACGCCCTTGGCGTGCTGCTCGGCGCCGCGCGCGGTCAGGATGATCACGCGCTCGGCGGTGCCGAGGGCCCGGGCGGTCGCCTCCAGGTCGGCCACCGGCACCCCGGAGAGCGCCTCGGCGCGGGCCGGCCACCAGCCGGCGACGGCGCGGCGGACCGCCTCGAACCCGGTGGTGCGGTCGGCCACGTAGTCCCGGTCGACCCAGCCCTCGGTGAGCGCGACGTGCAGCAGCGCGTTCGCCACCGCCAGGTCGGTGCCGGGCAGGGGTTGCAGGTGCAGGTCGGCCTGGCGGGCGGTGGCGGTGACCCGGGGGTCGACCACGATCAGCCTGCCGCCGCGCTCGCGTTGCTCGGTCAGCCAGCGCACCAGCGGGGGCATGGTCTCCGCCGGGTTCGCGCCGACCAGCAGCAGCGCGTCGGCCCGGCCCAGGTCGGCCAGCGGGAACGGCAGGCCCCGGTCGATGCCGAAGGCGCGCGTACCGGCCGCCGCCGCCGAGGACATGCAGAACCGTCCGTTGTAGTCGATGTGCCTCGTGCGCAGCGCGACCCGGGCGAACTTCCCCAGCGCGTACGCCTTCTCGTTGGTGAGCCCGCCACCGCCGAAGACGGCCACCGCGTCCCGCCCGTGTCCCGCCTGGACGGTGCGCAGGCCGGTGACGATCCGGTCGAGGGCCGCGTCCCAGCTCGCCGGGCGCAGCTCGCCGCCGACCGGGTCCCGCAGCAGCGGGGTGGTCAGCCGCTCGGGGTGGTCGAGCAGTTCGGCGGCGGTCCAGCCCTTCTGGCAGAGGCCGCCCCGGTTGGTGGGGAACTGCCGGGGGAGCACCGTCACCCGGGCGGACTCCTCGCGCAGCGTCATCCCGCACTGGAGGGCGCAGTACGGGCAGTGCGTCGCCACCTCCCGGGGCGTCGGCCCCGGTCCGGTCGCCGCGTGTGCACCGTCTGTCATGTCGGCAAAGCGTGCCGGGGGGCGGTTTCCGGTCCGGGTCCCGTTTGTTTCGGTCCTGTCAAGAGCCGCTCACACCGCACGGGGGCACCGGGCCGACTCGCGGCGTTTACAATGTGGGAATACTGTCCTGATATTTGGGAGGCGTGGATGGGTGTGGCCGGGGTCTTCGACGCGGTGGCCGGCAGCTACGACGAGGCCCGCCGACGCCTGGTGCCCTGCTTCGACGCCTTCTACGGCACCGCCGTCGAGGTGGCCGCGCCGCCGCTGCGGGCCGCGCTCGCCGCGGGGCGTACCCCCGAGGTGCTGGACCTGGGCGCGGGCACCGGGCTGCTGTCACTCCTGCTCGCCGCGGCGGTGCCGGGGGTCCGGCTGACCCTCATCGACGCCGCGCCGGCCATGCTCGCCGTCGCCGCCGACCACCTGGGCGCCCGCGGGGTGGCGCACCGGACGGTCCTGGCCGACCTGGCCGACCCGCTGCCGGCCGGCCGCTACGACGCGGTGGTCAGCGCCCTGGCCGTGCACCACCTCGACGACGCCGGCAAGCGCGAGCTCTACCGGCGGGTGCCCGCGGCGCTGGCGCCAGGCGGCGTCTTCGTCAACGCCGAGCAGGTCGCCGGCCCCACCCCGGCGCTGGACCGGCGCTACCACGAGGTGTGGCTGGCGCAGGTGGCCGCGCTGGGCTCCGACGCCGACGAGGTCGCCGCCGCCGAGGGCCGGATGGCGTACGACCGGCCGGCGCCGGTCGCCGCGCAGTGCCGCTGGCTGGCCGAGGCGGGCCTGGTCGACGTCGACTGCTTCTTCAAGCAGTGGCGGTTTGCCGTGTTCGGCGGCCGGCGCGGGCCTGACGCCGACGCGGCCGGCTGACCGGGCGGCGGCCTCGGGGACCGGGCATGTGGGTGTGCGGGACTGTCGAGCTGCCCCTGTAGGTGGGGCGGTGCCCGGGCCCTGCGGGACTGTCGACCTGCCCCTGTGGGTGGGGCGGTGCCCGGGCGCGGGACTGTCGAGCTGCCCCCGTGGATGAGGACCGGCTCCGCTGGTCGCACAGATGGGGCAGCTCGACAGCGTCCACCCCACCAGCAGGGGGACCGGGCGGGCGCGGGGTGATGCTGGCGCGTGTCGACCACATGCCGCGAGGGCTGGCTGGTTGATTTGTCTGGTTCGCCGGCCGGGCGAATAGCCGCCCCCGACGGGATGACTGCCGGTCATACCGGTGGGTAGTCTGCCTGGCATGACTGCCAAGGTGACCCTGTCGTTCTCGGACGAGACGATCGAGGAGGCCCGGCGGTTCGCCAAACGCGAAGGGCTCTCCCTGTCGGCGTGGATGGACCAGGCGGCCCGGGAGAAGGCGCTGCGCGAGGTCTTCACCGCGCACGCCGCCGCCGTCGGCCGTGCCGGGCTCGACCTCGAAGCCGCCGCCCTCGCGGACGCCCGCGAGGTGGGCATGGTCGACGACGTGCTCTTCGGCGGACGCCCGCGTGCTGCGTAGGGGCGAGGTCTGGCGCATCGACGGCGCCCGGGAACGGCTCGGGCTGGTGATCAGCTCCGACGTCTACAACTCCACCGACGTGCCGATCGTGATCGTGGCCGAGGTGGTCGAGGAGGCGCTGCTGCGCGACTCGCCCCTGGCGGTGCCGATGGGCGCCTACGTGGTGATGCCCGACCGGATCTCCTCGCCGATGAAGAAGTGGTTCACCGAGTGCGTGGACGTCGCCGACACCGAGACCATGCTCCGGGTCGGCCGGGCACTGCGCATCCTGCAACAGCTCTGACATCTCACCGGTGGCATCCGCCCGCGGTGCGGTCTCCGTTTCCGGCCCGACCCGCGACGGGCACGGTCGGGTAACCCCCGGTTCCTAGCGTTCCTCCAGGTCGCACCGACGAGGAGGAGTCGCCGTGAGCACACTGGCCCCCACCACACCCCCGACCGAGGACGCTCCGCCGGCCGCCGCCCGCCGGCACCGCGTCGACGACTGGCGGCCCGAGGACCCCGAGTTTTGGCGTACGACCGGGGCGCCGGTCGCCCGCCGCAACCTCTGGGTCTCGATCCTCGCCGAGCACGTGGGCTTCTCCGTGTGGAGCCTCTGGTCGGTGATGGTGCTCTTCCTCGGCCCGGAATACGGTATCGACCCGGCGGGGAAGTTCCTGCTCACCGCCGTGCCGGCCGCCCTCGGGGCGGCGCTGCGGCTGCCCTACACGCTGGCCGTGGCCCGCTTCGGCGGACGGAACTGGACGATCGTCAGCGCGCTGCTGCTGCTCGTGCCGGCCGTGCCGATGACGGTGCTGCTGGAGCCCGGCGTCTCCTATTCGACCCTGATGGTGCTGGCCTGCCTGACCGGCGTCGGCGGGGGCAACTTCGCCTCCTCGATGGCGAACATCAACCTCTTCTACCCCCAACGGCTCAAGGGGCGGGCGCTCGGGCTCAACGCCGGCGGCGGCAACCTCGGCGTGCCGGCGGTGCAACTGGTCGGCCTGGCGGTGCTGGCGACCGCGGGCGCCGCGTACCCCCGCCTGGTGCCGGCCGTCTACCTGCCGCTGATCGTGCTGGCCGCGTTCGCCGCGGCGCGCGGACTGGACAACATCCCCGGGGCGCGCAACGAGCCCGGCGCGCTGCGCGAGGCCGCCCGCGATCCGCACACCTGGGTCATGTCGCTGCTCTACATCGGCACCTTCGGCTCCTTCATCGGCTTCGGCTTCGCCTTCGGCCAGGTGCTCCAGCTCCAGTTCGCCGAGCGCTTCCCGACCCCGGTCGACGCCGCCTGGCTCACCTTCCTCGGCCCGCTGGTCGGCTCGCTGGTCCGGCCGGTCGGCGGGCACCTCGCCGACCGCCTCGGCGGGGCCCGGGTGACCTTCTGGAACTTCGTCGCGATGGCGGCCGGCGCCTCGCTGGTGCTCTTCGCCGCCCGGGAGCGGTCGTTCGGGCTCTACCTGCTCGGCTTCCTGTCGCTCTTCGTCTTCTCCGGGATCGGCAACGGCTCGACGTACAAGATGATCCCGGCGATCTTCCGGGCGCGGGCGACGGCCGAGGTGGACGCCGGTCGGCGGGAGGCGGCCGCGGCGCAGCGCTGGGCCGGGCGGATGACCGGCTCGCTGATCGGCATCGCCGGGGCGGTCGGCGCCTCCGGCGGGGTGCTGGTGAACATCGCCTTCCGGCAGTCGTTCCTGACCGGGGGCAGCGCGGACGCGGCGTACGTCGCCTTCATCGCCGCGTACGCGGTCTGTTTCGGGGTGACCTGGCTGGTCTACCTGCGCCCGGGCCCGCACCGGCTGACCGGGGTGTGACGCCCGCCAGGTATCCTCGGGGCCCAGGTGGGGGCGGTACCCCGTTTTGACCTGCCGACGGGGCGGCGGGTATCGTTGCCTGCTGTTGTACGACATCCAGAGGCGTGCCGCCTGAGGTACGCTTGGTCGTTCGTGCGCGCCCGGTAACCTCGGCGCGCGACCCCAGACCGACGACGAGACAAGGTATACCTGTGCGTACGTACAGCCCGAAGCCGGGTGAGATCGAGCGTCAGTGGCACGTCATCGACGCCTCTGATGTCGTGCTGGGCCGCCTGGCCACCCACGCCGCCACGCTGCTGCGCGGCAAGCACAAGCCGACTTTCGCGCCGCACGTCGACACGGGCGACTTCGTCGTCATCGTGAACGCGGGCAAGGTCGCGCTGACCGGCAACAAGCGCCAGACCAAGATCGCCTACCGCCACTCCGGCTACCCGGGCGGTCTGAAGCAGGTCGGCTACGACGAGCTGCTGACCAAGCGTCCCGAGCGGGCCATCGAGCTGGCCGTCAAGGGCATGCTCCCGCACAACAAGCTCGGCCGTCAGCTCATCAAGAAGCTGAAGGTCTACGCCGGTGCCGAGCACCCGCACGGCGCGCAGCAGCCGGTGCCGTTCGAGATCAAGCAGATCGCGCAGTGAGCGCGGGCGAAGGAAACAGCATGACCGACATCACCGAGACCGAGGTTGCCCCCGAGGAGGCCACCGAGGCGCCGGCGCCCGTCGCCCGCGCGCCGCGTGGTGACCGCCCGATCCAGACCGTGGGTCGGCGCAAGGAGGCCATCGTCCGGGTGCGTATCGTCCCCGGCAGCGGCAAGATCACGTGCAACGGCCGTGACCTCGAGGCCTACTTCCCGAGCAAGGTGCACCAGCAGCTGATCAAGGACCCGCTGGTCACCGCCGAGAAGCCGGAAGCCTTCGACGTCATCGCCAACCTGCGTGGCGGCGGCACCACCGGTCAGGCCGGCGCGCTCCGGCTGGCCATCGCCCGGGCCCTCATCGTCAGCGAGCCGGACGACCGTCCGGCGCTGAAGAAGGCCGGCTTCCTCACCCGGGACGCCCGGGTCAAGGAAAGCAAGAAGTACGGCCTCAAGAAGGCCCGTAAGGCTCCCCAGTACTCGAAGCGCTGATCAACAGCTGCGCGTTGTACTTCTGACGGACGGCCGGGTTCACCTCCCCTCGACGGGAGGTGGCCCGGCCGTTCGCCTTTCCTGGACCGTTTCATCGGAGGTTGGCGGGTATGGGCCGGTTGTTCGGCACGGACGGCGTACGCGGGCGGGCGAACGCGGATCTCACGCCTGAGTTGGCGCTGGCGGTGGCGGTGGCCGCCGCGCACACACTCGCCGAGTCGGACCGGAGCCATCCCCCGCTGGCCGTGGTCGGGCGGGACACCCGGGCCAGCGGCGAGATGCTGGAGGCCGCCGTGGTCGCCGGGCTCACCAGCGCCGGCGCCAACGTGGTCCGGGTGGGCGTGCTGCCCACCCCGGCCGTGGCGTTCCTCACCGCCGAGGCCAAGGCCGACCTCGGGGTGATGCTCTCCGCCTCGCACAACCCGATGCCCGACAACGGGATCAAGCTCTTCGCCGCTGGCGGGCACAAGCTGCCGGACGAGATCGAGATGCAGATCGAGGCGGCCGTCGAGGCGAACGCCACCACCGCCTGGAAGCGGCCGATCGGCGCCGGCGTCGGGCGGGTGCACGACCTGCTCGACGGCGCCGACCACTACGTGCAGCACCTGATCGGCACCGTGCCGCACCGCCTCGACGGGCTCAAGGTCGTGGTCGACTGCGCCAACGGCGCGGCGGCCGAGGTGGCGCCGGTGGCGTACCGGGAGGCCGGGGCCGAGGTCGTCGCCATCTACGCCGAGCCGGACGGCCTCAACATCAACGACGAGTGCGGCTCCAACCACATCGAGGCCCTGCGGGCCGCCGTGGTGGAGCACGGCGCGCACCTGGGCATCGCCCACGACGGCGACGCCGACCGCTGCGTCGCGGTGACGGCCGACGGCGACGAGGTCGACGGCGACCAGGTGATGGCCATCCTCGCGCTCGCCATGCGGGACGCCGGCACCCTCACCGACGACACCCTGGTCGCCACCGTGATGAGCAACCTCGGCCTGCGGCTGGCCATGTCCGCGCAGGGCATCCGGCTCCTGGAGACCAAGGTCGGCGACCGGTACGTGCTGGAGGAGCTGCGCGCGTCCGGGCTGGCGCTCGGCGGCGAGCAGAGCGGGCACATCGTGATGCCCGCGTACGCCACCACCGGCGACGGCGTGCTGACCGGGCTGCACCTGATGTCCCGGATCGCCGCCACCGGGAAGTCCCTCGCGGAGCTGGCCGCCGTGGTGACCAGGCTGCCGCAGGTGCTGATCAACGTCCCCGTCGGCGACCGAACGGTCGGCGCGGCCGCGCCCGCCGTCCGGGCCGAGGTCGAGCGGGCCGAGGCGGAGCTGGGGGAGACCGGCCGGGTGCTGCTGCGCCCGTCCGGCACCGAGCCCCTGGTCCGGGTGATGGTCGAGGCCGCCACCGAGCAGACCGCCCGCAGCGTCGCCGAGCGCATCGCCGAGCAGGTCCGCACCGCCAGCCCGACCGCCTGACCTTCCTCGTCGGCCCGGACCCGTCACCGGCGGGCCCGGGCCGACGCCTTTGCTCAGCCGGGCGGGCGCGGTCGGAGACCTCGGTGGCGATCCGGCGTGGAGGTGCGCCGAGGAGGGGCCGGCCTCGCCCTCCGTCCGGAAACGCCCCTACAGGCGCAGGCCGGCGGCGCGCTGGAAGGTCGCCGCCGGGTCCTCGCCGTCGGTGAGGTCCACGTCCTCGACGATCCGCCCGTCGCCGAGGCGGATCAGCCGGTCGCACCGGGCCGCTATCGCCCGCTCGTGGGTCGCGAGCAGGATCGTCATGCCGTGCCGGTCGCGCAGGTCCAGCAGCAGGTCGAGGATCTGACCGCCGGTGGCCGAGTCGAGATTGCCGGTCGGCTCGTCGGCGAGCAGCAGCCCGGGGGAGCCCATCAGCGCCCGGGCGATCGCGACCCGCTGCTGCTGGCCGCCGGAGAGCTGGGCCGGCAGGGCCCGCTCCCGCCCGGCCAGGCCCACCGCGTCGAGCAGCTCCCGGGCCCGCGCGGCGTGGTCGGCCCGCCCCCGGCGGGGCAGCACCGGCGCGATCACGTTGTCCAGCACGGTCAGCGCTGGCAGCAGGTGGTAGCGCTGGAAGACGAAGCCCACCCGCTGCCGGTACCGCGTCAGGGCGGACCGGCCGAGCCCGGTGATCTCCAGCTCGTCCACGGTGATCGTGCCGGCGTCGACCTGCTCGATCGCCCCGATCATGTGCAGCAGCGTCGACTTCCCGGAGCCGCTGGGCCCGGTCAGCGCCACCACCGCACCGGCCGGAATCTCCAGGGACACGTCGTCGACCGCGGTCACCTGCTGCGGGCCGGCACCGAACCGTCGGGCCAGCCCGGCGACCCGGACCGTGCTGCCCACCGTCGTCGTCTCCATCGTCACTCCTCCGCGAGCAGTCGTGCGGTCGGCAGCCGGCGCAGCAGCGCGGCCGGGACCAGGGCGGCCATCGAGGTGACCAGGACACCGGCCACCGCCACCAGCGCGGCGACCGTGACCAACGTGCCGGGCAGGGCGCCGACCAGCCAGGCCGCCCCGGCCAGGCCGAGGCCGGCGCCGGTGACCGCGCCGAGCACTCCGAGGGCCAGCCCCTCGTAGGCGATCAGGCGGCCCAGCGCGGCGTCGCTCCAGCCGACCGCGCGCAGGGTGGCCAGCTCGGCGGCCCGGTCCCGGATGTTCAGGTAGAGCACGTCGGCGACCGCGGCGGCGCCGAGCAGCACCGTCGCGACGGCGGCCATGGTGTCCGCGCCCCGCACACTCAGCGACACCGTGTCGCCGAGCAGGCTGCCGACGATGGCGCCGCGGAACGCGTACCCGGCGGCGGCGACCAGGGTCAGCGCGGCCACCCCGATGGCCAGCGCGCCGGCGCCGAGCAGGGTGCGGCCGGGCGTGCGGGCCAGGTTGGCCAGGGCCAGGCCGGCCAGGGTGCGCGGCCGGCGTACCCAGCGGGCCGTTGCCACCGCCGGGCGCAGCGCGGCGGCCGGGTGGGCGCGCGCGGCCCGCAGGGCCGGCGTCAGGCCCGCGACCAGCGCCAGCAGCAGGGCCACCGGCACGGCCAGCAGCGCCCGCCGCCATCCGACGTCGATGCCGAGCGCGACCCCGAGCGGGACCGCCAGCGCCAGGGCGAGCAGCCCGGCGGCCAGCCCGAGGGCGGCGACCTCGCCGAGGATCAGCGCGCCGATCCGCCGGGCCGGCCAGCCCAGGCAGGCGAGCACCGCCAGCTCGGACCGGCGGTCCCGGACGGCGGCGGCGACCGCGTTGCCGAGGAAGAGCGCGCAGACCACCAGCACCAGCACGAAGAGCGCGACGCTCTTGCGGTCCACCGCCTTGGTGATCACCGAGGCGACCCCGAGCGCCGACCAGTTCTCCGTCAGCCGCAGCGTCGGCCGGCCGAACGACCCGGCGGGCAGCTCCACGGCCTGCGGGGTGGGCGACGAGCCGAGCGTGATGTCGACGTCGAGCCCGGTGACCTGGGCGATCCGCTCGGCGACCAGTCGGACCTGCTCGGCGGCCCGGTCGTTGTATCCGCCCACGTCGGCGACCCGGACCCGGATCGCGCTGATCGGGGCTTTCGCCTGCGGACTGCCGCCGCCCGCCAGCAGCTTCGGCACGCTGTCGAGGCTGGTCAGCAGCAGCGGCGGGGCCGCGAGGTGCCCGGCCGGGTTGCCGCCCGGCTCCAGCGGACGGCCGCCCAGGGCGTCGCGGCTGCGGGCGTCCGCGCCCTGCGCCGACGGTGGCTCGTACGTCTCCAGCGGCACCCGCCCGAGGTCGCTGAAGCCGGTCAGCTTCGTCGGGTCGAAGACCCCCACGGCCCGCCAGCCCCGGTACGGGTTGCCCGACGCGTCCCTCTTCAGCGGGACCTTGCGCAGCGACCGCGCCCCCGTGTCCTCGGCCAGCCAGGGACGCGGGAAGGGGTTGTACGTGAACCGGTCGCCGTACACCGTCGGATCGGCCGCCGGGAGCGCGTCGACCCGCAGCGTGCCGTCGGGCAGCCGGTCGTAGCGCGTCGGCCCGGCCTGCACCATCGTCTGGAGCTGGCCGAAGCAGCAGCCGGTCGGAGAGAGGCCCGTGGAGAGCCAGGTGCGCCAGCCGGCGGCGACGTCGTGGCGGGCGTCGCCGGCGGGGAGCGCGGGACCGCGTCCCAGGGCCCGTTCGAGCTCGACGAGGTCGACACCGGCCGGACGGGCCGCGGGCAGCCGCGTGAAGCTGGCACGCAGTTCCTCGTCGACGAAGGGGCTGCTGGTCGCGAGCACCGGCACGGTGAGGATCTCCCCGGAGCCCGCCCGCCTGGCGGTCGCCGTGTCGTCCGGGCCCAGTGCCCGCCCGTCGACCACCGCTCCGCCGAGGCCCACGAGGCGGTCCTCGGCGGCCGGGTCCACGGCGGCGAGCAGGAGCGGCACCGTCAGGTGGACCGCGATCCGCAGCCGGTCCGAGGTGGACGAGGTGCCCGACCCGCCGCCGGCGAGGACGCCCGCGCCGGCCTCGAACCGGCCGTCGGGGAGCAGCCGTACGGCCACCAGCGACCACTCCTCGCGCTCCGAGTACGCGCCCGGGCTGCCCAGGGTGTACCGGGGGTCGCAGACGGCCCGGGTGCGGCCGTCGGGCAGCACCTCGCGGGGCGCCGGCCCGCACGTGCCGGACCACGGATAGGAGCGCCCGTCGGTGTACAGGGTGGCGTCGCTGGTATGACGCAGGTCGATGCGGGGGTAGATCAACGGGTGGGTGGTGACGTACACGAAGCGGGGTCGGCCCGGCGTGCCGGAGAGCCCGCGCTCGGCGACGAACCGGGGATCGACGCGGATGACCTGCCGGTCGAGCGACCGGTCGACCGCCCCGGTCAGGTCCAGCGGGGTCGGCACCGGGGCGGTGGAGTGGCCGAGCATGGCGATGGGGGCGGCGACGTCCACCCCCGCGACCGCCTTCACCTGGTCGTACTGCGCGGTGGTGATGCCGCCGAAGAGGCCGGAGAGGTAGTTGGGCTGGACCAGCCGGCGCTCGGCCTCCAGCGGGGTGCGCGCGCCCTTCGGGCGGACCAGGATGTCGTAGGCGGCCTCGGTGTTCCGTTCGACGGCGCCGGTGACGTCGAGCCGGGAGGTGGTGGTGGCGCCGGTCAGGACGACGAAGCCGGTGGTCGCCACCAGCACGCCGAGCAGCAGCGCCACCGACCGTCCCGCACGGCCGCGAAGTTGCTTCCAGATGATGTCGAGCATGTCGCGCCTCCCCGTGTGCTGAGCACACTGTGCGCGATACATTGTGACAATGCAAGGCCCTGTCGGCGCGAGCCCGGGCCGGATCGGAGGAGACGGTGGCGATACAGCACGCGGTCCTGGCCCTGCTGGCCGGCGGCCCCAGCTACGGCTACGAGCTGAAGGGCGCCTTCGAGGAGGCGGTGGGCCCGCAGTGGGGACCGCTCAACATCGGGCACCTCTACCAGATCCTCGACCGGCTCTCCCGGGACGGCCTGGTGGTCGCCGAACGGCAGCCCCAGCCGGTCAAGCCCGACCGGGTCGTCTACGAGATCACCCCGGACGGCCGGGCCGAGCTGGACCGCTGGCTGGCCGAGCCCAGCCCGCGCAGCGGTGGGTTCCGGGACGACTTCTTCCTCAAGGTGACCGCCGCGGCCCGCGCCGGCGAGCCGGCCACGGTGCGGACGGTGCTCGGCAACCAGCGCGGTCACCTGATGCGGGAGCTGCGCAACCTCGACGGGCTGCGTCGGCGCGCCGACGACCCGGTGGTCGGCCTGCTGCTCTCGGCGGCGAGTCGGCACGTCGAGGCCGACCTGGCCTTCGTCGACGACGCGGAGGGGGTGCTGCTCGCCGACGGCGGCGCGGTGCTCGCCCGGCTCCGGACGCTCCGCTCCGAGGGGGTGCCGGCGGAGCGGGGGACCGGCCCGACCCGGGCGGCCGGCTGACGGTCAGGCGTACGCGTCGGTCACCGCGCGTCCGTCAGCCGGCGCAGCCGGGTGACGGCCTCGGTCAGCACCTCGGGGCGCTTGCAGAAGGCGAAGCGGATCAGGTGCCGGCCGGCCTCGGCGTCGTCGTAGAAGACCTGCGTCGGCACGGCCACCACGCCGCACCGCTCGGGCAGCGACCGGCAGAACTCCACCCCGTCCCGCCCGCCCAGGCTGGTGACGTCGGCGGTGACGAAGTAGGTGCCCTCCGGCGGGAGCACCTGGAACCCGGCGTCGGTGAGCCCGCCGACGAGCTGGTCCCGGCGGGCCTGCATGCCGGCGCGGAAGTCGGCGAAGTAGGCGTCCGGCAGGGCCAGCGCGACCGCGACCGCCGGCTGGAGCGGCGCGGCGTTGACGAAGGTGAGGAACTGCTTCACCCGCAGCACCGCCGAGACCAGCGCCGCCGGCCCGCTCACCCAGCCGACCTTCCAGCCCGTGCAGGAGAACGTCTTGCCGGCCGACGAGATGCGCAGGGTCCGCTCGCGCATCCCGGGCAGCGTGGCCAGCGGGACGTGCGGGGTGGCGGCGTCGGTGAAGACGAGGTGCTCGTACACCTCGTCGGTCACCGCGTACGCGCCGTGCTCCCGGCACAGCTCGGCGACCAGGGCCAGCTCGTCGGGGCTGAACACCTTGCCGGTCGGGTTGTGCGGCGAGTTCAGCAGCACCAGCCGGGTGCGCGGGCCGAACGCGGCGCGCAGGGCGGCCGGGTCGAAGGCGTACCGGCCGTCGGCGGCGGGGCGCAGCGTGACGGGGCGCCGGACCGCGCCGGCCAGCGCGATCGAGGCGGCGTACGAGTCGTAGTACGGCTCGAAGCAGATCACCTCGTCGCCCGGCTCGCAGAGCCCGAGGATGGTGGCGGCGATCGCCTCGGTGGCGCCCGCCGTCACCACGATCTCGCCGTCGGGGTCGTACTCCAGCCCCCAGAACCGGCGCTGGTGCGCGGCCACCGCCGCGCGCAGCGCCGGGACGCCCGGACCCGGCGGGTACTGGTTCTGCCCGGTGCGCAGCGCCTCGGCCGCGGCGGCGAGCATCTCCGGCGGCCCGTCGGTGTCGGGGAAGCCCTGGCCGAGGTTGACCGCGCCGGTGCGCACGGCGAGGGCGGACATCTCGGCGAAGATGGTCGTCCCGAACGGGCGCATCCGGGCCACCAGCGGGTCGACGTCGGCGGTGGTCGTCACGTCCGCCAGCCTACGGACTCCCGGCGCGGCTTCAACCCCTGCCGGGGGCGCCGCCGCGCGCCCGGAACGGTCGCCGGCGTCCCGTTCGCCCGGCGGAGTTATGTCACGGAGGGTGTCGCTTCCCCTCCGATCGCTCAAGTCGGGTGATCGTTTACCCGGCTTTCGCGCACGCGCGATGAGTGGAACTAGGTTAGGCTGCGGGACATGTGTGGAATCGTGGGTTACGCCGGCGCGCGCCCGGCGCTCGGCATCGTGCTCGACGGACTGCGGCGGCTGGAGTACCGCGGCTACGACTCGGCCGGCGTCGCCATCGTCTGCGACGGCCAGCTGCTGACCGAGAAGAAGGCCGGCAAGCTGGCCAACCTGGAGAAGGTGCTCTCCGAGCGGGCCGCCGAGGATCCCACGTCCTGCGCGGCCAGCCCGATCGGCATCGGGGACGGCACCACCGGCATCGGGCACACCCGCTGGGCCACCCACGGCGGTCCGACCGACCGCAACGCACACCCGCACCTGGCCCCCGACGGCCGCGTCGCCGTGATCCATAACGGCATCATCGAGAACTTCGCGAAGCTGCGCGCCGAGCTGGAGGCCGACGGCGTCCAGTTCACCAGCGACACCGACACCGAGTGCGCGGCGCACCTGCTCTCCGCCGCGCTGGCCGACCTGCGCGCCGCCGGCCACCCCGACGGGCCGCAGCTGCTCGCCGCCGGCATGCGGGTGGTCTGCCAGCGGCTGGAGGGCGCGTTCACGCTGCTCGCCGTCGACGCCGCGGTGCCCGGCGCGGTCGTCGGCGCCCGGCGCAACTCGCCCCTGGTGGTCGGTCGGGGCGAGGGGGAGAACTACCTCGCCAGCGACGTGGCCGCGTTCATCGAGCACACCCGGGAGGCGGTGGAGCTGGGCCAGGACCAGATCGTCCTGATCACCGGCGACACCATCGAGATCACCGACTTCGCCGGCCAGCCCGCCAGCGGCAAGGACTTCCACATCGACTGGGACTCCTCCGCCGCCGAGAAGGGCGGCTACGACTGGTTCATGCTCAAGGAGATCGAGGAGCAGCCGCAGGCCATCGCGGACACGCTGCTCGGCCGGCTCACCGACTCCGGCGAGATCATGCTCGACGAGGTCCGCCTCAGCGACCAGGACCTGCGCGACGTCGACAAGATCTTCATCGTCGCCTGCGGCACCGCCTACCACTCCGGCCTGGTCGCCAAGTACGCCATCGAGCACTGGACCCGGATCCCGTGCGAGGTGGAACTCGCCAGCGAGTTCCGCTACCGCGACCCGGTCCTCGACCGCTCCACGCTGATCGTCGTGATCTCGCAGTCCGGCGAGACGATGGACACCCTGATGGCGCTGCGGCACGCCAAGGAGCAGAAGGCCCGCGTCCTGGCCATCTGCAACACCAACGGCTCCACCATCCCCCGGGAGTCCGACGCGGTCCTCTACACCCACGGCGGGCCGGAGATCGCCGTCGCGTCCACCAAGGCGTTCCTCACCCAGCTCGTCGCCTGCTACCTGATCGGCCTGCACCTGGCCCAGGTGCGCGGCATCAAGTTCGCCGACGAGGTGGCCGCCGTGGTCGCCCAGCTCCAGGAGATGCCGGGCAAGCTGCGCGAGCTGCTGGACCGGATCGAGCCCGTCCGCGAGCTGGCCCGCGACCTGAAGGCCGAGCCGACCGTGCTCTTCATCGGCCGGCACGTGGGCTACCCGGTGGCCCTGGAGGGCGCCCTCAAGCTCAAGGAGCTGGCGTACATGCACGCCGAGGGCTTCGCCGCCGGCGAGCTGAAGCACGGCCCGATCGCGCTGATCGACAAGGGCACCCCGGTGATCTGCATCGTGCCCTCGCCGGTCGGCCGGGGCATGCTGCACGACAAGGTGGTCTCCAACATCCAGGAGGTGCGGGCGCGCGGCGCCCGGACCATCGTGATCGCGGAGGAGGGCGACGAGGCGGTCGTCCGCTACGCCGACCACCTGATCTACGTCCCGCGCACGCCGACGCTGCTCGCGCCGCTGGTCACCACCGTGCCGTTGCAGGTGCTGGCGGCCGAGATCGCCGCCGCCCGGGGGCACGACGTGGACCAGCCCCGCAACCTGGCCAAGTCGGTCACGGTCGAGTAGCCGTACCGCCCCGTGCCGGGCCCCGTCCACCGCGTCGGTGGGCGGGGCCCGCCGCGTCCGGGGTCAGCGCCCGAGCACCACCCGGGCCATCCCGTCGAGGGCCGGGTTGTCGGCCGCCCAGTAGCCGGTGTGCCCGTGCCGGCCGCTGGGGAACGTACGCCCGCCGAAACCCGGGTGGGACGGGTCCTGCCCGAACCACAGCTCGCGCTCCGGCGCGCCGAGCAGCGCCCCGATCGCCGGGCCGACCGGCGACGCGCCCAGCAGGGCCCGGCGGGCCAGCTCGTCCGGCGGCCGGGCCCACCGGATCACGTCGTCCGGCGCGGTGCTCGCCCAGACCTGCCCGGCCGGCACGCCCAGCTCGCCCGCGTGCGCGACCCCCACCCCGGGCGAGCCGACGAAGACCAGCGCGTCGGCGGCCAGCCCGTGGTCGCGGGCGGCCGTGCCGACCACCAGCGAGCCGTAGCTGTGTCCGAGCACGGTCTGCCGGCCCGGGGGCCCGTCGTGGGTCTCCCGCAGCCCCTCCTGGAACCGGTGCAGCGCCGGGCCGGCGTCGCGGGCCTGGCCCGGCCACGCCGCCTCGTGCAGGAAGTCGGGGGCGTCGTAGTCCAGCCAGAGCACCGCGGCGGCCTCCTCCTCGGGGGCGAGCGCGCCGCAGCGGGACAGCACCCGGGCCGCCCGGCCCAGCTCGCCGGGCACGTCGTGCAGGCCGGCGGTCATCCCCGGCACGTAGGTCAGCACCCGGGTCGACCGGTCCGGGTTGCCCAGCGTCACCACCGCCCGTCCCTCTCCGGCCGTGCCCAGCCCCAGCAGGTAGGCCCGGGGCTGCTCGTCGCCGGCCAGGCGGGCGGCCAGCGCGTCCAGGCCCGCCAGCGACTTCCCGACGCGCGACAGCCCGGCCAGCTCGACCGGCCCGCGCGGCACCCGCTCCAGCAGCCGTCGCCGCGCGGCCAGCAGCTCCTCCCGCCGCGCCCCGAGCAGCAACCGGTTGGCCTGGTCGCGGGCGGCCACCGGCACCCCGTCGAGACGGCCGACCAGCCCCGGCTCGTGCGCGACCAGCCATCGGCGCTGCGCGGGGGCGAGCCCCGCCCACCACGCCCGCACGGCGGCCGGGTCGG